>JAKAXT010000017.1 GCA_021816425.1 Pseudomonadota bacterium | reverse complement strand
TTCCAGAGGGGCTCGAATATGGCGTTGGCGAAACGAAACACCAGGATATTCTGCACCGTTTCTTTGCCGAGATAATGGTCTATCCGGTAGACCTGATCTTCCCGGAACACGGTCGAAATCTCGTCATTCAAGGCGATGGCGCTGTCCAGATCTCGACCGAAGGGCTTTTCGACGATGAGCCGCGTAAACGGTCGGTCATCCACCTTGTTGATCATCTCTGCCCCCTGGAGCTGTCTTACGAGCAAGGGGTAGCTGCTCGGCAGGGTAGCCAAGTAGAAGATCCGGTTTCCTTCCGTGCCATGACGGTGATCGATCTCGCGCAGCGACATATTCAGGCGTTGGAACAGGGTCTGGTCCGTGAAGTGGCCGGCCTCGTAATACAGGCACTCGGAGAAACTGCTCCATTGCTCGTCACTCGGGGCGGTCGCGCAGAACGTGGCGCAGGCTTCGCGCATGAGGGCCCGGAACTGGTCATGGGACAAGGGTCTGCGGCTTGCCCCCAGGATCGCGAAGCCTTTGGGGAGCAGACCCTTGGCGTGGAGCCGGAAGAGCGCGGGCATGAGCTTGCGGCGGGCCAGATCGCCTGTGGCTCCGAATATGAGGAGTACGCATGGTTGCGGTGCTTCTGTCATCACTCGACCTCTGCCTGGGATTCAAAGCGCGCGCCTCGAGCGCTCGATCCGGGTTCATGGTAACGGGAGGGCCCCCGCGTGCAGGCGGCCCTCCGGGGCGTCAGCGCGACCTTTTGGTCGGTGCGCGGGGGCGGCTCCGGACGCCGGAGCCCGTTCAGCTCGCATCGGGGTTCGGAGGACCCATCAGGAAACCATAGGCCCCCTCTCGCGCCGCGTCGAGGGGCGCCGCAGGTGCTGCAAATCGACGCGCTATCGGGTACATTGCCGACTTTAGCTTTGGGGCCATTCATGCGCGACTTCAAGATAGCACCTTCGATTCTTTCGGCTGACTTCGCCCGGCTCGGCGAGGAGGTCCATACCGTACTCGCCGCGGGCGCGGATATGGTCCACTTCGATGTCATGGATAACCATTATGTACCCAACCTGACGATAGGGCCGCTCGTTTGCGAAGCGTTGCGCAAGAACGGCGTCGGGGCGGATATCGACGTGCACCTCATGGTGAAGCCCGTCGACCGCCTCATCCCTGACTTCGTCAAGGCAGGCGCGACCTATATCACCTTCCATCCCGAGGCGAGCGAACACGTCGATCGGACCCTGGGCCTGATCAAGGATAGCGGCTGTCGGTGCGGTCTCGTGTTCAATCCCGCCACACCGCTCTCCTATCTCGATTATGTCATGGACAAGGTCGACATGATCCTCATCATGTCCGTAAATCCAGGCTTCGGCGGCCAGAGTTTCATCCGCTCCGCCCTCGATAAACTGCGCGCCGTGCGCAAGCTGATCGATGCGGGCGGCCGGCCGATCCGTCTTGAGATCGACGGCGGCGTGAAGATCGACAATATACGCGAGATCGCCGCGGCGGGGGCCGATACCTTCGTCGCTGGCTCCGCGATTTTTGGAACCTCGGATTATCGGGCCACCATCCAGAAGATGCGCGAGGAGCTATCCAAGGCATGACCACCTTCCTAGCGGCGGGGCTCCTGTTTGATCTGGACGGGACCCTGGTGGACACGGCGCCGGATTTGGCATGCGCCGCCAACCACATGTTGGCGACGCTCGGGCGTCCGACCGAGGACGAGGCGACCGTCGCCAGCTGGATCGGAGACGGCGTCCCCCGGCTCATCAAGCGCGCCCTCACGGGGGAGCGGTTCGGGGAACCGGACCCGGCGCTCTTCGAGGAGGCGCAGGCCCTCTACGGCGATTATTACGAGGCGCACGTGGCAGACCGCAGCCGCCTGTACCCGGGTGTTGCCCAGACCTTGGCGGCTCTCAGGGCCGACGGCTTCCGCATCGCCTGCGTGACCAACAAGGCGGGACGCTTCACGAGACCGCTCTTGCAGGCCTTGGGAATCGCCGCATATTTCGATGTCGTATTGAGCGGCGACGAACTTGCGCGTGTGAAGCCCGACCCCTTGCCGCTCGTGGTGGCCTGTGAGCGCCTGGGCGTGGCGCGCGACGGCGCCGCGCTGGTCGGGGATTCGGGCAACGATATGCGCGCGGCAAAGGCCGCCGAGATGGTCGCGGTCGCGGTAGGCTACGGCTATCATCACGGTGTGGACCTGCCAGCCTTGGGCGCCGCGGCCGTTACGCCCATCTTTGCCGACATCCGCGATTTCTTCCGCTTCGACGAGCGTTTCCTGCTCTCGAAGGCCATGCCATGACGCGCTACGGCCGTCGATGGCGCCTTAAGGGAACGATGATGACCCCGTACCCCTTGAGGAATATACGTCATGCCAGAAAAGCGCAGTTTGACATTTGATGCGATAGGCGGCCGCTTCGTCCCCGTCATTCGCGAGGTCCTGGCCGACCTTGACACCCCCTTGAGCTGTTACCTGAAGCTCGCGCGGGGGCGGTACTCCTATTTGCTGGAATCCGTGCATGGGGGCGAGAAGTGGGGGCGTTACTCGCTGATCGGGCTGCCGGCCCGGATCTGTCTGCGCCTATTCGGGCGCGATGTGACAATCGAGCGGGACGGGCTCGTCGTCGAGCGCGGACAGACGGACGATATCCTCGCCACCGTCAGGGCCTTCAAGTCCCGCTTCCAGGTAGCGTCGGATCCGGCGCTGCCTAAGTTTCACGGTGGTCTCGTCGGATATTTCGGGTATGAGACCGTGCGCCACATCGAGCCGACCTTGGGCGAAAACCCGAAACCCGACGAGATCGGGGGGCCGGATACGCTCTTTCTCCTCTCCGAGGAGGTGGTCATTTTCGACAACCTGCGCGGCACCTTGTCGCTCGTGGTGCACGTCAATCAAGCCGCAGGGGTTGAAGGCCGCGCGCAGGCTGAGCGCCGCCTGGACGAGCTCGAGGGGATACTGCGCGAGCCGCTCGAGGCCCCGATGTTCCTGCCCGCGCAGGCTTCGCCCATCCGTGAAGATGACTTCGTATCGGGATTCACCAGGGCGGGTTTCGAGGCGGCCGTCGAGCGATCACGCGAATACATTGCCGCCGGCGACATCATGCAGGTCGCGCTTTCGCAAAGATTGTCGACGCAGGCGACCTTTACGCCGCTTGATCTCTATCGCGCCCTGCGCCGCATCAACCCATCCCCTTACATGTACTTGCTCGACCTCGGCGATTTCCATATCGTCGGGTCATCGCCCGAAATCCTGGCCAAGCTCGAAGGTCGCGAGGTGGCGGTGCGACCGATCGCGGGGACCCGTCCGCGCAGCCAGGACGAGCGGCAGGACGCGGCCTTGGCCGCCGAGCTGCTCGCCGACCCCAAGGAGCGGGCCGAGCATGTGATGCTCGTGGATCTCGGTCGCAACGATGTGGGGCGGGTGGCGGAGACCGGGACCGTGGCCGTGACCGACCGCATGACCATCGAGCGATATTCACACGTCATGCATCTCGTGTCGCACGTCACGGGAAGCCTGCGCCCGGGTCTCGATGCCTTCGATGTGTTGCGCGCGACATTCCCGGCGGGCACTCTCACTGGCGCACCCAAGGTGCGCGCCATGGAGATCATCGACGAGCTGGAGCCCGTCAAGCGCGGGCTCTATGCGGGCGCCGTGGGTTATATCGGGTGGAACGGCAACATGGATATGGCGATCGCGATCCGCACGGCTGTCCTGCGTAATGGCCGGCTGTTTTTGCAGGTCGGCGCGGGGATCGTCGCGGATTCGGTCCCCGAGCGCGAGTGGGAAGAGACCATGAACAAGGCGCGGGCCATGATGAGGGCGGCGGAGCTCGCGGCGTCGGGCTTCGGGCCGCGCGACAAGACCCATGAGGGGGACGTCGCGCGCCGCTGATCCGGGTCTGTTTCCTGTCGTTTGCGGGTATCCATCTGCGCCCCGCGAAACCCGGCTATTTCTCAGGGCGCGATGACCCGCGCCGACAGGGCCCCTGAATGCTCGAGGAGCGCTTTCGCGCGAGAAGTCGAGGTGTTTGTTCGTGGGCTACAGCGGCAGGGCGGGCATGGCATCCCACACCCGGCCCCGGTAGTGCCGGCCGTTCTCCTTCTTCGAGCGTTTCTGGCCATCGGGGCCCCATGTACCCCACTGTGTCAACAACTCCGCCCTAAAGGACGGAGCTTGCATCCGGACTCCACCGCAACTCCGCGTATCTCGAAAGACGCGCGGCTTTGGCTTCATCGCCCGATGCTTCAGGGGCGGCTGACAATCGCCCCGTCCTCACCCAGTCCTGCCGGATGAGGAGCGTTCGCATACTGATGTTTCTTGCTGCCACCAAATCGGCATGGAGGGTGTGACCGCAATGGGCACAAACAAACAACAGGCCGTTATTGGGTCGATTCTCCTTTCCGGTGTGCCCGCAAATAGAGCACCCCTGACTGGTGTAATCCGCATCCACCCAAATCGGCACGCCGCCCGACAGCCGGGTTTTGTACGCGGTTTTGGCCTGCACATCCGCAAAGCGCCAACTGCTCACCTTGCGGTTGGTCCGGCGCCGTTTCACCGAAGCCTGCTTCGAGTGACGACGCTCGGTACGGTTGCGGATGTCTTTCAGCCACTCCAAACCCACCATCGCGTGTGGCTCCGCGATGGTCTTGCTTACGCAGTGCGCCGTATCCGCATTCAGCCGTCTTTCTCGCAGGGCCAGGCGGCGTAAAACCGCCTTGGCCCCACGAGTGCCCTTCGCTTGCAGCGCACTCCGTATACTGGCGGCACGTTCGGCCAAATGCCTCTGGTGTCCGCCATGATAAAAACGACATTTGCCGCGCGTATTGGATTCCACCGCGATATTGCGTCGGTTCAGGTCCACGCCCTTGATGGTGGTGATCTGCGTCAGGGCCTGAGGATCCAGGACCTTCTCGACTGCCACCAGCAGATACCACGCCTGAGTGATCGGATCTTGCCAGAGTTTGGCGGCGCCGAGCGTGATGCCATGCTCCGCGGTATGCGCCAACCACTCCAGGTGCCGGCTCCAGCCTTCGTACCGGCATCGAATACGACCTTCCAGAGTGCCGATACTCACAGTCTGGTTTTGGCCTAATGACCAATCCCGCTTATGGTTCAGCGTCACCGTCAGGGCGGTAAATTGCGGGGCCTTGTCCAGCCCCTTGTACTGGCGTTTGGTCCAGCCGCGCGCCTTGTGGGTGGCGTTGGAGCGGGCCCGCTCCCAAAGGGTCTTGTACGCCGCCGCCACCTGCCGGGGCGCGTTGCAGGCCATTTGCGCGGGGAGCCCGAACCGTGTCCGCAGATCCTAATAGACCAGCGTTTGCAGTTTCATTCCCTGCGACATCTTGCCGCTGGCGAAAGCCACGGCGGATGCGTGATTCAGCGCATCCCGGTAAGCCTGTGCCGTGCACCGGACAGCGTCGACCTGCTCCTTGTCCAGCAGCAGTTTCAATTTGCAGGTCAGTGCCTGGGAGGTTGGCAATGTATCCATTGTTCACAAGCATAAGTTATTGTCCTGTGCATGTGAAGCATCGCCGCTACGCGGCGGCGCTACGACCGAAGGAAGTCCCTGTGGGGTTCCTCCCCGCCCTGAACGGCGGGGATTCCCGCGCGAACTGGTTGAAAGGCCGCGCCGGTAACCGATCCCTCAGACGAGCCGCCTGACCATCTGCCGATCCCGGCCCGTCAACTCCTCGCTTTTCGCAGCAGCCCGCAGGAGTCTACCCCTCGCCCCGACCCAGCTCTCGGAAACAGGCCCGAAATCCGCACGGTCAGCATTGCCGCGAAATATCACGAGTGTCATATTGCGCGCACAGCGCGTCTCCGCTTGAGGTGCATGTTGGGCGAACAGTATGGTATGCCAACGAAGACGTTGGGGCCCCGCGCGGCGCAGCTGATCATTGAACGTGACACTCTCACCCGCTTGAGCGGGTGAGAGTGTCACCGCACCACCACGACCTCGACCTCGCCCCGACGGAAAGGCACGGTGACCGTGACATCGTCGCGATGTCGTCGCACCACGAGATCGACGCGCCCGTCGCCTAGGCGCAGCCCCTCGATGCGCAGTTCCGTGAGGAAGCGGGGCAGACGGGGGTACAAGAAGCGGACACACGGACGGCCGAGGGCGCAGACCGAGAGGCCGAGGCAGGCTTGGAGCAGCAGGAAAGGGGCGGCCGAGGCGCCGGCGCTCGGACTGCAGGCGAGCGGGTGGAAGGTGGGCGGCTCGTCGCCGTGGCGTGGTAGACCACAAAAGAGCTCGGGAAGCCTGTGGAGATCCGTGAAGCGGCTTACGTCGAACAGGGCCTCGGTGATCCGCAAGGCCGCATCCCGATAGCCGTAGCGGGCAAGGCCCGCCGCCAAGAGCGCATTGTCCCGTGGCCAAACGGAACCGTGATGATAAGACAGCGGGTTGTAGCGCAAGGAACCGGCGGCGAGACTACGTACGCCCCAGCCGCTAAAGAAGCTGTCGGCCGTCACGGCACAGGCCACGCTGTCCGCGCCTGCCTCCTGGGCCACACCGGCAAAGAGCGCCGCTGCAACATGGAGACCGGAAGCGGCAGCACCGCCTCTGCGGTGATCGAGCGTGGCGGCATAGAAGCGTCGATCCGGTTGCCAGAAGGCGTCGGCGAACCGGCGCTTCAGCGCATCTGCCCCAGCCCTCAGCGCCCGCGCCTGCTCGTCCCGCCCCAGAATGAGAGCCGCCGAGGCGAGACTGGACTTGGCGGCATACACATAGGCCTGCGTCTCGCATGAGGCGCGTGGCGACGCGTCCCCGAGCCCCCATTCGGCAAGCGCCATGGCGTCCGGCGAAACACCGAACACAGGCCCGGCAGGCACCGGACCCTCGCACCAGACAAAGCCATCCTCGCCGGCGCGCCGGTCCAGCTCGGAGCAGGCGTCGGTCAGGGTCGGCCATAGCCGCTCGAGAAAAGCGGTCTCGCCGGTCCGCTCGAGATAGAGGCTTGCAAGCCACACGAAGAGCGCGGTCATCTCGCTCGACCATGGTTGGTGGCGACCGCGAGTTCGCCCAGGGTCCACGGAGGACCGGGTCGCGAGGGGTCCGTCGCCGCAAGAAGCGTCGCGTCGCGCAACGACTTCAGACGGCACGAGGCAGGCGAGCACGCCACGGGCGATGGCGGGATCGAAAGCGAGCATCTGGAGGGCCGTGAGAATAGCATCGGGCCCCAAGGCCGTGTCGTGCCAAGGGATACCACTATAGGGGTAAGACGCGCTCGAGGTACCTGTCGACAGGGTCACGAGATCAGCCGCCGAACGCGACATGAGGGCGTCGAAATCGACATTGTTGCTCGCTATATACGGTTTCTCCTCGCGGTCCAACAGATCAGCGGTCTGCTGCTGATAAGCGATTTCGTAATCGACGGGATCACACACGGGCTCGGCCGCCGAAAAGAATTCCGTGACCACGAAAAGAGGGCGCACCTCGTGCGGTTCGAGGACGACCCGGAACACAGCCGTCGCGGGCCCGAGGTCTCCTGCCATTCCCGAGAAACTGACGCGCGCAAAGGAGCCGACCCGGAGCGGGTGGGACGCATGGAGACGGACGGACCCGTCCTCGATTTCGGCCCGAAACGATGCGTCACCGATACGATCCGTGTCCGTTGTGGCGGCGAATATGTCGCGGAAGTCGACCGCATACGAAAACGCGATCTCAAGCGCAAGCGGACCATCCGTGTAGTTGGTGATGCGCAGGCGCTCGTAAGAAGCCCGTCGCCAAAGAAAGCGTGTTCGAAATAGATGGAGCGCCCCTTGGCCCAGGCCGCTTTCCGGTTGCTCGCGATTGGTCATATCCACGAGCAGCAAGGAATTGTCGGGCTTCACGGAGGAATTGAGGAGCAGGGGGCGCTCACCGTTCAGGCGCAGCCGCCAGTCCGCGAGCACTCGCAGGCGCCCCTGGAAGACGCCCTGGCGTAGGCCCGCCTCCATGTCCCCATAGGCATCGCTGATGGTGAAGGTGTCGTTATCCTTGAGAACCCGCTGTGGGCTTGCGGCACCGAAGGGCGCATCGACACTACACGGCGTCAAACGTCGCGTGGGCGCGTTCATGCGCAACCGGCCTTGCCTAGGACGGCGCAGCCTGGTTGGACGCGCCCGTCCCGGCCTTCAGGGAGAAACTCGTGCACAAGCGAAAGATAAGCCCCGCGACACGGGACGCCTATCCAACTAAATCCGCCTTGTCATCAGGATTGCACCTTGAGCAAGGCGAGGAGCGTCTCCTTCACGGCCAGCCGCTGACTTTGCGGGAGCTCCATCCACAGGCGGGCGATGGCCACCGCCTCGTCGCTCAAGGCCGGCTCGTCTTGGTAGCGGGCGGCCGGCTCGCGTACCGCAACCTCCACCGCTCCTTCGCCTAACAGCAACCACTCGGCATTGACCCCGAGGACGCGGGCGATTTCGACCGTACTGCGCGGCCTGCGCACGTGACCGGCCTCAATGAATTGGATGGCCTGCGGACGAATCTTCACACGCCTCGCGAGTTCGGATTGTGAAAGCCCCACCCGCTCGCGGGCGTAGCGCAGGCGCTTGGCCAGTGTGTCCATGGCGTGAGTCTACAAAAAGCCGCCGGACCGAGCCTTGCCAATGCCCTTGTATCTACAATAGAATTGGCGGCATGGCGCCCAGCACTGAACGAACTTACCTCGCCACCAACCTGAAGCGGGCCCGTCGCATGCGCGGGCTTACGCAAGACGATATCGCTGCCCTGAGCGGCGTCAACCGCGCCTATGTCAGCGACATGGAGCGCGGTAAGCGCAATATCGGGATAGACTGCATAGGAAGGATCGCTGCGGCCCTCGACGTGCCAGCCGCCTCTTTATTGCTCCCGACCGTAAAGACCCGCGCACGGACCCACGACTCGAAATAAGTCTGTAGGCAATCGGGCAGCGCTCACCTACGGACTCGGCGGCGCCCCCTCTTCGCCTTTGCGGGGAAAGCCCCGCGCCGGCGCGCCAAAAGAGAAAACACCTCGCCCTTGTGATGGTACTCGGGCGGTCACCGCGCCCCTTTTGCGGCGATCTCCTCGAGCTTGCGGGCGCGGATCACCTGGCCGTCGAGACCGGCGTCCTTTGCGCTTCCACCATAGGCTACCGCCATGAGCTGGCTGTAGTAGGTCACAGGCATATTGAACTTGGTCCCGTAACGCTTATTGATCTGCCCCTGATAGACCTCGACATTCATCTGGCACACAGGGCAGGGCGTCACGATCATTTCGGCCCCGTGATCATAGGCCGATTCTATGATTTTCTTGATCTGCGCCTGACTCTTCTCGGGCTCCGAGAAGGCAAGCGCGCCGCCACAACACGTCACCTTCTGGTCATATTTCTCGACCGGTTCGCCACCTACGATCTCGACGAGCTTGTCGAGATATTTCGGGTTCTCGAACGATTCGCCCACGATCCCAAAGGGGCGGTTCGTCTGACAGCCGACATAGCCCGCGAACTTGATGCCCTCCAAAGACTTCACGACCGGCTTCTTGAGCTCCTCATAACCCAGGTCCTCGATCAACACCTCGACCATATGCCGAACCTCCTGCTCCCCTTTGTATTGGAGGTTCATGCCGGCTTCGCGCAAGGCCTCGTTGGTCTCTGCGAGCAAATCGCTGTCGTGGGCGAGCCGGTCTTTGGTCTCCCGCGCCCCAAGCCAGCACGCCGCACAGGTTGCCACGACATCCTGGCCCTTATTGACCTGTTCGGAGATCGCGAGGTTGCGGGCGTTCATCACATGGCGTGGCAGCTCTCCGCCCTCCGCGTAACCAATCGAAGCACCGCAGCAGTTCCAGTCCGGTATCTCGTTCAACTGGACATCCAGCTTCTTGCACATGGCCTCGACCGATACCATGTAATTGGACGCGGACGTAAGGCGCTCTGACGAACAGCCTGGATAGAAAGAATATTCTTTTCTTGCCATATGGGTACTCCTCAGGCGGCAAAGCCTTTACGCCGATCCTCGATCTCTCGCGCCTTTTTCAGCATCCGATGGATGCCCTTCTTGTCCTTGCACCCCTTGTGCGTCACGAAACCAAAGGGGTTCAGGCGCTTGGCCTTCAGCATTCCGATCCCGATGTCCTTCATGGCCCAAGCCCGGGCAATGCCGGTCTTGAACCCGTCCATGAAGTAAAGGCCCGCGGAAAGCTCGATCTCATTCACGCGCCCCGACTTCGCGAGATTGTTCCAGAACTTCTTGGCGAAGCGTCGCGTAGGATTCATCTTCGGGGCAAGTCCGAGCCTGTGCGCGTAGTTGGCAAGCCCGTGCATGATGTGCGTTATGGGCAGCTCGCGCGGACAGCGCACGATACAGTTATAGCAAGACGTGCACATCCACATAGATTCGCTCTTCAAGACTTCGTCGCGCCGGCCGGCGCGTATCATCATAAAAATCTCCTGCGGGGGATGCTCCCAGGCGGGGCCGAGCGGACAGGAGCCCGAACAGACGCCGCACTGCATGCACATCTTGACCCACTGGCCTTCCTCGACGTTCGCCTCGACTTCCTTCAGGAAATTGTTGCGATACTGTTCCGCCATAGCCGTGTTGATATCGCCCACCTCTACCTCCTAGAAGCCCTTGAACGGACTCATGCCGATTTCCTGGATCTTGGCGGCGTAGTCGTTGATGAGCGCCGGAACCCTGCCAATGTCGGCAATCGCCACCTCGAGCACCCGGACCCGATCTTTCTCGAGATTCAGGTTTTTCAAGGTGTCGTCGATCTTGCTCATGCGGTAATTGGCGAGCTCCGAACCCTTCACGAAGTGGCACTGATAATCGTCGCCATGTCGGCAGCCCATCAACATGACTCCATCATAGCCGCTATTCAAGGCATCCGTGATCCATATCATGTTCACCGACCCCAGGCATCGGACCGGTATGGTGCGCACGAAGGCGCTTGAGGTGTGTCCCGCGACGCCCGCCATGTCGAGCGCCGGGTACGCGTCATTTTCACAAGCCAGCAACAGGATGCGGGGCTTTTCCGAGAACTCGTCCGGAACGTCGACGGCCTTGATCTGCGAACCGACGCTGTCTATAGAGTAGTTCTCAAAGGATATGACGCGCACCGGGCATGCTCCCATGCATGTCCCGCACCGCCGGCAACGGCCCTCGTTGAACTGCGGGTAGCGCTGCTCGTCTTCGTCGATGGCGCCAAACGGGCATTCCACTGTACAGCGCTTGCACTGCGTGCAACCCTCGCGCCGGAACGTCGGGAAACTCAAGTCACCAGATCGCGGGTGGGCGGCGCGCCCAAGACTCGCGTTCTCGAGGGCTTGGATGGCTTTCAGGGCAGCACCCGTGGCGTCCTCCACCGCCTGCGTGATATCCATTGGCCGGCGCACGGGGCCTGCGGCATAGATGCCGGTGCGACGGGTCTCGTAGGGGAAGCATATGAAATGCGAATCGGTGAAGCCGTATTTCAGCTGCGGAATATCGGGGCCCTGGCGATAGGTGAGGTTGAGTACGGACACCGCATGCTCGCCGACCTTTGCGCCATCTACGTCGCTCGCGGCCGGCGGAATATCGATATTCACGCCCGAGTTCGGCACCTGGCCCGTGGCAAGGACCACGAGATCGACGTCCTTCATGATCGCCGCCTTGTCGTCCAGGATCAGGTCGTGGAAATGTACGGTCGTGGAGCCATCGCCGCCCACATCGACCGACGCCACCTTGCCCTTGGTGAAGATGACCCCCTTCCTTTGGGCGCTACGGTAGAAGTCCTCTCCGTTTCCAGGTGTGCGGAGGTCGGTATAGATAATGGCGGTGTCTATGTCGGGGTTTTGCTCCTTGAAATACATGGCCTGCTTCATGCTGGTATTACAGCAATGGCCGGAGCAGTACGTGAGATGGGCGCCGCTCGCGTCGCGCTGGCCCGCGCATTGAACGAAGACGACACTCTTGATTTCCTTGCCGTCCGAAGGACGCCGCATAGGCTCGCCCTTTGCCGCTGCCGCGCGGGCAAGCTCCTCGAGACCCGCTTGATCGACGACATTCCGGCTCTTGCCATAGCCAAACTCGGGAAGCTTGGCGGCATCGTAGGGGCTAAAGCCGCTCGCCATTACGATGGCGCCGACATTCTCGGTCACGGTCTGGCCGCTTTCCGTTGTAATGTCCACGCTGAAACGCCCAGGGGCCCCACTCGTCCGGGTCGTCGTCGAGTTGAGGTAGACCGTGATATGCGGATCCTGGCTCACCGACGCCATGAGTCCCTCGATCCCGGTGGCCTGCGGATCTGCGAACGGCTCTCGGTATGGGACGCGCCTGTGGAGCTTGGCCATATAGCCGCCCAGGGCACCGGTCTTCTCCACCAAGAGAACATCGTAGCCTGCGCGAGACGCCTCAAGGGCCGCGGTCATCCCGGTGATGCCGCCACCGACAACCAACACCCGCTTGTTGGTTCCATGTTCGGCGTTTGCGGTGGGCGCCAGGACTTTCTTTGCCTCGGCACACCCCATGCGGACATAATCGGCCGCCATCTCCTGGGTGAGCTCGCGGGCCTCGTCCGTGGCGGGCTGCGACCATATCACCTGTTCGCGCAAATTCACGCGTGCCACCGCGACGCTCTCGAAGTTGAAGGCTTCGGCCTTGGCGCGCCGCGAGCAGGCGGCGATGACCACCCTGTTTACGCCCTCATCGATGTCCTTTTGGATCATCGCGACACCCTGGCCGTTGCAAAGAAATTCGTGCTCGCGCACCACGTGCGCCTTGCCTTCCTTCTGCGCAACGAGCGCCAAGGCCTTGGTATCCAGGCGCTCACCCAGGCCGCAGCCCTGGCACACATACGCGCCGATCTTCATATCCGCCATATCCTAACCCTCCGCCTTGGCGACGCGGTTCACCACCTGCACGGCGCGCAAAACGCTTGCAGTGGCACTCTGCACCGACCGATTCACATCGAGAGCGTTGGCGGCGCACCCGGCGCCAAATATGCCACCGTCCGTCGGCCCAAGCTCTATGAAACCGCTCGCGTCGACCCGCACATCGGCGATCGACCGCACGTCGACACTCGGCTCCATGCCGACCGCCAATACGCAGAGATCGTGGCGGTTGTCGTAGCGATGGTAGCCCTCCGTGTCGACGCCGTGCAGGATCACATCACCCGTCGCCTCGTCTTCCGTTATATTGGCGACCTTAGATTTCAGGAAACGGACCGTGGGATCGGCTTGTACCTTCTGGTAGAAATCCTCGAATCGGTCGATCGCGCGGATGTCGATGTAATAAACGGTCGACTGAGCCTCGTCGCCAAAGCGCTCGCGCATGTAGGTCGTCTGCTTCAGGGAGGCCATGCAACAGATGCGGGAGCAGTGCTTGAGATGATTGCGATCGCGAGACCCCGCGCACTGGATGAAGGCCACGTTCCTGGCCTCCTTGCCGTCGGAGGGGCGCACGATGCGGCCCGCCGTCGGCCCGCGCGGATCCGACAGGCGCTCGAACTCCACGCTTGTTATGACATTGGCGAACCGGTCGTAACCGTAGGGCTGAATCTTGGCCGCATCATAAGGCCGCCAGCCAGTTGCCCACACCACGGCGCCCGCGCTCAGGGTAATGGTCTCGGGCTTCATATCGAGATCGACGGCGCTGTACTTACATGCGGCCTTGGCCTTCTCGGCGTCGGCCGTGCCGAGAATTGAGGGATCGATCACATAGCGCTGGGGGTAGGCCATGAGCGACGGCAGGTAGGCGGCCTTCATGTGGCTCATGCCGTAATCGAAGGGATTGGGGATCTCGGCGGACACCGCCTCGCCACACGCACCGCACGCTGTGCAGTTTTCGTTCACATAGCGCGGGTGGAGGGTGACCGAAAGCTTGTAATCGCCAGCGCGCCCCTCGATCTTGCGGACTTCGGCCTGCGTCAACACCTTGATGCGCTTGTTGCCCCGCAAGCGGCGGAGATTGATCTCCATACCACAAGTAGGGTGACACAATTTCGGGAAATACTTATAGAGTTGGCTGACACGCCCCCCTAGCGAAGGCGCCCGCTCGAGCAGGATGACATTCTTGCCGGTCTCGGCGGCCTCGACGGCAGCGGTCATGCCGCTTATGCCGCCGCCGACCACGACGATGGTCTCGTGTGTTGCAACTACATCCGCCATTAAGCGACCTCCTCAGGAGTGCGTTCGCCCAAAGCCAGCGGCGGCTCGCGCCGGTAGGGGACGTCCACTTTATACGCTTAAAAAGCCCCCTTGGGCCAGGACCAAAGTTAGAAACTTTCTATGGCGCCATAAGAGACAGCAGACGAGCGCCGAGGCGAACGGACGGGCTCCCTGCGCGGGAAGGAAGTCACGCTCTAAAATTTTAATCGATCCCATTGTGGAGAGAGAGCCTGGGTCCGTCAATTGCTTTTTGGAAGCTCGGTGATTTTGGCATACTATGGATTCAGCAAGACAGCATGCAGAGGGACGCGTGAAACCAGGCGCCATGAGAGCCGAGGTCCTCCTTATCACGAAGGAGCCGTATTACGAAGCTCAGGGCGACGAGATCGCTCTGTTCGAGGGAGCCTATCGCAACAAAATTCCGGTGCTCCTGAAAGGCCCCACGGGCTGCGGCAAGACGCGATTCATGGAACATATGGCGTGGCGCTTGAAGCGCCCGCTCGTGACGGTCTCTTGCCACGACGACCTAACGGCCTCGGATCTTGTAGGGCGTTATTTAATAACTGCGGGCGACACGGTCTGGATCGACGGTCCGCTTACCCATGCAGTGCGCGTGGGCGGGATCTGTTATTTGGACGAGGTCGTGGAGGCCCGCAAAGATACGACCGTTGTCATCCACCCCCTCGCCGATGATCGGCGCGTCCTGCCGATCGAGAAGACCGGCGAGGTGTTGAGCGCGCCCCCGGAATTTGCCTTGGCGATCTCTTACAACCCCGGCTACCAGAGCGTACTGAAGGACTTGAAGCAGAGCACCCGCCAGCGCTTCGTCGGCCTCGAGTTCGATTACCCGTCGGCCGATCTGGAAAAACGGATCGTCGACCATGAAAGCGGGGTCGGTGACGAGACTGCCGCCAGGCTGGTCCGTTTCGCGGCCATGACACGCAACCTGAAGGGCAGCGGCCTCGAAGAGGGCGCGAGCACGCGGCTGCTCGTGCATGCTGCCAAACTCATGGTCTCAGGCATCGGTGCCCAAGCCGCGTGTCGCGGCGCGATCGCCCAGGCTCTCACCGACGACCCGGAGATGCTCGCCGCCATCAATGAAATCAGTGCCTCGCTCTTTTAGCGGCCACGGCCCCGCGCACGGCCGCCTCGTCGAAGTGGTAACGGCAGACTTCCGCGTCCTCGTGGACCAATACGGGAACCGCGAGACCGTAGCGCTCCTCGAGCGCGGGGTCGCTATCGATGTCGACCATGCGCACGGCGAGACCGAGCTCTGTGGCAACAGGCGCCAGGGCTTGGGCCATTTCCTCGCAGAGGTGGCAATAGGGGCGGTGATAAAGAACGATCTCCATGGTCCCGAGAATACCAGAAAGGAAGCGCGCGCGTTCGGGGGCGGAGCGGCGTGCCGGGAGCAAGCGTAATGCCCGACCTCCAGCCTTTGACTGCGTCGGAGATCGAGGACTGGCTCGATGAAGAGCTCGACGCGGCTCTGTCGCTGCGGCGCACGAGCCACGCGGCGGCGGTCTCGCTCTCCTCGCTCGCCCGGGACCAGCAGGAATTCGCCCGCCACTGGATCGCCGTTGTCGCCAAGACCAACCCTGAGTTCGCGTTTCATTTGGCAAACCGCGCGGCAGACGGACTCAAACGTATGGCGCAAAACGATGCCGAGGCCTGGATCATCCAGGCGATGGACGTCTACGACAAGATGGGGCTCTATCCTGCCATCGCGGCTTTAGGCGCCGTCGAGGCCTTCGCCAGCGCCCGCGCCGAACGCGCGCGCGCGGTTACGCTCGAGGAAGTGGGGCCTGTTCTGGAACTTTTTCTGCAAGCGCTGTCTGGGCGGCGGCTCAGGCTGGAGAACGGCGAACCCGCGTTCACTGACACAACGCGCCTCTTTCTGCCCGCATCGATTGCGTGGCGCCCGACACGTGAGGAAAACCTGCGCCTCTATAAGGCCGTAGCCGCCCATCTCTGGGCGCAGACGTGGTTTGGGACCTTTCCAGGCCACAACCCGGAGCGGCTCGTGACAAGCTGCCGCGCCTTCCCGGATCCGGACTACGCTCGCGAACTGTTTCATGCCCTCGAGACCATCCGACTGGACGCCTGCCTGGCACGCGAGCTCCCCGGGCTTTATCGCGAACTTCGCGCCCTCCATGATCGGCCGCCGGCGGCACGATCGTGGCGGCCCTGGGTCGCCCGCCTTGAAGCAGCGGACGCGACCGTCGACGTCACTTATGAGGCCTTGACCGCCCTTTACGGTGAACCCATCCCGGAGCCGCGCCCCTATCAGGGAACACTCAATGGCGACGCGGTGGCCACGGCGCTCGCGGAACGAATCGAACACGAGCGTACGGCCTTGCAAGATGCCCTCAAGAAACTGCTGGCAGGCAGGATGCCGCCGCCTCCAGGCCAGGACAAGCGCCGCTTCGCCGCGGGCAAGGAACAATCCGACAGCAGCGAGCCCACACTGCTCCTCGACGGCCAGCAGCTTGCCGCGCCTCCGGATGTGCGCGCCCTGATGAAGTCGATCACCCAGGATCTCGGCGACATCCCTGAGGAATATCTGGTGCCCGCCGGCGATGGCGGCTACGCCCCCGCGAGCCCCAAAAAAGCCGAGGATGTTTGGAAGGGCACTTACCATGAAGAAGGCGCTTTTCTATACAATGAATGGGATTACAAGCGTCAGCACTACCGCAAGGAGTGGTGTGTCCTGCGCGAGATCGACGTTCATCCCGCAGAAGAACCCTTCGTGGCGGATACCCTGCGCAAATATGCCGGGCTCGCAACGAGGCTGCGCAAGACATTCGAAGCCTTGCGCGGAGAAAACGCCGTGCAGAGACGCCAGAAGCATGGCGATGAAGTCGACTTTGATGCCTTGATCCAGGGCTTCTCAGACCTGCGCTCGGGGCGCGAGCTACCGGACGGGCTCTTTCTGCGCAACCGGCGGCTTGCGCGCAATATCGCCGTCATGTTCATGGTTGATATGAGCGGGTCGACCAAGGGGTGGATCAACGACGCCGAACGCGAGTCGCTCGTCCTGCTCTGCGAGGCGCTCGAGATCCTGGGCGACCGCTATGCGATCTACGGGTTCTCCGGCATCACGCGCAAGCGCTGCGAGATATATCGCGTGAAGCGCTTCGATGAACCGTACGACAAAGATGTCCGGGCCCGCATCACCGGCATCAGGCCCCAGGACTATACCCGCATGGGGGTCGCGATCCGGCACCTCTGCGGCATGCTGAAAAACGTCGAGGCGCGCACCAAGCTGCTCGTGACCTTGTCGGACGGAAAACCCGACGATTATGACGGCTACCGTGGCGAATATGGGATAGAGGACACGCGCCAAGCCCTCCTCGAGGCCAAACGTGACGGCATCCACGCCTTCTGCATTACCATAGATACCGACGCGCGCGACTACCTCCCGCATATGTACGGCGCCGCCAACTACGCGCTGGTGGACGATGTCCGCAAGCTTCCGCTCAAGATATCCGACATCTATCGCCACCTGACGAGCTGAGGGCCCGGAAGGATCTGACCGGGGCCCATGGTCCGTGGGGCGCGCGACCACCGCAAGCGATACCTGCGCCTGACCCGGCGGCATAAGAAAACCCCGCCCACCCCAAGGCCGCCCGCCGTCGCGGGCGTTGTCGGCCGCCGACGAACGCGGTTCGTCCATCAACCGCCCCGCGCTCGATACCTGATCCTGGCGCGCGATCCTTCTTGGTTTCCCAGGCGGCGCGCCCTTACCTCCCAAGAGGTACGCGCGGGGCGGCCTTGATAAGGCTCAATACCTGACCATTTTAGTATGTGAGAAATTGCTGAATATGGCGCGGAATTGGGGCCCGAAACGCGAAATACGGGGCCTGACTCGCCAAAAGAGAGGCGTGTCCTTTTGCGAAGGAGCAGAATATGGCGAGCCAAGAAACGAAGCGCGGGGCTGATCGGCCGGGAGAGACGACCGCCGCTCACGTGATCGATCGGCGACAATTTCTTCAGTACACAGGCACAGTGCTCGGCGGCGTGACGCTCGCAAGCGCAGCACAGGCCGCGCGAGCCGCCTCCCACGACCTGGCCTCTACCAGCGGTCGCGGAGGCAACGGCTCGGTCGCGACAGCACGCCCGCTCGTCCGAGTGGCGGCAGATCCGTCGCGTATCCCCCCACCGATTACCCGGCGCCGGCCCGCCGTGGTACCCGTAACCCTGGAGGCGCGCGAGGTCATGGCCGAGATCGAGCCCGGAGTGCGGTTCCGGTTCATGACCTACAACGGTCAAATCCCGGGCCCGTTCATTCGCGTAAGGGAAGGGGACACCATCGACCTCACCTTCCGGAATCCGCGCACCAACACTGAAGCGCACAACGTGGATTTCCATGCGGCCATGGGGCCGGGCGGCGGGGCGCTCGCGACATGGACGGAGCCGGGCGAGGAGGCGCACCTGCGCTTCCGGGCAAGCTATCCGGGCGCCTTCATATACCACTGCGCGGTGTCCAATATGGACATGCATATCAGTTCCGGCATGTTCGGCCTGATCCTCGTGGAACCAAAGAAGGGGCTGCCTCGCGTGGACCGCGAATTTTATTTGGGACAGCACGAGATCTACACGAACAAGCCGGCCGGCCTACCAGGCGAGCATGACTTCGACGTCGGCGCCATGGTGCGCGAAGAGCCAAGCTATGTGGTGATTAACGGCGCAGCGCGCGGACTCACGCCCAAGCGTTATGGTGCCATGCACGTGCGGACCGGGTCCACGGCGCGCGTGTACTTCGTGGTGGGGGGACCGAACCTTTCGAGCAGCTTCCACCCGATCGGCAATGTCTGGCACGAACTGTGGCCTGAAGGGTCCGTCATCAACGCACCTCTGCGCTTCATACAGACCTATGCCGTACCGCCGGGATCCACCACCGTCGCGACCCTTCGCTTTCCGGTGGCCGGGGACGTGAAGCTCGTCGACCACGCGCTCACGCGCGTCGTCCATCAAGGTTGCCTCGCCGTGATCCACGCCGAAGGGGCACACGATCCCACGCTCTTTCAGGCCGGCGGGAGAAGGCAACTATGAACCCCTTTCATGACGCCGCGCGACGCCGCCCCGAGACCTGGACGGGGCGCGCGTCCGCGAGGTTCGCATCGGGCGCCCTGGCGCTGATCCTGGCGGCCGGCGCTCACGCCGCTATGCATTCCGAACGCGCACTCATGACGCAGGCCGGATGCTTCAGCTGTCATGCGGTCCGCGTCCGGAAAGTCGGTCCAGCGTTTTCCTGGATCGCCTACCGCTCCCGGGGCCAACGGGGCGCTGTCGCGCGTTTGGCACACAAAGTGATCACAGGGGGCACTGGGTATTGGGCCGCATGGACATACGACACCCCGATGGCCGCGCATCCAGACCTGTCGATAACACGCGCCGAGGCGATGGTACGGTGGGTGCTGGCACGACCGCGCATAAAGCCCCCGGCCCCATGACAAGTCCACAGCGCGCAGCCCCGGGGTCTGTCGCGAGCGTATGAAAAGGATCGACGTCCGGGCTACAATGAGGCACCCCTCATGGGAGGTTAACAGACATGAACACAACATCCAGGCTGTCCCGGCGTACATGGCTCAAGACCGTGATCATGGCAGTCACGGGAACGGCCGCACTGCCTTTCCTGGCGCGCACGGCGCAGGCCGCGCCCGCCAAGGTCTCGAAGGCGATCGCCCATTACCAGGATCACCCCGACGGCCGTAAGATGTGCGGCATGTGCCGACACTTCATCCCCGTGGGCGGCATCGCCGGGCACGGAATGATGGGCGGGGCCATGGGTCCCGGCATGATGCGCAAGGGACACTGCCAAGTGGTGCAGGGGCAAGTCAGCCCTCGCGGCTATTGCCTCCTGTATCAACCCCTGTGACGAGGGACCTGCGCGACCACGCGCGCTGGCGCCGCGCGTAGCGGCGCACCCAGCGCGGAACATCGGCAGCCGGCATGGCCTTGGCTAGGGCGTAGCCCTGTACGCAAGCGCACCCGAGGGCCTTCAGCATCCGGAGATGGGCCGCCGTTTCCACGCCCTCGGCGATCACGTTCAGTCCGAGCCTGTAGGCCACATGCGTGATGCCCGACACGATGGCGTGGTCCTTAGGATCGTCCGTTATGTCACGCACGAAGCTTTGATCGATCTTTATCGTATCTACAGGCAAGCGCTGCAAATGCGTCAACGAGGCGTAGCCGGTCCCGAAGTCGTCCAGGGCGGTCCGTATATGCAGCTCCTGGCAGGCGGCAAGCGTCCTGCGTACGCCCTCCAGGTCCCGCAGAGGGGCGGATTCTGTGATCTCAATCTCGAAGGCCGCCGGGTCGACCAGCGGATGCGCGGACAGGGCCCCCCGAAGGTCCTCCAGAAACAAGGTGTTCAGGAGATGGGCGGCGCTGATGTTGACCGAGCAGCGCACCGGCCGCTGGGCGGCGAGTTCGAAGCCCATGCGCACCCACGCCTCCATCTGGCAGGCAGCGGCCTCCAGGACGAAGCGCCCTATGGGACGGGCGAGTCCGGCGGCATCCAGGGCGGCGCCGAAGCTTTCGGGCTTCAGGACGCTGCCGTCCTCGCGCACCAGGCGCAATAGCGCCTCGAACCCGACCACATCCCCATCGATAGTCGCGATCGGCTGGTAGTAGAGGCACATACGGCCCTCGGCCAGCGCGCGCCTCACGACCTCGCCCGCCCGGAAGTCGGCGTCGATTGCGCGATCCAGGTCGAGAGTGTGAATGTGGTACTGGTCGCGACCCCCGGCCTTGGCCGCGTAGAGCGCGAGGTCCGCGTGACGCATCAGTGTCTCCGGGTCGCCGTCATCCAGCGGATAAACCGTGAGGCCGAGACTCCCGGTTAGCAGCACATCCGCCGCCTCGCCCAAGCTGAGCCACGTCGAGCGCAGAGCGTCGAGCAAGCGCACACACAAGGCCTCGATGTCCCCGAGACAAGGCATGTCGATGAACAACAAGGCAAACTCATCGCCCCCGATGCGCGCCAAGGTGTCCATCGGACGCATCGCATCGCGCATGATCTGGCCCAACCGCGTCAAGACGACGTCCCCGGCCCCATGGCCATAGTGATCGTTGATCTGCTTGAAACCATCAAGATCGAGCAGGGCGACCCCGAGCAGGCGGCGCCGACGCCACGCCGAGGCGCGGGCGTGGGCGAGGCGATCCACATACAGGCCCCGATTCGGTAGACCGGTCAGCGCATCGTGGAGGGCCTGCGCCCGCAGGCCCAAGGCGAGATTCCCGAGGTTCGTAAAGGCCGCGAAATAATCGAGGCCGATACGGTTCAAGAAGCCGACCTCTGCCACTCCGACCATACCGACACCGCGGAGCGTGGCGGCCCCGAATGGAAATAGCACGACTTCGGCGGCCAGAGTGTGGAGCGCTTGCAACCACGACGGCGTACCTGGGTCGCCCAGGACATGCGGAGTCGGTCTGCGATCGCGCAAAGCGTCCCGCAAGGGGTCGGCAAGCGGCTGCGGGACCCGCACAAGGCTCGCCTCGATGCCCGCGGCAAACTCCGGGATCAAGACCGCGCGCCCATCGTCGACGATCAGGTAACAGGCCAAGCGGATCATCCGGCTGTTGCGTACCAGGCCCTGGCAGATCCTGCACAGCAGGGGATCGGCCGTGCCGTATCCCTCGGTCACGGGTTCCGCCAAGGCATCCTGCAAGACGCGGAATAGCGTCATACGCTCGTCATCTATCGAGCCCTGATCCAAGATCGCCGGTAGCGCATCCTGGCGGCCCCGGACACGGCGCGTCTTCATGATAGTCATGCAGGATCTCGTCCCTTAAATATCTCTTTAATTATGGTGTGCAGCGGAGGGGCGCCATGCTTGAAACGCGCAGCTCAAGGCATCATCGGCACCTTGCGCAGGCCCTATGTTGACAAATAACAAACAGGCCCGAAGATTCCCCGAACGCGCTGCGCTGACCGCACGGCGCGATGGGACAGATATCGGCACCGAACCGTCGACCGCCCGTCCCGTCCGAAAAAGCGACCGGGCGCTGTCGCTTGCACCCGCTCTGGCGCGCCGCACCCTTGCGCGACGACCCATCGCGGGATATGATCGACCTACGCACGCGGCAGGCCATGCACGGACCGGCCGTGACACCTCACATCCGCTCGAAGGAAGGAGGGGACGTGGAGGATGGGCAAGGGGGCCCGTGATGCACGCCGCTTCTTACGACGCCTGGTACGGGAGCGCCCGCGGACATTGGGTGGGCGCGACCGAATATCGGCTGCTGGCCGAGTGCCTTCACGCGCGTGAGGGCGAAACGCTGCTGGACGTCGGTTGCGGCACGGGCTTCTTCACGCGGCTCCTCGCCGCCCAAGGGCTTTGGGCGACGGGTCTCGATCTTCGCAAGGATTGGCTGGACTTCGCCCGCAGCCACGGCGATCCGGGGCTAAGCTGGGTCGCGGGGGATGCCCGCAAACTGCCGTTCCCGGACGCGAGCTTCGACCACGTCGTGTCGGTCGCCGCGTTATGTTTCATAGACGACGAGCCCCGGGCCGTGGCCGAGATCGTGCGCGTGACGCGGGGGCGTTTCGCCATAGGCTTGCTGAATCGCACAAGCCTGCTCTATCTGCAGAAAGGACGCGGTGGCGGGAGCGGCGCGTATCAGGGCGCGCAGTGGCACGATAAAAATGAGGTCGTGGGCCTTTTTTCGGGGCTGGCTGTGCGCCATCTTGCCGTCCACTCCGCCATATTCTTGCCCTCCGGGGGTCCCGTGGCGCGGCTCGTCGAACGCTTGCTGCCCCGCGCCCTGCCCCTAGGGGCCCTGATCGTGGTCTCGGGCGAAAAGTGGCCGGAAAGCCATGTCATGCGCGCGTCATAAAGACAATCCATGATGGCACAGCCATCACGCGACGGTGCGAGCCCTTGCCCGGCATTGGTATCCAAGCGGCAAGATCGCGCAAATCGTGATGCCAAGGCGAGCCGCGCCCCGCCTTGGCCCAGGGCCCGCACTCGCAACGACGATGCGTCCCTTACAGAACAGGATGCCCCGGAGACCCGCACCATGAACCTCCTTTTTCTTTGTACCGGCAATTCCTGTCGCTCGGTCCTCGCCGAAGCGACATTCCGGCACCTCGCCCCGAACACCTTTATCGCGATGAGCGCGGGCAGCCATCCCGCGGGCTTCGTGCATCCGCGCGCCCTGGCCTTGTTGGAACGGGAAGGCCTGTCGACCGAGGGGCTCGTGAGCAAGTCGTGGGACGACCTGCCGACACCTCCCGATATCGTCATCACGCTCTGCGCGAGCGCCGCGGGCGAGACCTGTCCCGCCTACATCGGCCCTGCGGTGCGCAGCCATTGGGGGGTCGCCGATCCGGCCAAGGCCACGGGCAGCGAGATCGAGATCGAGCAGGCGTTCCGCGATGCCTATCGGGTTATCCGCCACCGTATCGAGGCCTTCCTCGCGCTCCCGCTGCCGATCCTGGCGAAAGACCCCGTCCGCCTGAAGATCGAACTCGACGCCCTTGGTGCGCAGACCCCGGACCACCCCCTGTCCCGCCGCGCCTAGGGCGCAAAGCGCCTGGGCAAGACCTCAGAGCCGCGGGGGGCGCGTCCCGCGGCACGACGACCAGCCGCACCCTGCTCCGGATAACCGAGAAACGCGCGAATCGGCTCGGCCTCGCGGAGGGCGTCGGCGTAACCCAAGGCCATGAGACGGCGACAATAGCCGCGCTCGAACAAGAGATAGCTCGCAAGTCCGGCGTCAGGTCCGTGACGGGCGAGGGCACCAAGAAAGAACCTGAGCGCGCGCGGCAAGGTATGGTAATAAGTGGCCGCCAAGGCAGTGAGGTCCTCGCTCGGGTAGAGGGCAAAACACGCGACCTCGGAGAGCCCGGCTGGGGCCGGCGCGCCGCGCTGGGTGAAGGCCCGCACCGTTTGGTTCACACGTTCCAGGCGCTCTAGGTCGGCATCGAGGCCCTCGAGGAAGATGCTGTTCAGGACGTGGGCCGCGATACGCGCCGGGGACGGCGGACCCCCAAACCGGGCAACCTGCGAGACCGGGCTTTGCGCACCGATCACAAAAAGGCGCTGCGCCCCCAGATGCAGGGCGGCACTCAAAGGCGCGGTCTGGCGCATAGCGCCATCGCCGTAATACTCGCCGCCCACGGCCACGGGTTCAAACACGAACGGGATCGCCGAAGAGGCGAGCAGGTGGGCGATCGAGAGCGGGCCCGCGACCCCCGCCCGGTCGGCGCGGTGCCAGGGCCTGCACTCGGGCGCACCCTCGAAAAACGTGACCGACTGGCCACTTGCGTAGGACGAGGCGGTGACGCCGACGGCATGGAGCCGGCCGCTTTGAATGGCGGCGCTGATGCCGCCGAAGGGCAGGCGCTTTGCAAGCAGTCCTGCAAGCGGCGCGCGGTCGAGGAGTGCCGGCGGCAGCGGCCGGCCGAGACGTTCGAAAGCGAGGCCCGCGAGCCACCGGTAGGCGGTGCTCACGAGCGTCGCCCAATCCACGGCGAAGACGTCCTCCACCGCGAATCGGCCCCAGACCCCGGTGAGGCGCCCCACCCCCACGCGAAGCGAGTCGGCATGGGCCGCCAGCACCGCCGCATTTATGGCACCAGCCGAAGTGCCGCAATAAATGCTAAAGGGATTGGCAAGGTCGCGTGGCAGCATGCGGACGACCGCCCGCAGCACGCCGACCTGATAGGCCGCGTGAGCGCCGCCACCCGACATGACCAGTGCCACTCTCGATTCGCGCTCCACGAAGAGAGTGTAGCCGCTGCGACCGACTCTGGCCCGGCCGGGGCCGATGGGGCGCCAAGCGAGGCGCGACCGCTACGGGGCCAGAAGGCGTTTCAGGATTTCGTTGACCTTGGCGGGGTTCGCTTTGCCGCGGCTCGCCTTCATGGTCTGACCCACGAAGAAGGTAAACACCTTCTCCTCTCCGGCCCGGTACTGGGCAAGCTGCTTCGGATTAGCCGCGATCACTTGGCTTACGACCTCCTCGATCGCCGAATCGTCCGAGATCTGACGCAGTCCGCGGGATGCGATGATCGCATCGGCGTCACCCTCGCCCGCCCACATGGCTTCGAAGACATCCTTCGCCGTCTTCCCGGACACCGTGCCATCAGCCACCCGGCGCACGAGACCCGCTAGGCCCTGCGCCGTCACCTTCGCGAAGGCGATGTCGAGCCCTGCCTCGTTCAGGCGCGCCGCAAGTTCGCCCGTTACCCAATTGGCAACGAGCTTGGGCTCGGCGCCCGCGGCCTTGACGGCATCCTCGTAGTACTGGGCCAGCTCGCGACTCGCCGTGAGCACCCCCGCATCATAGACGGACAGACCATACTGCTCGCAGAAGCGACGCCGCTTGGCGTCCGGCAACTCGGGCATTGCGTCTTTCACCTCGGCCAAGAAGGCCTCGGTCAAAACGAGCGCCGGCAGATCCGGATCAGGGAAATACCGATAATCGTTCGCCTCTTCCTTGCTGCGCATGGACCGCGTCTCGTCGCGCGCGGAATCATAGAGCCGGGTCTCCTGGCGCACCTGACCGCCAGAGGAGAGCAAGGCAATCTGGCGGCGCACCTCGTACTCTATGGCCCGCTCCACAAACCGGAAGGAGTTGATGTTCTTCAGTTCCGCGCGCGTCCCGAGGCGGGTCTCTCCCAGGGGGCGCACCGAGACGTTCGCATCGCAGCGGAACGAACCTTCCTGCATATTGCCGTCACAGATATCGAGATAGCGCACCAGGGTATGAAGGGTCTTCAGATAGGTCACCGCCTCGGCCGCGGAACGCATATCGGGCTCGGACACGATCTCCAAGAGCGGCGTACCGGCGCGGTTCAGATCGATGCCGGTAAAGCCGCCCATGTCCTCGTGCAGCGATTTCCCGGCATCCTCCTCAAGGTGGGCGCGCGTGATGCCGATGACCTTCTCGCCGGAGGCCGTCGTGATCAGGAGGCGTCCACGCTCGACGATCGGGTGCTCATACTGGCTGATCTGATAGCCTTTCGGTAAATCCGGATAAAAATAGTTCTTGCGCGCAAAGACCGATCGCTTGTGCACGGTCGCGCCGACGGCAAGCCCGAAGCGCGCCGCCATGCGCGCCGCTTCACCGTTCAATACCGGTAGGACCCCCGGGAGCGCGGCGTCGACGACGTTCGCCTGGGTGTTGGGTGCGGCCCCGTAGGCCGTAGGCGCCCCAGAAAATATCTTGCTCTTCGTCTTCAGCTGGGCGTGCACTTCAAGCCCGATGACCGTCTCCCACTCCATGGCCACCCCCTAAATCCCGGCCGGCACGCGTGTGTGCCAGTCCGTGGCTTCCTGAAATCTATGCGCCACGTTCAAGAGGCGCGCCTCGTCCAGATAGCGGCCGATGAGCTGCATTCCAACCGGCAAGCCACCAACGAAGCCGGCCGGCATCGAAAGGGCCGGGAGCCCGGCGAGATTGACGGGAATGGTGAAAATATCGTTCAGATACATCGACACAGGATCGGTATTCTTGGCACCGAGCGCAAAAGCCGTAGACGGAGAGGCTGGACCCGCGAGAACGTCGCAGCGCTCGAAGGCGCGGGCAAAATCGTCAGCGATCAGGCGACGCAGCTTCAATGCCTTCAGGTAATAGGCGTCGTAGTAGCCGGCCGAGAGCGCGTAAGTCCCTATCATGATGCGTCGCTTGACCTCGGGACCGAAACCCTCGCTGCGCGTCTTCTTGTACATGTCCTCGAGATCTCTGTATTCAGAGGCACGAAAGCCGTATCGCACGCCATCGTAGCGCGCGAGATTCGACGACGCCTCGGCCGGGGCCAGCACGTAATAACAGGGCACGGCATGGGCACTGTTCGGCAAACTCACGTCGACTAGCACCGCGCCCTGGCGCTCGTACTCCCGCAAGGCCTCGCGCAGGACGTCCAGGACCGCGGGTTCCACCCCCTGCGCGAAATGCTCTTTCACAACCCCTATGCGCAGACCCTTAAGGTCCTTTCCGAGTGCCGCGGCATAATCCGGGACCGGGACATCGAGCGAAGTCGCGTCGCGTTCATCGAAACCAGCCATGGCCGATAATAAATGGGCACAATCGGCGGCGCTCTGGGCCATGGGGCCCGCCTGATCGAGCGAGGACGCAAATGCGATCAGGCCATAGCGGGACACGCGTCCATAGCTCGGCTTCAAGCCCGTGATGCCGCAAAGGGCCGCGGGCTGCCGGATCGAGCCACCGGTATCCGTACCGGTCGCGGCCGGCACCAGGCGCGCGGCGACTGCCGCCGCCGAGCCCCCTGAACTCCCCCCCGGTACGCGATCATGGTCCCAGGGGTTGCGGACCGGCCCGAAAAACGAGGTCTCATTCGA
>JAKAXT010000123.1 GCA_021816425.1 Pseudomonadota bacterium | reverse complement strand
AGCGCCCGTCCATGCGGCCGCCCGCTGCTGGAGGGTCGTCCTTGGTCGTGGCCGTCGCGCATCGCGATGACCAGATCCTGAAGCTCGATCTGGCGCGCGCTTATGCCGACATGGGCGAGATCGCCGCGGCACGCGAACTCTTGACGCAGGTGCGCGCATACCTTGATAGCGCGCGCAAACCGGCCTTGGATGACCACGCGCATGAATAAAAACGACCTTGAACGCTGGCTGGAGCGCGCCATCGGTGAATCCGGTACAAAGGCCGCCCCCACGATGAGCCCAAGCCCTTCTCTTGCCATTGTCCCCTCTCGAGCGGGGTGGGTCCGCATTACCGACTGCGGTCAGACCTTGGCGAGCGCGCCACGGCTTGCGTCCCTGGTTTCGCGGCGCGGAGGGTTATCCGCGCGCCTGTTCCGGAGCGTACTTGCGCATCACGGCCTTGCCGAGGTTCACGGCGCGATCTATCTGGAAGCGCCCGACGATCGCGCGGGAAGCGCCCTCTTCCGGTTTGTGGCAACACTTATACGCCTGCGACAAATACTTGGGATGCCCAACGATGTGTGATCGCCTCTCGGGCAAACGGGGCGCGATATCGGGTGTTATTCGCCCACCGAAGGTCGCCGAACACCGTTAAGTTGAATCCCAGAGTAATAGGCGTCCCTCCCTCGCCTGTTGTTCTACCTGGGTCCCGGACTTGTCCGGGGCCCTCTTTCCCGACTTGCATTTTGGAGAGATCACCTACGATGTCTCTATCTTAACTGCCAGGCGTCAGCTTATGCCCTCCCCCGTCATTTGCGTGCTGGATACTGAGACCACGGGTCTTGACCCCGCCAACGATGCCATTGTCGAATTTGCGGCGTGCGTCGTGCACACGCAAGACGGGGTGTGGGCGCCCTCCGAGGTCTTTTCGCGGTTCGTTCATCCTGGTATGCCGATCCCGCCGGAATCCAGCGCCATTCACCATATCGTGGATGCGGATGTCGCCGACGCTGCGCCCTGGCCCATGTCCTTGACGCGTTTGGGCTCTGGCTCGCGAGCCGTGGCATTACGCCGGCTCTGTTTGCTGCTCATAACGCACCATTCGACCGCGGATTTCTGGGCCCGCTTGCGCAGAAGTATCCCGAGGTCTCCTGGCTATGTACCCAGCGACTGGCCCATCATCTGCTGCCGGGCTTACCGTCCTACAGCAATCAAGCGCTTCGGTATCGGCTCCAGCTCGCGCCTCAGTTCGCCCTGGCCACTTCATGTGGCGGACGCACCGACCCTCATAGCGCCGCGGGCGACGCGATTGTCACGGCTGGCCTCTTGTGCCACGAGCTCGGGCTGGCGCGGACCCGCCTTCCCGAGGTCCGCGGGTTGCGCCAATTGGCCCAATACGCGGCGGCCCCCTACCTCATCGAGCGCATGCCGTTTGGCAAGCACAAGGGGGAGACTTTCGCGGATCTACCAGCGGACTATCTCGACTGGCTCCAGCGCACGACGACGGACGCGGACATCCTTTTTACCATTGCGCACCGGAGGGAATTGCATGCCGCGTCTTGTTCGTAAGCCGTTCAAGCCTCCTGGTAAGACGAGGCGCTTTCCGATTCCGCCCAATCGTCGCCATCAGGATCGGCGGCGACGTGAAGAGCGGAGGCCTCCACGCGCCTGGGAGGATTGTGGGTCAACTACCCCGCCCTAAACGGCGGAGCTCGAAGGTCAATTACCCCGCGCTAAACCACGGGGTTGCCGAAGCGGGGGATCGCTGATGCATACACACGCCATTCACACCTTTTCGTTCGCGTCTCGCCCTATGTTTGTCCCGACCACCGTCGGGGTCACTGTCATCACGCCAGATGACTCCATGGCGCCCGGCGACCCAATTGTTCTCCTTACAGAGCTTGCGCGCGTCAATGCTGGTCGCAGCGTCACGAACGCCATTGAGGACCTGGCGACCGCGGTCCGGCGGATACTGCTCGATCCGCACGGGCGAGTGTTGGCCGAGACAAACCCCAAGGATATCGTCTGGCTCGAGATGTATAGCGACACCCTCTCGTACCGCGACGCCGGACTGGGACTCACCCTGGATTTGGTAGAACTGGAGTGGACTGGAACACACTATCGCCGGCCCCAATGGACTCGGCTGCTGCATCGACCGACCCCGTTCGAGGCGGTGCTGCCTGCGCGTGTGGCGCGGCGCTTGGCATGGCTTGGTGCCGACACTCTGGCAGGCCTCGACGCGGAGGTTCGGCAGGCGGAGGGGAAATTCGAGGCCCAACTGCGAGATCTGGCGTCTTCGGAATACGACGCCTCCGCTACCAGCGACACCGTTTCGTGATGGCCCTCCACCTCGATCTCACAAAATATTCCACGGGAGTTGGAAGTGGACGCCTCTGGCCCGACTCGATCTCTGACATGTCCATCGTAGGATAGCCATGCGCGCAATCCTCAATCTCCGCGATACCAGCTTAGGCCCCGACCACGTCTATGTCGGTCGCCCGTCCCCTTTGGGTAACCCGTACGAGATCGGGCGTGACGGCGATCGGGCCTCCTGTATCCAACAATACGCGATCTGGCTCGAAGCGCGTGTGCGCGAGCGGGACCCCGTGGTGCTGACCGCCTTGCTCGGTATCAGCGCTACTGACGCCTTGATTTGTCATTGCGCCCCAAGACGCTGCCACGCCGAGGTCATTGCTCAAGTCCTGACGCGTACTGACTGGCGACCACGACCGGAATCGACCCGGCGCTATGCTGGTATCGGCTCGCGGGCGACACCGCCAGCGGTTCTGACGCTCATGACCGGTGTCGCGCGGCGTCTTGCCGAGCGCGGCTATACCCTGGTCTCGGGAGGTGCCCCTGGCGCCGATGTTGCATTCGAGCGAGGAGCCGACCACAAACACATCTTTCTTCCCTGGCACGGGTTCCAGTCTCGGCCGCCCGCGGCGTTCGACCATGACCAACCGAGCGCCGAGGCCTTCCGGGTCGCGGCTTACCTCCATCCAGCCTGGGAGCGCCTTTCTTCGGCGGCCCAGAAGCTCATGGCGCGCAACACCCATCAGGTTCTGGGGGCGGATTTGCGCAGCCCCGTGGATTTCGTGGTGTGCTGGACGCCGGATGGGTGCGAAAAAGAGGAGGACCGGAGCCGAAAAACGGGGGGGACCGGACAGGCCGTCGCGCTTGCCAGCCGTTGGGGCGTCCCCGTGTTCAACCTTCAGCATGGGCGAGCGACCCTGGACCGGCTGGCGACCCACCTTGCGGAGTAGTCCACAGCATCATTTTCGTGGAGGTGACCACGTAACTGAATGCTGTACGCGTCAACTAAATCGTGAAGGCGCAATTCACTGTAAGCCATACCTAATGCGATACGGGATGCTACGTCCATGAGTGGCATATTGTCATGACTGCCTGATGCGTGCGCGATCTCTCTCCATTGCTGGCGCACGCCACCCCCGATGGCCACTTCAATTTCCCCCATCCGTGGCCAGGTCAAATTCCCCCAGCTGACCGACAGGACGTGTGGGATTGTTACGCGCCCGCGATGGATTTGGCAAGGCGGCGCGCGGCATCTTTCAGGCGATAGCTGTGCCCCGCGAACTCAAGGAAGGCGCCGCGGTGCATCAGCCGATCGAGGATGGCTGTGGTCAAGGGCGCATCACCCAGATAGCGCTCCCAGTCGGTGATGACACGGTTCGATGTGATGAACGTGCTGAGTCGGCGCTTGTAGCGCCGGTGCACAAGGGCCTGCAGTTGATCCGCGTTGTCGGCGCCCATCTGGCGCGTGAGGAACAGGTCGTCCAGGATCAGGAGGTCGGCGTCGCAGGCTGCCTGCCAGAGGCGGTGGCGCGCAGGGCCTTCGCTCACCACGAGCTCCCCGAGTAAGGTGTCGGCCTCAGCGTACAGCACCCGATAGCCCGCGCGCACCGCGGCATAGGCGATGGCCTTGGCGATGTGACTCTTGCCGGTCCCTGGGGGGCCGATCAGGATCGGGTTCTCACCTTCCCGCACGAACTTCAGGGTATGGAGATCGAAGCAGGCGCGCTTGGGGATCTTGGGGTTGTAGCCCCAATCAAACTCCTCGAGCGAGACCCGCTCATCGAGCCCCGAGAGCTTGAAGTGGCGCTCGAGGAGGCGCGAGCGCCGGGTGTCGAGTTCATCGTGCAAGAGCGCCGAGAAGGTCTCGAGGAAGGAGAGGTTCGCGGCCTGGGATTCCACGACCCGCGTCTCCAGGGTGGCGCGGATACCGGACAGCCGCAGTTGCTTCAAGGCCTTTTCCATTTCGATCAGCGACATAGTCATACCAGACTCCTTAGGTGTGGTGGGTGATACGGGTTACGCATCCGAACGCGCATGGCGCTTGAAGAACGCGGCATAAGTCGCGGTCTCGCGGATGAGTTCATGGTGTTGCGTGAGCGTGGGGGAAGCCGCGGGGGCACCGCCCGACTGAGCCTGCGTCTCCATCGCCTGGAGGACGGCCACGAGCCGCTGCTCGGCCATCGCCTGGACGGCCTTGTACGTGCCAGTGCCACGCTCGATGGCCATCGCGCAGGCCTGCTCGAGGATGGTGGCGGGGTAGCGCCGACGCAGGCCAACGATACCCTACAGGGCGCGCTGCCCCGGGCGCCCGCGGCGCTCGAAGAGCCCCTGACAGAGGGCGTGCGTGTGGGGGCCGATGGCCTGGGCCTGGGCGAGGATTCGGTGCGTCTGACGCGAGGGATTGAACAATCGCTCGGCATCCGGCAGCTGCACCGCGCCTTGGTGGGCAGCGCGCGGATGACGGCGGATGAGGGCCAGGGTCTTTGCGTCGCGGATCTCGATCTCGTGGGCATAGAGGCGCACGAGCACGAGAGTGCCGATCGGCGCCGGACGCGCCGCATACCATGCGCCCGCGACCTGCACCGTGGTGTCGTCCTGCACCGTACGGGTGCCCTCGCTGAAGTACCGGAAGCCTGTGAGCGGCAGGGGCTGGAGATGCGGCCGCTCCTCCTCGAACATCTCCTGGACCTGGCGCTTGGTGCGGCCGTGGATGCGTTGCGAAGCCCAGGTCTCCTCCCAGCGTGCGAGGAACGCGTTTTGGTCGTCCAGGGACTCGAAGCGCCGACCCTTGAGGGCGGTGGACTGGGTATGCTGGATGGCGTTTTCCACGGTGCCCTTGCGGTTGGGATCCCGCACCCGTGCCGGGTCGGCGACCACGCCGTAGTGGGTGAGCATCGCGGCATACAGCCGATTCAGCTCCGGTTCGTAGAGATCGGGGGTGATCACGCCTTCACGGAGATTGTCCGGGACCACATAGCGGCAGGACCCACCGAAGGAGCGCCAGGCCTCCTCATGCGGCCGCGCCCAGGCCTCAGTGCTCGACTTCCAGACCACGCGACGAAACGAGCGGCGCGAGTATTTGAGCGTCATCACAAAGAGCCGCGGGCGGCGATACCTTCCGCTGAGCGGGTCGCGCGTAAGCGCACCCTCGCCGTAATCGACCTGGGCCTCCTCAGCGGGGCGAAACTCCAGCCGGTCAAAGGCCTCCGGCGCTTTATGCTTCAGGTGGCGGCAGAAGCGCTTGACGCTGTTATAGCGGTGGCTAAAACCGAAGCGGTCGACCAATTCCTGGTAGATTGCCGTCGCGTTGCGCCCAAGACGCACCTGCGCCTCGATCCAGGCGCGATGATCCTCGCAGGCCGAACGGGCGGGGGACACCACGGGTTCGACGACCAAGTCGCCCCCCATAGCCGGTGGCCGGGGTGGGGGATTTTGCCCGCGGGGGCCGGTGGCCATGGGGGAATTTGCCGGGGGCTCGGTCACAGCCTGGGCGAGCCGGCGGATTGTTTTGCGATCGACGCCGATCTTGCGGGCGATCTCGTGTTGCGAGACGCCGCGCTCCAAGAGCGCCAGTGAAGTGGTCCCTACGCAGCGGACCTCATAGACGGGTCTTGATCTGGGTGTTGCATTCTGCGCGCATACTCGTTGGGCGACAAGTATCCGAGTGATGAGTGCAGGCGGACAGGATTGTAGAATC
>JAKAXT010000122.1 GCA_021816425.1 Pseudomonadota bacterium | reverse complement strand
GCCCGCGTCCTCGGCGGCCGCGCGCCCCAGCACTAGGCACTCGAGCAGCGAGTTGCTCGCCAGGCGATTGGCGCCATGGAGGCCCGTGGAGGCGCATTCCCCTACGGCATAGAGCGATGTGAGATCGGTGCGGCCGCGCAGGTCGGTCAGAATGCCGCCGCAGGTATAGTGGGCGGCGGGTACCACCGGGATCGGGCCTTGCGCCATGTCATAGCCATAGCTTAGGCAGCGCTCGTAGATGTTGGGGAAGTGCTCGACGATGAAGTCGCGCCCTTTGTGGCTGATGTCGAGGCCGACCGCGTCCAGGCCGAGGCGCTTCATTTCGCTGTCGATGGCGCGCGCCACGATGTCGCGCGGGGCGAGTTCGGCGCGCGGGTCGTAGTCGGGCATGAAGCGCGTCCCGTCCGGCAGCAGCAGGAGACCGCCCTCGCCGCGCACGGCCTCGGAGATCAGAAAGGATTTGGCCTGCGGGTGGTAGAGGCAGGTGGGATGAAACTGCACGAACTCGAGGTTCGCGACACGGCAGCCGGCGCGCCAGGCCATGCTGATGCCATCGCCCGTGGAGGTGTCCGGGTTGCTGCTGTAGAGGTAGGCCTTGGAGGCGCCGCCTGTGGCGAGTGCCGTGAGCCGCGCGGAGTAGGCCACCACGGCGCCGGTCTTCTTGCTCAAGGCGTAGAGGCCCAGGCAACGGTTGGGTCCGCCGAGCCCGAGCTTGGCGCTCGTCACGAGATCGATGGCGATGTGGTCTGTGAAGATATGGATGCGGGGATGGTCATGGGCCTTGGCCGCGAGCGTGGTCTCGACCGCGCGTCCGGTGGCGTCGGCGGCATGGATGACGCGCCTTTGGCTATGGCCGCCCTCGCGCGTAAGATGGTAGCGCCCATCCTGAGCGGTGAAGGGGGCGCCGGCTTTGATCAGCCAGCGGACGGCCTCGGGGGCGCGCTCCACCACGAAGCGCACGGCGTCCTCGCGGCATAGGCCGGCGCCTGCGACGAGGGTGTCGTGGATATGCGATTCGAAGGAGTCGTCGGGGCCGAGCACCGCGGCGATCCCGCCTTGCGCATAGAAGCTTGAGCCGTCGACGATCCCGGCCTTGGCGAACAGCGCGACCTCGCCGTGGTCGGCCAGATGAAGGGCAAGCGTAAGCCCGGCGAGCCCGGAGCCTATGACTGCGAAATCGTAGCTTCGGGGGTGGCGACCTGGGTGTTTCTTCATCGTAATGGGACGCGCCCGCGTGTTTTGCGCTATCATAATAGCTTTGTCCCTTATTGCAAAACCAAGCACTCAGACGACGCGATCCCCACTTATGCCGATCATCACGGATAACGCAAAATCTTCGTCGGGAGGCGAACCTTTTCCCATGGCCGTGGTCACTTGCAAGTGGTAGGAAGCCCTTTGAACGAGAGCCCGGATCAGAGCCTCGATCAGGAGCTTGTGGCGCGCGTCAAGAACGGCGAGAAGGGCGCGTTCGATCTGCTGGTGCGCAAGTATCAGCACAAGATCGCGAAACTCGTGGCCCGTTACGTGTACGATAGGACCGAGGTCGAGGACGTCACCCAGGAGGTCTTCATCAAGGCCTACCGGGCGCTCGGCGGCTTTCGCGGGGACAGCGCCTTCTACACATGGCTCTATAGGATCGCGATCAATACGGCCAAGAACCACCTCGTGTTCCAGGGACGGCGACCGCCCTCTTCGGATCTCGAGGCCGATGAGATGGAGTTGAGCGAAGAAGGGTCGAGTCTGCGCGAGATCGCGACCCCTGAACATAGCTTGTTGACAGACGAGATCGCGCGTACCGTGACCCGGGTCCTGGAGGGGCTGCCGGAGGATTTGCGGACCGCCATCACTCTGCGCGAGATAGAGGGTTTAAGTTACGAGGAGATTGCCGCTATCATGGAGTGCCCCATCGGGACCGTGCGGTCGCGGATCTTTCGGGCACGCGAGGCGATAGATAAGGAACTGAGGCCGTTGCTCGAACTCTGATGGCCTTCGTGGGCGGAGAGTGTGTATGAAAGAAGACCTGTCGGCGTTGATGGATGCGGAACTTAAGGCCAAGGAACGCGAGAAGGTGCTCGAGGCCGTGGTGGGGGATCGCGAATTGCGGGCGGCCTGGGGCCGCTATCACATAACCCGGGCGGTCCTGCGCGGGGAGTGGGAGGGGGATCTGCGGGTGGATCTGTCGACGCGCATCTTCGGCGCCCTCACGGAAGACGAGGCGATGGCGGCGGCGCCCGCGTTCTGGGGCCCCCTGGGACGCCAGAGGGGGCGGCAGGCCGCGCGTTTCGCGTTGGCCGCCTCGATGACGGCGGCGGCGGCGCTCTTTGCTTTGCGCATGGCGGTGGTGGAGGCGCCGACCTCCTCTACCGCGACCGCCTCGCTCAAGACCGCGCTCGCGGCCCCGTTGTCCAAGGCTCCGCGCTATGTGGAGAGGGCGCATTGGCAGGGGCCCCGCTGGCGTAAGCGGCTGAACGCCTTCCTGCTCGAGCATTCGGCGGTGGCGCCGCTTGCCGGCATGAACGGGCTGTCCTATGTCCGCCTGGCGGCCTACAACGGTCCGTCGGCACGAGGAGCGCGGAAATAAAACCATGAGGGGTCTGCGGCCGCTGTTGACGGCGAGCCTCATCCTCGTTAGCGGCGCCGCATGGGCGGGTGGAGCGCGGGCCTGGCTCGACCGCATGCAAGACGCCGCGCACACTCTCGATTACACCGGTACCTTCGTTTATCGCCATGACGGCACCATGTCGGCCATGCGCATCGTGCATCGCGTTGCCCATGGCCGTGTCACGGAGCGCCTGACCACCCTGGACGGGCGACGCCAGGTGATCATCCGCCGTCGCGGCCGCATCGCCTGTTATCTGCCGGACGACCATGTGGAGTTCGTCGAGCGGCGCGCCATGGTCCTGAAGACCTTCCCGGCGCTCGTCCCGACCCACCTGAAGCCCCTGCGCCGCTTCTACGTGATCCACCTGGGCGGGCTTGCGCGGGTCGCGGGCTCGGTGGCGCGCCTGGTCGTGATCTCCCCGCGCGACGACTACCGCTATGGCTATCGCCTCTGGGCTGATCGCCGGAACGGTTTGTTGTTGAAGGCCACGGTCATAAACGACGACGGGCGCGCGATAGAGCAGTTCCTGTTCACCCAGTTGCGACTGCGTCACGCGATTCCCGCCTCGGCCGTTGGGCCTATTGGCGTAGGGCATGTGCACGCCTATAAAGAAGAGCGAGGAGAGCTGTTTCCCGATCCCAAGCCGAGTTGGACCGTGGGGAAGCGGCCCCCCGGATTTCGGCTCGCCATGCGCCTCATGCGGCGCGTCGCCGGCCACAAGAGGGTCGTTCAGCACCTCGTCTACTCGGACGGGCTCGCCGGTGTCTCGGTGTTCATCGGCAGACGCCCGCGCGCGGCGCTCGGCCATGCGCAGCTCTTCCGCCTGGGGGCTTTGCATGTGTTCCGCACGGTGGTGGATCATAGGATGGTGACGGCGCTCGGAGACGTGCCGACGCTCACGGTCGAGACGATGGCGCTGTCGGTGCGGCGCCTGGCCCCGGCGCCTGGGGCGCCTTGAATGGACGAGGGATCGAAGGGATGGCGATGATCGCGCGCAGGATGCTGCTATCGGCTTGGCTCTTGGTGATGGCGGCCTTCGGGGCGGCACGCGCCGGTGAGGCGAGCGCCTTACCGAATTTCGCCCGGATCGTGAGCGCCAATCGCGCCGCCGTGGTCAACATCAGCAGCACGGAAGTGGTGAAGGGGGCGAACGTGGCGCCGGGCTTCGGGTTCGGGGCCCCCGGGGGTCCCGGCGGCCCCTTGAACAAGTTCTTCCACAATCTGCCGCCGCAGACCCAGACCATGCCGCGGCATTTCGTGACCAAGTCGCTGGGCTCCGGCTTCATCATCGCCTCCGACGGCTACATCCTGACCTGTGCGCATGTGATCAACCATGCCAAGCAGGTGATCGTGAAGCTCGCCAATAACCACGACTACGTGGCGCACGTGGTCGGGCTCGACACGAAGAGCGACGTGGCGCTCCTCAAGATCCATGCCGCGCACCTCGCGACCGTCAAGATCGGGCACGCGTCGCGGCTCGCGGTGGGTGATTGGGTGTTGGCCATAGGGGCGCCCTTCGGCTTCGAGAACTCGGCCACCGCCGGCATCGTCTCGGCGGTCGGGCGCAACCTGCCGGGCTCCGATTACGTGCCCTTCATCCAGACCGATGTGCCGATCAACCCCGGCAACTCCGGAGGGCCGCTTTTCAACACCCGCGGTCGGGTCATAGGCATCAATTCGCAGATCTATAGCCGTACGGGCGGTTTCATGGGCCTGTCGTTTGCGATCCCCATCAATCTCGCCATGCGCATAGGCCACGAGCTGCAGGCCAGCGGGCATGTGCAATGGGGGTGGCTCGGGGTCACGATCCAGGACGTGACGCGCAAGCTCGCGGCGTCCTTCGATCTGCGCAAGCCGTACGGGGCGCTCGTATCCGACATCCTGCCCAATAGCCCGGCGGCCCATTCGGGCCTGAAGCCGGGCGATATCATCGTGCGGTACGACGGCCACCCGATCACGCGGTCCTCGAATCTCCCGCCGCTCGTGGGTCTCTCGCCCATAGGGACACCGGCGCGCCTCAAGGTCGTGCGCAATGGGCATCCCGAGACGCTCTCGGTGGTGGTCGGGGCCTTGCCCGAGGCCCTGCCGGCAAGCTACGTGCACACGCCGCACAGGCCCAACAACAGCGCTTCGCTCGGGCTTGCGCTGCGCGACCTCACGGACCACGAGAAACGCGAGCTTGGCGTCACGAAGGGGGTGTTCGTGGAGGGGGTCGGTCGCGGTCCCGGCGAAAGGGCCGGCATCGCGCCGGGCGACGTCATCCTGAGCCTGGCCGGCCGATCGGTGGGGACGGTATCCGCGTTCATGTCCATACTGGGCGGTCTCCCGGCGCACCACCCCGTGCCGGTACTTATCCACAGGGACGGGACCTCGCTGTTCCTGGCCTTGGCCAAATAGTTGGTGCGCCCCGCGAAACCCGGTATGATGCGGCGACACGTCCGTGACCGGTTTTCGCGGTAATCGCCCGCGCCCCAAGGCCAAGCTTGCAAGATCGCATTCGCAATTTCTCTATCATCGCCCATATCGACCACGGCAAGTCGACGCTCGCCGATCGTTTCATCGAGCTTTGCGGGGGCTTGACCGCCCGCGAGATGGAAAGCCAGGTGCTCGACTCGATGGATCTCGAGCGCGAGCGCGGGATCACCATCAAGGCCCAGAGCGTCACGCTGCGCTACCATGCCCTCGACGGGCTCGAATACCAGCTGAACCTGATCGACACCCCGGGGCACGTCGACTTCTCCTACGAAGTGTCGCGCTCGCTCACCGCCTGCGAGGGCGCGCTCCTGGTCGTCGATGCGGCGCAGGGGGTGCAGGCGCAGAGCGTCGCGAACTGCTATACGGCCGCCGAGCTCAACCTGGAGATCGTCCCGGTCCTGAACAAGATCGATCTGCCGGCCGCCGATCCCGAGCGGGTCGCGCGCGAGATCGAGGACATCATCGGCGTGCCGGCCTCGGGCGCCATCCGCGCGAGCGCCAAGACGGGCGAGGGGATACGCGAGATCCTGGAGGCGGTGGTGGCGCTGGTGCCGGCGCCGCGCGGCGACGAGTCCGGCCCCTTGAAGGCGCTCATCGTCGATTCCTGGTTCGACACCTATTTGGGCACCATAGCGCTCGTGCGCGTCGTCGACGGCGTGCTGGCCCGAGGCGCGCGGGTGCGCATGATGGCCACAGGGCGCGATTACGAGGTCGAGCAGGTCGGGGTCTTCACGCCGAAGCGCTCGCCCGTCGACGCCCTGCATGCGGGCGAGGTCGGTTACCTGGTGGCCGGCGTCAAGGACGTGAAGGGGGCGCGGGTGGGCGACACCGTCACCGACGCGAGACGCCCGGCGGGCGTGCCTTTGCCTGGCTTCAAGGAGATCAAGCCGCGGGTCTTCGCCGGACTCTATCCGGTCGAGGCCTCGGATTACGATCATTTCCGCGAGGCCCTCGACAAGCTGAAATTGAACGACGCCTCGCT
>JAKAXT010000121.1 GCA_021816425.1 Pseudomonadota bacterium | reverse complement strand
GATCTCTGAAGGCCTTCAGCCCCGCCTTGCCCAGAAACGGCGCGTAGTCGGAAAACTCCACCAGCCCCCAATCATCGAGCATCTGGAGCGCGAAAAGCTCTTTTCCGAAGGCCGCGGATTCAGGCGGCGCCGCTCGACAGGCCTTGAGATGCAGTCCCGAGACTTCACGCAGCAAGCCTCCAAATTCGCCCCCGGAATCGTCCATCTGTTCATAGGATGTGATGCCTTGCTTCAAGGCGTACTGCGCAAGCTCGCGCGCCATGTCGGCGCGCCCGTCCCCAAGCAGGCCCGCGATCAGATCCACCGCCGAATACGCTCGCTCGACGTACTGACGGGCATGGCGATAGTCGACGAAGCCCGATATCTTCAAAACCTGCTTGACGGTGGCCTTGAGGGTCGCCATGCCCGCGGATCCCGCCTCGGCGAGGGCGGCCCGAGCATCGAGCAGACTATGCAGCGTCGGATCGCGCTGAGCCTGATCCAACAGCCACTCCTCGATCTGTTCGCGCGGCGCCCCACCAAGCCACCGGCGGATCCTCGCAAAATCGTCCTCCTCGCCGCGCTGCCCAGGCGCCCCCGCAAGGCGCGAGAGGCCGGCAAGTCCCGCGGCAACGCCGTGCTTGCAGAGGGTGCCGTCACCACCCACGGGGCAGGTGCAAGAAGAGACGAGCCTCCCGTCCTCCACCCGGAGGCGTACCGTGTATTCGTCGCCGCCTACGACGCGCGCCCCGATCACGTTACCGGACACCAGAAGATCGACCACGGCGCCGGCTTCGAAGTAGGCCGTGCCGCGCGCATAGGCCCGCTCGCCCGCCTCGCTCAGCAGGGCGCCCTCGGTGATCACGTCCCCAAACACCCCGGACTTTCTCATGCGCTGCCATCCAGAGACCGGCACTTGCCCATGATAGCGCAGAGGGCCGCGCAAGTCAGAGGGGCCACGCCGGGCGCGAATGGCACGGTGAGCGGCATCCCGGCGATCGGGCCGGAGCATTCCCTTTCACAAACAGCCGGCTGGGCGGGTGAATCTCAAACGCGACGCGCCTCGTATTTCACGTTCACCCGCCTTCGCGCTCCTTATCGAAATGCGCGCCCGAACCCGCCTTTCAGCGCGGGGACAGATGGCCTGCGATGCCTGAAAAACACGCGGGTGCGCCGACGCGAAGGCGATGGGCTTTGAAAAACACACGGCCCAGGGGCCGCGCGCTCTCGCGCCCGCCACAACCGGTCGGCTGGGGATTCCTTGGCCGGATGCAGGACACGAACCAGCCCTTGTCGATCGACAAAATGGTGATCGGGGCCGCGACGTGGCCGTCGTTATCGTGGCCCAGGCGGCGGTGGCCAGCGGACGGGCCTCATCTCTCGCGGGGAAGCGGGCCCGCGGTTCGTGCAAGGGCGCGGGCCGCGCGCGGGCTTCGCATCGCCCGCCGGGGCGCGTGCATCCGGTTTCCTTGCCAACCTCCGGTATAAAGCCGGCTCGGCAGCGGGTGGCCGCGCCACACGCCGGAGCGGGGTCTCTACTTGGAGCCGGCACACAAGGGGAAGTCGTGATTCTATATTTAGTGATGGCCAGGCGTACACCGCAGTTTCAGCCTTCCGTCATCGAGGCGCACCAAGCATTTCTGGAACGCCTGAAACAGAGTGGGCATCTGGAAATGTCAGGGCCATTCACGGACAAAACGGGGGGCGCATACGTGATCAGGGCCGCCCATCTTGAAGAGGCAAAAGCATTGGCTTTTACCGACCCTGTGCATACAACGAAGTCCTCGACAGTCACCGTTTACGAATGGAACATAAAGTGACCGCATCCGCGGCCAGCGCGACGGCGCGCGGGTGGGCCACGGGACCAGGCCCCCGTCCCGGCGGTGGCTGGGCGGAGCGTGCCGGCGGAAACGAAGGAAGCCCTCGGAGATGCGAGCGCCGGAGAATGCGGCCATCGCATCGGTTGTGCCCCGATGCGTGCCCCGGCGGATCCCTGACCCGCCGTTCTCATGAGTTGGCGGAGAGGGAGGGATTCGAACCCCCGGAAGGTTGCCCTTCAACGGTTTTCAAGACCGCCGCATTCGACCGCTCTGCCACCTCTCCAGGCCCCTAGGATACCGTCTCGACGGCGGCAACTCCACATCGCGCGCCCCTGGACAAGGACCTCGAACGGTCCTAGGCTTCGATGAGCGGGAAATGACTCCCGAGGAGCTTACCTCATGGAATTCAACAAGAAAGGACTTGCGGTCCTGGAACTCATAGGCCGCATACTCTTGGTTCTCATATTCGTGTTCGCCGCCCTCGGCAAGATCGAGGACTACGACGGGACGCGCCTCTACATGGTCTCCCACGGGCTGCCCGGGGGGCTGCTCCCGATCGTGATCGCCATCGAGCTCTTGGGCGGACTTGCCGTCATGGCCGGCCTCTGGACGCGCGCGGCAGCCCTGCTTCTCGCCCTCTTTTCAGCCGCCGCCATCGCCATCTTCCACCACAGCTTCGCCACCATGAACGACCAGATCCTGATCCTCGCGGAGACCAGCTTCACGGGCGGACTCATCGTGCTTGCGGTCCACGGTCCCGGGTGCCTCAGTCTGGACGCCTTCTTGCGCCGCGCCCGGACAAAATCCTCCGGTGGCCCGGCTGCCACGGACCCTCTCGGCAATCCCCGTCCCTAGGGCGCGGGCCTCAGGACGGTCGTGCCGCCCATGTAGGGGATGAGGACGTCGGGGATGCGCACGCTCCCGTCCTCCTGCTGGTAGTTCTCGAGGACCGCGACCAGGGTGCGGCCCACGGCGAGCCCCGAACCGTTCAGGGTATGGACGAGTTCGGGCTTCTGGCCCGGGGCCCGGGCGCGGGCGTTCAGGCGCCGCGCCTGGAAGTCGCGGAAGTTGCTGCAAGACGAGATCTCCCGATAGCGTCCGCTCCCCGGAAGATAGACCTCCAGATCGTAGGTCTTCGCCGAGGCGAAACCCATGTCGCCCGCGCATAGGGCCATGACACGATAGGGAAGCGCGAGGCGCTGCAAGACCGCCTCGGCGTGCGCGGTCAACGCCTCATGGACGCGCGCCGAGTCCTCGGCGGCCACGATCTGCACGAGTTCGACCTTCTCGAATTGATGCTGGCGGATCAGGCCGCGGGTGTCGCGACCGGCGGCGCCCGCCTCGCTGCGAAAGCAGGGCGTATGGCAGACGTAGCGCAAAGGCAGCTCCTCCCGCGCAAAGACCATGTCGCGCGCGAGATTCGTGACCGGCACCTCGGCGGTCGGAATCAGGAAATACGGCAGCCCCCCGATCGGAAACAGATCCTCGGCGAACTTGGGCAGCTGACCCGTGCCGAAGAGGCTCTCGCGGTTGGCGAGGTAAGGCACGTACACCTCGGTGTAGCCGTGCTCCCGCGTATGCAGGTCGAGCATGAACTGGATCAAGGCCCGCTGGAGGCGGGCAAGCGGCCCGCGCAGCACGGCGAAGCGGCTCCCGGCAAGCTTGGCGGCGGCCGCCAGATCCAGGCCCTTCAGGCCCTCGCCCAGATCGACGTGGTCGCGGGCCGCAAACGCGAATGCAGGCGGCTTGCCCCAGCGCCTCACCTCGACGTTCTCTTCCTCGCCATGCCCGTCCGGGACATCCTCGGCCGGGACGTTGGGGAGACCCGACACCATCTCCTCCCAGGCCGCCTGCACGGCAGCGAGTTCCGCCTGCGCGGCGGCGAGCGCCCGCGCGTCCTCTTCCTGGCCGCCCATGAGCGCCGCCACGTCCTCGCCCTGCGCCTTGGCCCGGCCTATGGCCTTGGCGCGGGCGTTGCGGCTCGCCTGACGGTCCTCGGTCTCCTTCTGTGCCACCTTGCGCCGCGCCTCGAGGGCCTTCAGCGCCCCGATGTCGAGCGTAAAACCGCGGCGCGCCAGGAGCCGCGCCGCCTCCTCAGGTTCGGTGCGTAGGAACTTGGGGTCTATCATGGGCTTCCGTCGATCTGATGGTGGGTTCCGAGTCTAAAGGATTCGAGGAGCGCCGCAAACCGCGCGGGCGCCGTTTCGCCCTGCATCCACGCCCAGAGGTCGGCGTCGTTCTCGGTGAGGAGATCCTCGAAGAGCGCGCGCTCACGCGGCGCGAGGCGCTCGTAGCCCTCTTCCAGAAAACGGCCGAGGGCGAGATCGAGTTCGAGGAGCCCGCGCCTGCAGCGCCAGCGCAGAGACGAGGGGATCATAGCCTGCGCTTCGCGAGCAAGGCCTTGATGCCGCCTATCGCGCGGGCCGGATCGAGCCCCTTGGGGCAGACGTCGGTGCAGTTCATGATCGTATGGCAGCGATACAGGCGGTAGGGGTCCTCGAGATCGTCGAGGCGTTCGCCGAGGGCCTGGTCGCGGCTGTCGGTCACGAAACGATAGGCCTGCAGCAGGGCCGCCGGCCCCAGGAAACGATCGGGGTTCCACCAGAACGACGGGCAACTCGTCGTGCAGCAGGCGCAGAGAATGCACTCGTAGAGGCCGTCCAGGCGGTCGCGCTCTGCGGGCGTCTGGCGCCGCTCGATCTCGGGCTCCGGCCCCTCGTCTATGAGCCATGGGCGCACCGCCCGATACTGGCGGTAGAACCCCGAAAGATCCACGACCAGATCGCGGATCACGGGCATTCCGGGCAAGGGCCTGAGCGTGATGGGCTCGCGAAGGTCCTTGAGGGGCGTGATGCAGGCAAGCCCGTTGCGTCCGTTGATGTTCATGGCGTCCGACCCGCACACGCCTTCACGGCAAGAGCGCCGGAAGCTCAGGCTCTCATCCTGCGCCTTCAGGAGCATCAGGGCGTCGAGCAGCATCACAGCGCCGCCCAAGGCCTGCGGCTCCAGGACATAATCCTGAAGCACGGGCGCCCCGCCCTCCTCCGGCCGATAGCGGTAGATACGAAAACGCATGGCGGCTGCTCCTAGTAGGTCCGGGCGACGGGCGGGAAGGAATCCACCGTCAGGGGCTTCACGCGCACGGGCTTGTAGTCGATGGTCTCGCCCTCGCGCAGGTAGAGGGTGTGCTTCAGCCAGTGACTGTCGTCGCGCTCCGGGTAATCGACCCGCGAGTGCGCGCCCCGGCTCTCGCGCCGCGCGGCGGCCGAGACCACGGTGGCAAGCGCCACTTCGACCAGGTTCTCAAGCTCCAAGGCCTCGATGCGCGCGGTATTGAAGACGCGGCTCTGGTCGCGCAGCCCCGCGTGCAGGAGCCGCTCGCGGATCCCGCGCACGCGCCGCACCCCCTCGTCCAACACATCCTGCGTGCGAAACACCCCGCAGTAGCGCTCCATGACGAGCCTCAACTCCGCGCCCAGCGCCTCGACCGACTCCTCGCCCGGGCGCTCCCAGCGTCGCACGCGCTCCACGGCCCGTTCCACCGCCTCGCCGGGCAGGGGCCTGTGGTAGCGCTGCTCCTTCAAGGCGGCGAGGATGTGGTTGCCGGCGGCCCGCCCGAACACGATGATGTCGAGCAGGGAGTTCCCGCCCAGACGGTTGGCGCCATGGACCGATACGCAGGCGCACTCGCCGACCGCATAGAGGCCGGACTGGGCCTCCTCCGGACCGTGGCGCTCGGGGGCCACCACCTGCCCGAAGCGGTTCGTGGGGATGCCACCCATGATGTAGTGCGCGGTCGGATAGACGGGTATGGGCGCATGCGCGGGATCGATATGCGCGAAACGCATGACCGTGTCGCGTATGCCCGGCAGGCGCTTGCGGATGACCTCGTCGCCCAGGTGATCGAGCTTCAGTTCGACATGATCGCCGCGGGGCCCGCAGCCGCGGCCCTCCGCCACCTCCATGTGGATCGCCCGACTCACCACATCACGGCTTGCGAGATCCAGGGCATGGGGCGCGTAGCGCTCCATGAAGCGTTCGCCGCGGCCGTTCACGAGATAGCCGCCCTCGCCGCGCGCGCCTTCCGTGATCAAGACCCCGAGGCCGGCGAGCCCGGTGGGGTGGAATTGAATGAATTCCATGTCCTGCAAGGGGATGCCGGCGCGCAGCGCGATGCCGAGACCATCGCCGGTGTTGATAAGCGCGTTGGTGCTGGTGCGATACATCCGTCCCGCGCCACCGGTCGCAATCAGGGTCGTCTTGCTCTCGATGACGAGCAGCTCGCCGGTCTCG
>JAKAXT010000016.1 GCA_021816425.1 Pseudomonadota bacterium | reverse complement strand
GGAACGATCCTACCTCCGCTATCGCCGTGTCGAGGGCTCGATCGCCAAGATACTCGACATCCCCGCCGTCATCGCCGCCCAGTCGCCCGCGGACGCCACGCGCGTGCGCGCCCTGGGCGCGCCGCCAAAGCGCGTCCATGTGACCGGGAACATGAAATTCGAGCTGTCGCCGACCGCGGGCCTGCGCGAGGCGGCCCAGGCCCTGCGGCTCGCCTTCGGCGACCGGATCGTGTGGGTCGCGGCGAGCACTCACCAAGGGGAGGAGGAGATCGTTCTTAGCGCCTACGCGATTCTAAGCCAGGGCTTGCCCAATCTCCTGCTCGTGCTCGTGCCAAGACACCCAGAACGCTTCGAATCGGTGGGCAGGCTCGTGCGCGCGCGCGGGATGGCCGCGGTGGAGCGAAGCTCGGGCCGCCCCGTGACCATGGACACGCAAGTCCTGCTGGGAGACACGATGGGGGAACTCATGTTGTTTTTCGCGGCCGCTGACTGCGCCTTCATAGGCGGCTCGCTCGTCGCCACGGGCGGACATAACCCCATAGAGGCCCTGGCCTTAGGGGTACCGGTGGTATTCGGCCCTCATATGTTCAATTTCGCGGAGATCGCACGCCTCACGCTTGCGGCGGGAGCAGGGATTCAAGTGGTCGACGAGGATGGCCTTATAGCGGCCCTAAGGACCTATCTCGGCGATGCGCCTTCACGAGACACGGCAAGCAAGGCTGGTGAATCACTCGTCCGCGCCCATCAGGGGGCGCTTCGCCGCACGCTGTCGCTACTGGAACCGCTGCTCAGTCGCCAGACCCGGCCCTTGGCAGATCTCTGATATCGCGGGCAAGATCCCGAAAGCGTGGGTGGGTGGCGCCGCGTAACCATTCGAATATCGTCGATTCTATGGACGCAAGCCTGACACCTTCGCGGCTCATGCGCGCGAGCGCCTGGTCACGATCTTCGCGGCTGCGACTTGCGCAGGCGTCGCTGAGGACGTAGACGTGGCGGCCGCGCGCGTGGAGATCGAGCGCCGTCTGGAGCACACAGACATGGGTCTCGATGCCGGCCACCACGATTTGGTCCCGATCACCGTCCAGGGCGTTCGCGATGGCCTGGTCGGCGCAACAGGAGAACGTCATTTTGTCGAGTGGGCGCAGGCCCTCGGGCAAGGCCGCGGCAAGCTCAGGGACCAGGGGACCTAAGCCCCGGGGGTACTGGCGGGTCACGACGACCGGGATGTCGAGCGCTACGGCAGCGCGCGCGAGCAAGGCGATGCGCGCGAGGAAATTTGCCGACGACGGCGTCATGGCCGCATGGAGCCTGGTCTGAAGATCGACCAGGAGAAGGAGGCTGCGGCGCGCCTCGATCAGCATGGGCTAGTAACGCGCCATGGTCTTGTCGACCTCGCGCGCCCAGGCCTCGATGCCGCCCCGGAGGTTCACGACGTTCTTGAAGCCGTTATGCTCGAGAAACTTGCCGACATGAAAACTCCGCACGCCGGTGTGGCAGTAGACGACCACCTCGCGCTCGGGATCGAGATCGTTTATGGTCGTGGGGATCTGCTGCATGGGCGCGTGCAGAGAGTTGGGGAGGGCGCAGAGATTGCGCTCCCACGGTTCGCGGACATCGAGAAGCACGGGGCTGTCGCCGGCCTTGATCCGGGCGTCGAGGTCTTGAGCCGAAATCTCACGCATGACGTCCTAGCCCCGGACTAAAAGTAGAAGCGATCCCGTTGGGGTGCGTTCGTCAACACCGGCACCTCGGTCTCGAACAGAGAGCGCTCGCTGTAATGATCGGCGTCCTCGCGCACGATGAGGCGCGCCTCCATGGCTGGCGATAGGCCTACGATCACGACCATGCGGCCCCCCATTGCGAGCGATTCGCGGAAGCTCGGGTCCGGACCCAGGGGCAGGGCACCGCTCACGAGAATGGCGTCATAGGGCGCATGCCGCGGCCAACCGCGCGCGGCATCCCCCACGTCGAAAAGCACATTGGCGCAGCCCTGCGCCGCCAGCCGCGCAGCGGCGCGCAGTTTGAACTCGGGGACGATCTCGACTGTGTAGATGGTCCGCGCAAGCCCGCTCATGACTGCGGTGAGGTAGCCGGTTCCGGTGCCCACCTCAAGCACGCGATCCTCGGACTTCAGCGCCAGGGCATTCACCAGGCGCGCATCGAGCATCGGCGGGAACATGATCTGGCCGCGGCCTATGGGTACGGCGGCGTCGGCGAATGCCGCGGCGCGCTTGTCCTCAGGCACGAAGTCCTCGCGCGGGACCGTGCGCAAGCGCTCAAGCAGGCGCTCATCCAGCACCTCGCAGGTGCGGATCTGCTGCGCGACCATGACGGAGCGCGCGACATCCAGGGGTGTTTGAGACATGGGTAAAGGGAATCCAAAACCTGAATTTCGAGGTTAAGCCTTTTGCCTTAAGGACGCAAGCGGCTCCTTGCAATCGCCGACTAAATCCATTAGGTTTGACGGACCCTTATGGACGGGCCTTCCGGTCCGTGATCGGCGCGTTGCACGCGCCTCCGAACTCTCTTGCAAAGGACCTCTGGCGATGAACGCCGACCCACGAACGCTATCTCCCCTGACTCGCGCCTTGGACACCACCATGACCGCGCCATTTCCGGCCTCGCGCAAGGTCTATGTACCGGCAGATGGGCCCGTGGCGTTCGCGGTCCCCATGCGCGAGATCACCCTCGAAGCGACCCCGGCAGCGATGGGGGCCGAAGAAAACGCCCCGGTGCGCGTGTACGACACTTCCGGCCCCTACACGGATCCGACAGCCGTCATCGACTTGGCGCAAGGTCTCCCCAAGTCGCGGGCGGCGTGGGTGGCTGCGCGCAATGACGTGGAGAGCGGCGCGATCTCGTCGAGCTTCGCGCAGGAACGCCTGAACGACCCGGAGACGGCGGCGATCCGCTTCCCGGGCGCACGCATGGCGCTGAAGGCGCGGTCGGGGGCGCGCGTCACGCAGATGCATTACGCCCGTCGCGGCATCATCACGCCCGAGATGGAGTACGTCGCGCTGCGCGAAAACGGCGGCATCGAGGCGCGCGGGCCGAACGCCATCACCCCTGAAATGGTCCGCGATGAGGTCGCGCGTGGCCGCGCCATCATCCCGGCCAACATCAACCATCCGGAACTCGAGCCCATGATCATCGGGCGGCGCTTCCTCGTGAAGGTGAACGCCAATATCGGGAATTCGGCTTTGGCCTCGAGCATAGAAGAAGAGGCGGAGAAGATGGTGTGGGCGACCCGGTGGGGCGCGGACACCATCATGGATCTTTCAACCGGCCGCCATATCCACGAGACCCGCGAGTGGATCATCCGCAACTCGCCTGTGCCGGTGGGCACGGTGCCGATCTACCAGGCACTGGAGAAGGTCGGCGGCGCGGCCGAGGAACTCACCTGGGAGATGTTCCGCGACACCCTGATCGAACAGGCCGAGCAGGGCGTGGACTACTTCACCATCCACGCGGGCGTGCGGCTACCCTTCATCCCGCTTACGGCGAAGCGTCGTACCGGCATCGTTTCGCGTGGCGGCTCCATCCTCGCGAAATGGTGTCTCGCGCACCACCAGGAGAACTTCCTCTACACCCATTTCCGCGAGATCTGCGAGATCATGAGCGCCTATGACGTGTCGTTCTCGCTTGGTGACGGGTTGCGTCCCGGGTCCATCGCGGATGCCAACGACGAGGCACAGTTTGCGGAATTGGACACCCTGGGCGAACTTACCAAGATCGCCTGGGAATACGACGTGCAGACCATGATCGAGGGCCCGGGTCACGTGCCCATGCATCTCATCAAGGAAAACATGGATCGCCAGCTTGAGTCCTGCGGAGAGGCGCCCTTCTATACCCTGGGGCCGCTGACTACCGACATCGCGCCAGGCTACGACCACATCACTTCGGCGATCGGCGCGGCCATGATCGGCTGGTATGGCACGGCGCTGCTCTGTTACGTGACACCCAAGGAGCATCTGGGGCTGCCCGACCGGGAGGACGTGAAGGACGGGCTTATCGCCTACAAGATCGCCGCCCACGCCGCGGACCTCGCCAAGGGACACCCGCAGGCGCAGGGGCGCGACGACGCACTTAGCAAGGCTCGCTTTGAGTTCCGGTGGAAGGATCAGTTCCATCTGGCGCTCGACCCCGAGCGCGCTCAGGCGTTGCACGATGAGACCCTGCCGAAAGAGTCGGCCAAAGTCGCGCATTTCTGCTCCATGTGCGGGCCCAAGTTCTGCTCCATGAAAATCACGCAGGAAGTCCGCGAGTATGCGCAGACACTCGGCACGAGTCCGGACGCGGCCGTGAAGGAGGGGCTGGCCGTCAAGGCCCAGGAGTTCAAGGCGTCCGGCGCCAAACTGTACCGGAAGGCGTGAATGGCGGTTGAAGTAGACCGTCCGCGCAGCGGGCTTCATTGGCCTCGCGGCCCGTGGGCGACGCGTCTTATGGCCCCGGCGCACCGGGCAACGGGGTTCGGGACCGGAGGGTCCGTGGTATGAGCGCGGCTTTTCCGGTTAAGGTGGCGGACGAGCGCGGGAAGTGCGGGACCTGCCCCTCGATCTGCTGCCGATACATCACGCAGAAGATCCCGACGCCGCGGGCGCGTAGCGACTTTGAGCACCTCCTATGGCAAGTGAGCCACCAAGGCGTGGAGGTCTACCAGGATGAGGACGGGTGGTTCCTGCTCGTGCAGTCGGCGTGCGCGCACCTCGAAGCCAGCGGGGCGTGCGGCATCTACACCGCGCGGCCGCCGATCTGCCGCGACTACTCCAACGACTTTTGCGAGCGGGACGAGCCCGCCGAACGCCACTTCCGGGTCCATTTCCGCGACTACGCGGCGCTCCTCGACTATTGCCGCAAGCGCTTCAAGACCTGGCCACGTCCGGTTTGAAACGAGCCTCCTCATCGCCCTTTTGACGGCGATACAGGCCGTGCCGGCCCATGCCCACGGGCGCCCGAAGATCGCGGTGTCGGTGCGCGGTGATCACTACCGCATGAGCCTCGACCTCGTCCTGCGCGCACCGCTCCACCGCGTCTGGCACGTCATCGCCGACTACGCCGACATAAAACGGCTGAACCCGGCGGTGAAGAGCAGCGCGGTCATCCGGCGCGACGGCATCACGCTGATGCGCATGCGCATCAGGAGCTGCGTCCTCTTCATCTGCTTTCCGGTCACGCAGACCGAAGCCATGACGACCGACGGACACAATTGGGTCCGCGGCGTCATCATCCCAAGGCTTTCCAGTTTCCGGTCGGGGGACTCGCGCTGGCAACTGCGGACGGTGGCAGGTGGCACCGAGGCCCATTTCAGTGCCTCGCTTACCCCCTCGTTCTACATTCCTCCCGTCATAGGGCCTTGGATGGTCCGGCGGAAACTGCGCGCCGAGATGCGCGAGACCGCGTCGCGCCTCAAGGCCTGGGTCTACGCGAAAACGCCATATGGAGCATAGGACCGATAAAGAGCGAGGCGGCGAGCGCGAGGCCGCCCATGACCACGATTCCCCGAAGCGCAAGGGGCTACGGTTCTAGCGAGGGAAAGGCGTGCTCGCGCAATAACCCCGCCTGTTGCAGACCATCACGCCACAGCAACAGCATTTTGGTTCCCGTCTTATGATTGTCCGGGTGATTTCGCATAACATCCGCCAAGGCCCGTGCCGCCGAATGGACGCCCGAGGCGATGGTCTCCAACTCACGGTCCACATGAACGACTCCGCAGAGCGCCCCCAATTGCGCGAAATCTCGAGATTTGAACCATCGCTTCGTGTTGCGCCACATAAGGGCCGGAATATCGTGGGTCGTACCGGTCGGCGAGATGGGAGCGTAAGCTGCCATTGTCACCATATCGTAGCACGGTGCCAGTCGCACATCATCGCCACCACCTTGCGGGGAATACAGAACACCGAAGTTCTTCAGATGCGCATCGCCATTGCGCAGAATCATCGCCAACGCGTACTGCCGGAAGAACTGCTCGAGCGCCGACATGCGCAATGAACCCTCGCAAAAGGCCACGAGCGTCTTGATGATCCGTTCGACCGACCCCGAGAACTTCGCCGATGACGGGAGCCCCAAGAGCGAGGCCATGTCCTCGAAGGCCAAACGGTTGCCGGCCGTGTCCCGGTCGAATCGCCGAACCAAAAGGAGCCGGCCATCCTCTGAAAGGTGAGTGTCCGCCGTCTCGATGCCACCCTTTTGCGCCGCCAGCATCGAGTAGAACTCGTTCATGGCCATGCCCGGATACTCCGCATCGGGGATCTTGATGATCCAGTCCGCAAGAACCATGGTTCCTTGCGGCGGATCGCCGTCTGCTAGGATCTTCGGGTATCCCCCCGACACGCCGGATTGGTGGGCATAACGGCGCAACAACTCGGCAACGAAAGCCGGATCTGTACCGTGGTGCAGCAACGACGAAAAATCCACGGCATCGCGTGCTTGGTCCGGGGAGGCTCCCTCCGGCACGACGGAAATGGCCCCAATCAGGTGAGCTCCGACAACAGACAAGACCGCCATGTCGCCTGCGGCGTGAACCCTTTTTAGCAGGCCCCGCTCGATGGTGGTGCGCAAGGGCCCTTCCGGCAGACTGACCTGAAAGACGGGGAATAGATAAGGAGCCACATAGGGGGCCGACCGCATGGGCATGGTCAGTGAGACGGGAAACCCTGTCTCGCGGTACGTAAACCGGTATTCTCGAGGCGAGGGCTGCTCTAAGAGCCCCGAAAGCTTCCCGTCGGCGTACACGTCAAGGCGCACAGCTCCCTCCGTCGCCGTCATCGCTAGCCTGCCCCGTGGGAATTTGCTCTCCAGGTGCCGGCTCGTCGCCCTTTCCCTCGAAGGATGCCGCGTCTTCTTTGCTGGGCGGAAACCGATTGACCGATCGGCGACCGTGGCGGACCCGCCGACGCGGCTCGCTTGGCGGGCTGTCCTCCTCCCACATATTCTGCTGCAGCAACTCATCGAGCGTAGGCTTCGATACTGGAGTCAACGTAATCGTAAGGCCGAGGATATCCGCCACCCGCTCAAGCAGGGACAGCGACACCGCCCCTCGTTGAGTCGGGGACTCAAGCACCGAGATCGTCTTGCGTGTCACATGCGCCTTGTCCGCCAGCTGTTGCTGGGTCAGGTGCAACGCGATGCGCTGGCGCCGAATTTGATTAGGCCATTCTGTGTCCATAACGTAACTTATTATGTATCATTATCTTATTAAGTACATATAACTGAACGGTACGCGTGCCATTATGTACCGCATGGAGCCATCCTGCAACCGCCCTGGTAGCACCGCATCATGCCTCGGCCGGGATCGCCGCCCCTGTCGCGTTGTTGGAAACGGCATCCGCACGATACTGTCCTATCGCCGCACTCGCGGCGACCTCGCCGGCGATCAGCGTGAGCCTGGTGCCGACCCACAGGTCCATGATCTCGCGGCACCATCCTGCATGCATGCGCGGAACCTGCTTATACCCATGGGCTGCGTATTCTGGCGAACGCAATAGGGGCCTTTCTATTACATCCTCGGCGTTTCTTACTGATTATTTGCCGCTCCCAACGAAAGTGCTGCACGCACGCGCCCCGATGGCGTAAGAGGCGCGAGGCCGCCTCCCATCTCAAGGCCTGGGTCTACGCGAAAACGCCATATAGAGCATAGGGCCGATAAAGAGCGAGGCGGCGAGCGCGAGCACGAGCCCGCCCATCACTGCTGTCGCGAGCGGCTTCAGCAGGTCCGTTCCGTGACCCACACCCACCGCGAGCGGCAGAAAGCCCAGGACATCGGCGGCCATGGTCATGAGGATGGGCCGCAGCCGGCGGCGAGCGGCAAGCTCGATCTGGAGGCGGCCGGGGGGGCTGCGGTAATGGCGGGCCTGACCGAAGATCAGGATGCCGTTATTGACGACGATCGCGAACACGAGCAAAAGGCCTAAGAACGACGTGCTGTCCAGGGGGATGCCGCGCAGCCAGAGGGCCGTGAGCGACCCCAAGGCGCTCAAGGCGGTCGCCACGAGGACCGCGAGTGCCGCGCGCTGGGCGCGCAGCTGATACCCGACCAGTACGACCAGCACGAGCAGCGCGAAGACCAAGGTGAGCTCCATCTGCGCGAAGCTCTTGGCCTGCTCCTTGTAATAGCCTCCTATGCGAGTAGTGATTCCGTGGGGCAGGGCGGTCTGGGCGATAAACCCGCGCGCCACGGCGGCGGCCTGGGCAAGCCCCATGGAGCGATGGGGGCGAATCTCGATGTCGGCGAACGGCACCAGGTTCTGGTGGGTGATGACCGGGACCTGGTGCCGGATGTGAGCGGTGGCGAAGGCCGCGAGCGGGGCGTAGGGGCCGCCTGGGGCATGCACGAAGAGGTTCGGGGCCAAACTGCGGCTTATGTCTCCCGATGGGCGCGTGCCGACCGCGATCGGGAGGATCTGCGCGCCACGCAGGAGATAGCCTGCTGGTACCCCCCAATAGGCGGCCTGGACCTGTTCGCCAAGGAGCGGGGGCGTGAGGCCTCGTTGCTCGGCGCGCAGGCGCGGGGTCAGGGTGATCGCGGGCCCCGCCGAAGAGGTCGCGAAGCTCACGTTGGCGAATCGATGGCTCGCGACCAGGCGGGTCTTGAGATGCGCCGCATAGGCCGCGAGCGCCGAGACGCTGTGCCCGAAGACCTCGATATCGAGCGGGGAGTGGGCGCCCGAGAGGTTGCCAAGCTGGGTTACGAGCAACTGATGGAGCTTCAGCATGGAGAGGCTCGGATAGGCGGCACGGAAGCGCGCGCCGAGTGCACGCATGACCGCCACCGCCGAGGCGCTCGGTTTCAAGGTGAGGACCAGATCGCCCTTGTTCGGGGTCGCCCGCGGGTTGCCGAGGCTTTGGCCCACGACCACCGAGGCAGTCGCGACGGCGCGGTCATGGGTGGCAATGGCCACGAGGCCGCGTCCCACGGCCAGGGTCTGGGACGCCGAGCTTCCGACGGTCGTGCGAAACGGCACGGCTATGACACCCTCGTTCCAGGCGGGCAGGAAGGCGGTCGGCAACACTCGGAAGAGGGCATAGGCCGCGGCCAGGATCGCGATACTGGCAATGACGCCGAAAAAGGGTTTGCCGAGGGCACGGCGCAGGGTACGCGCGTAGGTCACGCGGGCGCGACGCGCCGGTCGCCAAGCCTTAGAGGAGCGTGAGTGGCGACCGGCGAGGTAGGTCGCGAGCAACGGGGTCACCGACAGCGCCACCGCCTGGGACACGACTAAGGCCGTGACAAGCGCGATGGCCATCTGGCGGAACAGGATGCCGATAGTCCCGCCTAAAAGGATGAGCGGGACGAACACGAGCGCCGAGGTGAGCGTCGCGAAAGTCATCATGGGCAAGACCTCGCCTGCGGCGCGCAGCGCTCGCACGCGCCGCTCCTGCATGCTCCCGGAACCCTGGCCATGGGTCGCTTGCTCAATCACGACAATGGCGTGGTCCACGAGCGCTCCTATGGCCGCGGTTATGCCCCCCAAGGTCATGATGTTCAGGCCCAGATGGAGGAAGTGTAGGACCACGAAGGTGCCGGCCAATGACAGCGGAACGACCACGAGAGTCGCAAGCGCCGTGTCGAAGCGCCGCAAGAAGGCGAGCAGCACCAGGAAGGTAATGACGGTGCCCAGAAAAAGGGCCATCCAGACGTCGTGGAGGCTTGCCACGATGAGCCGCGACAAATCGTAGTCGCGCACGAGGCGCATGTCATGCGGCAGACCCTTGCGCAAAGACGCGATCGCGCCGCTCACACCCCGCGCCACCTGCTCGACGTTGGCGCTTGCCTGGGCGGCGACCTCGATCAGCAGGCTATGCGCCTGATGGGCGACCGCCGAACCCCGTATCCGCGGGGGCGGTCCGACCGTGATACGCGCAAGCGACGACAGCGGCACTACGGCCCCGCGGGCGCCCCCCAGAGGGATGGGGAGACGACCGAGCGCGTTCACCCCCGCCGGGCGGCCGGCGGCGGTCAGTAAAAAGCTGCCATGGAAGCCCGCCATGATACCGCCGAAATAGGGCCCCTGGTGCGCACGCAGGAGGGCTACGACGCGACCGAGCCCGAGGTGATGGCTTATGAGACGCCTGAGCGACAAGTCGACATGGACCTGCGGCCAGCCGCGACCGATGGAGGCCACGGTGTAGACCCCTGGGACATCGAGCAGGCGGGGCTTCAGCGTGAAGGCATAGGTCGGCAGCATCTCACTGCTCGTCTTCGCCTGTGAGACCAGGGCGTATTCGGCGAAGGGATAGATGCTCGGCATCATGAGCCGCACGCTCATATGCGCGCCAGGGGGCAAGGCCACCTGACCTAGGCGCGCCTCGAGCAACAGATACGCGTTATTGGGCGTGATGGCGCCATTGAAGAAGACATGGATCTTGGTAAGGCCGTTGCTCGTGGTCGAGCGCACCAGGGTCACGTTCTGCACGCCCTTGGCCGCTTGTTCGAGCGGTTCGGTCACCCGCACCAGCATCACGTGGACGGGAAGGTAGCCGTCGCTCACGAGCACCGAAATGCGAGGGAAGTTCACGTTCGGAAAGACGCTACGCGGCAGCGCCCGGAATGCCACGAAGCCCGCGCCGAGCACGAGGACTGCCACCAGGGCCGTAGTGTAGCGGTTGCCCCAAAGGGCCTCGAGATAGGCCCTCACCGCACAACCCGCACCGGAATCCCGGCGCGCAGGCGTGCGACGCCCGTATCGATCACCAGCGCCCCGCGCGCCAATGGGCCCGCCACGAACACCCGCCGGGCACCCATACGCACGATCGTCACCCTGACCGGTTGCGCCCGCGCACCGCGCACAACGTAAACCCACGCCCGGCCGTGGCGGACGAGGAGCGCGCTGCGCGGGACCGCGATCGCGGTACGCGGGTGCCCCAGGAGGTCGAGCCGCAAGACCTGTCCGGGACGCAACCGCCCCCCGGCCCCGCGCACATACGCGCGCACGAGGCCCAGGTCGTCGACGCGCGCACCGATGGCGTACACGCGGCCGCGGGAAGCCTCGGCCCGTCCGTGGCGCGCCAAGCGCCGTACCCGCGCGCCGACGTAAAGGCGATCAGCCTCGCGCACGGTGAGCGAGCAGGTCTCGTAGAGACCCCCCGCGCCGCCGATCGCGACCACATCGGCGCCGCGCGCGAGCAGCACCCCGGGGGCTACCCGATAACGCACGGTGCCGGCGAACGGCGCGCGCACCGTGCCACGCGCAAGGCGCGCACCGTCGGCGCGCAAGGCGGCAGCATCGGCCTGCCAGCGGGCCTTGAGACCGCGGGCATGAGCGGGCGTGACGAGGCCTTGGTGCGCCAGGACGCGGGCCTGCTCGTAGACGGTGCGGGCGGCCTCGGTCTGGGCCTCGAGGGCGCGCACAGTACCGGCGAGACTCAGGGGCAACAGTCGCGCGATGACGGCGCCGGCGGCGACCGCGGTCCCGGGGGCCACGACGAGCGGACCCATGACGGCGTCGTAGGGGGCCTGGATCACTGCGTGCTCAGGACCATGAGCGCGGGCGAATACCTGGATCGCCGGCCGATACGATGCCTGGACCGCGCGCGTCCCATGGACCGACAGGGGCGCGGCGGCGCAAGCGACGACCGGAACGAGTAACAGGGCCGTGAGCGCGCGCCTCATGACCGCCCCCCGGACCACGGCCTCGCGGTCGCGGTGACGAGGGCTAGTGTGGTCGCCGCCCGGGAAAGGCGTAGGGCGGTCATTTTCAGCTCCACGGCGGTAAGCTCCTGCATCAAAGTGAGGTAGGACACAAGCCCCAGGGCATGCGCCGTCCAGGCCGTCCCTGCGGCACGGGCGGTACGGGCGAGCCTTGTCCTGCGGCCCTTGAGCCCCGCAAGCTCACGATCGAGGCTCGCTTGCGCCGCATCCAACTGGTAGATCTGGGCGCGAGCCTCCGCGAGTCTGGCTACGTAATCCTTGAAGAGTGCCGCGCGCCGCGCGCGGGCGATAGCGACGGCCCCGCGATTGGCGTTGAAAAGCGGCACCACGACGCTAAGCTGCAGACCGGCCTCGCTGAGTCCCGAGCTGTTGCGGGCACCGGCGGCCCCCAAGCTCAGGCGCGGATACTGGTCGAGCACGGCGCGCAGCAGCGCCTGGTCAGCGCTATGGTAGGCCGCGACCAGCGCCACGAGATCGAGCCTTCGCGACACGGCGCGGTGAAATAGGCTGCGCGGGGCCCCCGCCACCCCTCGTAGCCGCGTGGGGCGGGCGATCCGAAGCGTGGCCCATGGCGGGAGACCGAGCTGCCCGTTCAAGGTGATGCGCGCGGCCTTCAAGGCGCGATGCAAGGCCTGGGCCTTCATGCGCAGCGCGTCTTGCGCGGCTTGAAAGAAGAGCAGCTGGCGGTCCCCGATCAGGCGACGGCGCGCGTCGCGCGCAAGCACCTGATCGTGGTTCCCGAGGAGCGCCGAGGCCTTGCGGGCGATCCTCCACTCAGCCCCGAGCCAATAGACCTGGCGCGCAGCAAGACGTGCCTCGTTCGCCGCCACCCACTCACGCCAGGCCACGTTGTAACGGACCGAAGCCGCGCGTTCCCGCGCCATGCGGATATCCGTGGAGCGCGTGACGAGCCTTGAAAGATCCCAAAGGAAGCCGTCGGACAGGGCCAAGGACCGACCCGCCGACCCCACGCCGTAAGGCTTCAGGGCGCTAAACTGCACCACGGGATCGGGCAGGAGACCTGCGGCGAAGACCTGCGCCCGGGCGATCCGCTCACGTGCGCGCAAGGCGCGCAGGGAGGGGTTGGCGATCACCGCGATCACCCCGAGGTCCTTGCCAGTGAGAGGCTTGCGGAAATCCAGCGGAAGCGACACGAGCCCTGGCACCCGAAGCGTGCGCGCGGCTGCGGCCAGAGCCCGGTGCGATGGGCTTTTCAGGGCCGCGAGCGCTGGCGCGCGCAGGGGCTTGGCTTGGTAGGCGGCACAACCGGATAGGATTGCCAGGGCAAGCGCGAGCGCGGGTATCCGCACGCTAGCCGACCGGGAGGAGGTTGCGAAACGACTCGACCGCCCTGAATTCGCCGCAATCCTTGTCCGGCCCGCACAGATCGGGTTTGCGGATCGCAAGCAGATGGCGTATGCCGTAGTCCCGCGCGCAGCGCAAGACCGGTAGACTGTCGTCTATGAGCAGCGTGCGCGAAGGATCAAAGGGCTCGAGCGCCCGTAGCTCCCCCCAGAAAGGCGGGTGCTCCTTGGCTAGCCCGAGGTCGTGGGCGCAAAAAATCGCGTCCATATAACGATCGATGCGCGTACGACGGAACTTCAGGGTTACGGTCTTGCCGTGGGCGTTTGTCACGAGCACGAGGCGCTTGCCGGCCTTACGCATGGCATCCAGGAATTCCTCCACAAAGGGGCGCACGGCAATGCGGTGGGCGACCTCCTCCTTCAGCTGCGCGATGTCCAGGGCAAGCTCGTCGCTCCAATAGTCCACACTGTACCAGTTCAGCGTCCCTTCGGCGCGCCGAAACCTCTGATAGAGCCGGCTCTTGGCCTCGTCGAGCGCGAGTCCGTGGCGCTCGGCATAACGCAGGGGCACATGTTCTTGCCAAAAGTGGTTATCGAAATGCAAGTCGAGCAAGGTGCCGTCCATGTCCAAGAACGTGGTGTCTATGGAGCTCCAGTCGATCATGGTTCGTCCCCCCGTTCCGTCATTACATTATAGGAGGGCATGGCGGGCTTAGGCTAGCCGGCCGCGCCCCCCCATGCTAGCCTCTCTGCATGACACGGGATCACTGCCCTCTCTGCGAGTTCGATATGGCGCAGGCGCTGTGGGCGAACGATCGCTGCTTCGTGATTTCGGTCGAGGTTGCGGGCGTCGGGACGATCTGCCGGGTCGTGTGGCGAGGGCATGTCCAGGAAATGAGCGAGCTCGACCCGCTCGCGCGAGACGCGTTCATGGACGTCGTGTTCGGGGTCGAGGCCGTTTTGCGCGGCCTTGCGCGACCCGCGAAAATGAATGTGGCCTCACTCGGGAACCTCGTCCCCCATCTCCATTGGCACGTCATACCGCGCTACCGGGACGACGCCTACTTTCCCGACGCCATCTGGGCGCCCGCGCGCCGCGAGGGAGTCGAGCAGCCCTTGAGCCGCCCCATTTTAAGTGCCGCGCTCGAAACCGGGCTCGGAAAACAGACCAAACCCCTGCTATAGTTGTGGGAATTCCAGGTTGCGGAAGGGGGCGGGATGCGCCAACCGCTGTACTTGGCCTTGGACCAAGGAGGGCAATCGACGCGCGCGACGATCTTCGATGAGTCGGGGATAGCGGTAGCGCGCGCGGCGGTGCCTGTAGGCCAGACAAGCACGGGTGACCTTAGGGTGGAGCAAGACCCGGAGGAGCTCGTCGCCTCATTGCAGCTCGCAGCCGAGCGGGCGCTGCGCATCCTAGGGACGGACTGTAGCATGCAAATCGCGGCCGCGGGTCTCGCCACCCAACGGTCCAGCATGGTGTGCTGGGACAGCCGCACAGGCCAGGCCCTGTCGCCGGTCCTGAGCTGGCAAGATCGGCGCGCGGCTGCGCTCATGCCCGCGTATCGGAACCACGCCTTCCTGATCGCAGAGCGCACAGGCCTGCGCCTGTCGCCCCACTACGGCGCCCCCAAAATGCGCTGGTGCCTGGACAACCTGCCCGCGGTGCAAGCGGCGCGTAAGGCCGGCCATCTGGTCATGGGGCCTTTGGCGAGCTTTCTCGCATTTCGCTGCGTGACCCCGCAACCCTTGGTCGCGGACCCCTCAAACGCCGGACGGACGCTCCTTTGGGGGCGCAAGCGCCAGGATTGGGACCCCGAGCTTCTGGATATCTTTGATATTCCCCGTGGGGTCTTGCCCTTGTGTTCGCCGAGTCACCAGCGCTTTGGCGGAGTGAAGGCCGGCGGCGGCCTCGTGCCACTTACGATCCTCACGGGCGACCAAGGGGCGGCTCTCTTTTGTCAGGGCAGGCCACGGCCCGACACCATTTACATCAACATGGGTACCGGCGCCTTTCTCCAACGGCTCGTGCCGCGTCAAGGGGTCGACCGGGGCCGGCTTCTGTGGAGCGTCGCGGTGCGCCACGGGCAGGAGGACATAAACGTCCTCGAGGGGGCGGTGAGCGGCGCCGGCGCAGCGCTCGCGTGGGGCGCGCAGACCTTGCCCTACCGGGATCTCGCGAAACAGTGTGATCGCCTGCTCGCAAGCCAGGAGGCACGCCCGCTCTTTCTGAACACGATAGGCGGACTCGGATCACCGTATTGGCGCCCGGACGCCGTCGCGCGCTTCGAAGGCGTTGGCACGCCGGCAGCCAAGGCCGCGGCGATCATCGAAAGCATCATCTTTCTGATCCACGAGAACATCGAAGCCATCTGTGCCGCCTCCGGGCCCTGTCTGGCCTTGGTGGTGACAGGCGGCCTTGCCGCATCGGGCGGTCTCTGTCAGGCGCTCGCGAATTTGAGCGGGCTTATCGTGCGCCGTCCCTCCGAACACGAGGCGACTGCCCGCGGGCTCGCCTTCCTGGCCGCAGACATGCCGCACGACTGGCCCGCGGGCGGCGACGAGCATGTGTTCTGGCCGAATGACGACGAGCCGCTTCACGAACGTCACGAGCGTTGGCGCGCGCTCATGCCCTCACCCCACGGGTAGCATCAGGCGACTCGTATCCGCCCGCGCCGGGCGTTCCGGGAGCGCGATCCCGAGGCGTTCCATGACCTGTTCGGCGGTCCGTCGGTAAGCAGTGAGCTTACCACCGAATATGCTGACGAGCCGGGGTAGCGGGGCATCGGCAAGCAACACGACCTCGCGTGAGCGGGCGTTAAGATCGCCCCCGACTTTGGGCAACACGCGCAGACCCGCGAAGCTCTCCGCTACCGCCGTGGCCAGGCCCGGAAAATAGGCCGCCAAAGCCTCTTGCAGATACGCGATCTCCTCCGCGCTCGGCGCCACGAGGCCCGGGTCGCCCGTGTAGAGGCGCTCCGTGGTGCCGGTCAAGACGCGGCCGCGCCAAGGCAGGATGAAGACGCCACGATGGTCGGAAGGCGCCTCGACGTAGTAGCAAGCCTCGCCTAAAGAACCTTCGCTGATGATGTGGGTGCCGGCGACAAGGTCGTGGGGCAGGCGCGGGGGGCCCGGCAGGACGCGGCTTAGGGTCTGCGCGACCCACGGACCCGCGGCATTGACGAGCACGCGCGTCTCGCACGAGGCCACCGCGCCTTCGCGCACATAGCGCACCTCGTAGCCTGCGCCGGCGCGCTCCGCCCCCACGAAACACGTGCCGATACGGATCTCCGCGCCGAACTCCGCGGCCGAACGCGCCACTGCATGGGTCAGGGCCACATCATCGGTCTGCGCGTCGCTATAGCGGAAGACGGCCTTGAGGCCCCTGGTCTCGAGCCCGTCCAGCGAATCCCAGGCGCGGGCCGGGACCCGCTCGAACCCCCCGCCGGGCCCGCCTGCGAGCAGGCGATAGAGTAAGAGGCCCGCGCGCACATGGCCTGCCGTGCGCCGTGAGGACGCGTAGATGGGGATGTAAAAATCCTTGCGCGCGACGAGCCCTGGGGCGATGCGCAGCAGGGTCTCGCGCTCGCGTAGCGATTCGCGCACGAGCCGAATGCGGCCCGACTCGAGGTAGCGTAGGCCGCCGTGCACGAGCTTCGAGGAACGGCTCGAGGTCCCAACGGCCAAGGTATCTCGCTCCAAAAGCAGGGTACGGTAACCGCGCACAGCCGCCGCCTGGGCGACACCCACGCCCTGTATGCCGCCACCTATGACCACCACGTCATAGGTGGCGGTCATAGGTCGAGGCCCCTTAAAGCCCGAGCGAGTTCCGCAAAGGCGAAGGTCTCGATGAAGCGCACCCCGCGCGCGTGAAGAGTTCGCGCGTGCCCCGCATCGTCCACTTCGTACACCACGAGCGTGGAGCCTTCGTGGCCCAGGACGCCGCGTCGCGGCAGACCATCCACGTCGCAGAAATGGTATTCCGGCGCAAGCGCGGCCCGGTCTGAGGCGCGGAATTCACGATAATGCTTGGTGACAAGACCGATGGCCGGCCACAAGGCGCGGGCCGCCACAAGGACTGGCCGCGAAAACGAGATCAGGACTGTCTGACTGAGCACGGGCTTCAAGACATCATGTGTCGCCCTTACGACCCGCTCGGGCCCGAAGCGCCGGGCCGCTTCGCGTTTGATCTCGACGAAGACGGTGACGGCGGCGTGGCTCACGAGAAAGGCGGCGAGGTCGGCGACTTTCGCCACCGGCAGGACCGGGTGAGAGGTGCCGGCAGGCTCGGGCCAGGAGACCGCGAAGGTCATGACGGCTGCGAGATTGTGGTCGGCAATCTCACCCGCGACGTTGCAGAGACGGCGGCAGTCGCGGTCGTGGAACAAGACCGGCACGCCGTCTGCCGTCAGCTGCACATCGACCTCGATGTAGCGCGCGCCCGCGGCGACCGCGCCCTCCAGGGCGGCAAGCGTGTTTTCGGGGAAGCGGCGTGCATAACCGCGGTGGGCGACCAATTCGAGCATGAGGCCTTAAAGTCTTTGGTGATACAGATCTCGCCTGGGCCTTAAGCCCGCGGGCGTGCTGTACGCTACACCGCGCACTGCCGCCCTTCAATGCCCTGACCGTTCCGCTTATCTGAAAGAGGCAGCAGGGGCCGGGCTCTCCGGAGCCCTCTGGACGCTTGGAGCGGGCGGACCCCCATTGGGCCGCGCTGGCTCCGAGGATCATGGGAGAGACCTTTTATACGGTTATATTCCAATGTATAGTATGATATTCGCGTAACTGAGTATATTTTAGTATAAACGACAAAAGGGGTGTCCTCTGGACAGAATTCGGAACCCATTTTCACCGGGAGCGGGTGCGCCGCCCCCAGAACTGGCCGGACGAGATGCGATCTTGGAACAAATCGACACGCTGCTCGGGAGGACGCTCGCCAAGCGCCCCGAAAAGAGCATACTTCTCACCGGTCTGCGCGGGGTCGGAAAGACCGTATTGCTCAACGAAATGGAGCGGAGGGCCGCTCGAGCCGGTTACAGGACCATCTTCATCGAGGCCCTCGAAGGGAAGTCGCTCGCCGCCGCACTCGTTCCCCACCTGCGCCGATTGCTTTTCGACCTGAACCGCATCGCCGGGGCCCATGATAAGGTGCGTCGTGGCCTGGCAGTCCTCGCGGGCTTCGTTCGGGCGATACGGATCTCCGTGGGGGACCTGAGTCTCGGGCTGGACATCGAACCCGAGACGGGCTCCGCCGACAGCGGGGACATCGAGGTCGACCTTCCGGCCCTGCTCCTCGCGATCGCGGAGGCGGCGGACGACAAAGAGGCGGCAGTGGCCATCCTCGTGGACGAGATTCAGTACCTCCATCCGACGGAGATTGGAGCACTCATAGCGTCCATGCACAAGATGCAGCAGAGGCAGCTTCCTTTGGTCTTGCTTGGCGCCGGGTTGCCCGTCCTTCCGGGCTTAGCCGGGAACTCGAAGTCCTACGCCGAGCGCCTGTTCGATTTTCCGAACGTCGGGCGGCTCGCGCAGACCGACGCCGTACGCGCACTTCAGGGGCCGATGCTCGCAGCCGGCGAAGCGTTTGCCGAAGACGCCCTGGTCGAAATCTATGCCCAAACCAACGGCTATCCGTACTTCCTCCAGGAATGGGCTTATCAGGCCTGGAACCTGGCTCCACATTCGCCTATCGACGTATCCGTCGTGACAGCCGCCACCGCGCATGCGATGCGGCGACTGGACGAAAACTTCTTTCGCGTTCGCTACGACCGGCTAACGCCCCGCGAGCGCACGTATCTGCGCGCCATGGCTGACCTGGGCGCGGGACCCTACCGGACCTCAGACGTCGCCCGCCGCCTTAGCAAACGCACGAGCGCTCTCACGCCGGTTCGGGCCGCCCTGCTTGGAAGCGGCATGATATTCAGTCCGTCGCATGGAGATCTCGCGTTTACCGTTCCACTATTCGACGTCTTTATGCGCCGAATAATCCCCGACCTCGGTGACATCCAAGGCGCGTAGCGAAGGCACCTGAAACGACACGCAGCCACCGACACCCGCGCGCCCGCTCTGGCCGCGGCGCACCCCGAATCGGAGACGGGCCGAAGGTGTCCGCAGCTTGCCTAGGGCATGAGGTGGGGCATCATGGTGCGGGTATAGAGGGTCGCAAACATCCACGCGGTGAGGCCCACGGTGAGCATATAGAGCGGTATGCAGAGCAGGAAGCAGGCGGTAAACCATCGCCTGGACGGCGCGAGGGTCAGCTGCAAAGCGCCTATGAGCTGCGCGGCTGCGGCGAGGCCCGCCATAAGCGCGATGGCGATGGACAGGCTCGGGATGGACCACGCGTCGCGAACGACGACCATGAACGAGAATGTGAGCAAGGCTGCGGTGGCGACGAAGCTCGCGACACTTAAGCGCACGTCAAGATCGCGCACCTCGGGGTGCGAGAGCGGCTCTTCCTCGTAAGAACTCATATCAACACTCCGCGCAGATAGGTGAAGCTGAAAACCAACACCCAAACGAAGGACTGGAAAAACCAAAAGAGCTTCAGGTTCAGGAGGCGGTAGACGACATTCGGGTGGAAACCGAAGACCGCCACCTGAACCATCATGACGAGAAACCATACGAGGCCCAGGCCTATGTGCAATGCGTGATAGACGATGAGCGCAAGATCGGCCGAGAGATAGCCGCTACGCTCGGGCGTTATGCCGCGGGCGATGAGGGCCAGGAGGGTGTGGACGCTCAAGGCCGCGAACCCGGCCCCCAGCAGGAAGGCGACCGTCATCCACGCAAGAACAAGCGCCTTGCGACCGCGCTTCAGGCCCTGGAGCGCCAAGCCATAGGCGAGGCCACTTGCAAGCAGCAGGAGCGTTTCCCAATAGGCACTCAGGGGATGAAGGACCGTGGCGCCCATGGGGCCACCCGCGGCGTTCATGCGATGGCCGAGCACCACAGAGGCACCGAAGAGCGCCGCATACACCATCGAGTCGCTCAGCATATAGAGCCAGAAACCGAGCGTATGCGTGCCGATCTTGTCGTGGTGGACGTCCTTGCGGTCCCAGAGCCCTTGCTCGCGTATCGCCTCCTGGCCGCTCATCGCCGCGCGCCCTTGCCAAGCGGGCCCGGCGCAACCACACCTTCGCGCAACGTGCTCGCCACCCTGTCGGCGCACCGAGACACCGCCCCCGTCTTGGCGAAAAAGGGTACGGGCATGGGGCTCGGATAGGGGTTGACCGAACCCGGCGCATCGGGCAGCCCACCTTCACCGCCGTCCAGTTTTGCCACCAGCGCGGCGCTCAGGGTGTGCTCGGTGTGATTGTCGAAGGAGCGGATGATCACGACGAGCAGAATGCCGGCGATCGTCACGGCGCACAGCCACCAGATGCGCCATACAAGGCCAAAGCCAAGCCCGAACGAAAGGGCCCCCAGGAGGAGGGGCACGGACGTGTTCTTCGGCATGACGATGTCGAAATAGTGGTCTGGCACGCGGTCCACGTATTCGTGTTCGCGTCGCCACGCCCACTCGTCGCGCCCATGGACCACGGGCAGGACCGGATAATTGTAGGCCGGCACCGGCGACCACGTGAGCCATTCGAGACTGCGCGTGGTGGCCCAGGGGTCTGCGCCCGCCGGGCGCGTCTTGCGGTCGCGCAAACCCACGTAGAGCTGCCGCACGAGATAGTACGAGGCGACACAGTAGAAGAAGATACCAACCTCGGCGGCTATGAGCGGCGGCCTCCACTGTACGAAGGGGATGTAGTCCAGACGGCGTGTCATGCCCATGAAGCCGAGCGCGTAGAGCGATCCAAATACAGCCAGGGTGCCAGCCGAAAAGAACCAGAAGGCTTTGCGTCCCGCGCCGTCGTCTAGATAAAACCCAAAGACCTTCGGAAACCAGAACTGGTAGCCAGCTATGGCCGCGAACGTAATGAGCAACATGAACGAATGGAAGTGCGCGATCAGAAAAGCGCTGTTGTGCACCGAGTAGTCAACCGCAGGCATCGCGAGCATGATGCCGGAAAGCCCGCCGATCAGGAGCAAGGCATAGGCGCCCAGACACCAGAGCATGGGGGCATCGAAACGCAGGCGGCCGCGGTAGAGGGTAAGCGCCCAGTTGAAGGCCTTAACGCCGGTCGGGACGCCGACTAGCATGGTGGCCGCGCCATAGAAGAGGTTCACGCCCGGGCCGGCGCCCATGGTAAAAAAGTGATGCAGCCACACCATCCAGGAAAGGCCGGCTATGGCCAAGGCGGCCACGGCCATGGAGGTGTAGCCGAAGAGCGCCTTCTCGGAAAAGGTCGGGATCACCTCCGAGATAATGCCAAACGCGGGTAGGACCACGAAATAGACCTCGGGGTGGCCCCATATCCAAAAGAGATCGGTGTAGAACATGAGGTCGCCGCCGAAGGAGGCTGTGAAAAAGTGCGTCCCGAGATAGCGATCGGCCGCCAACATGAAAAGCGCTGCGCTCAGGACCGGAAAGGCCGTCACGCCTATGACGCTCGTACTCAAGGCCGTCCAGGTGAATATGGGGACCTCGTTCCAGCCCATGCCGGGGGCGCGCATTTTTATGATGGTGGCGATGAGGTTCACGGAACTCAAGGTGCTCCCTATTCCGGAAAGCTGTACTGCCCACATCCAGTAGTCCGTGCCGACATCGGGACTATAGGGGAGTTCGGTGAGCGGTATGAGCCCGACCCAGCCCGCGTGTGAAAAGTCACCCACGAAGAGCGAGACCATGACTAAGGCGGCGCCGGCTGCGGTCAAGTAGAAGGTGAGGGCGTTCAGGTAGGGGAAGGCGAGGTCGCGGGCACCGATCTGCAAGGGGACCATGATGGCCATGAGGCCCGTGAGGATGGGGGTGATCGCAAACAGGATCATGATCGTACCGTGGGAGCTGTAGATTTGATCGAAATGATAGGGGGGTAGGTAACCGTGGAGGGCGCCCAGATAGCCTGCCGAATGCGGCCCTATCGCCATGACCTGTTGGCTGCGGATCATGACGGCGTCTATGAAACCGCGAAACAGCATGACGAGACCCAGGACGATGTACATCACGCCGATTTTTTTGTGATCGAGGCTCGTAAGCCATTCCTCCCAAAGATAACGCCATTTTTTGTAGTAGGTGATGGCGGTGAGGACGGCGAGGGCCGTGAGGACGACAAAAAAGAAGGCGCCCTGGATGATCTGGGTCTTGAACGGGATTTCGTGCAGGGAGAGCCTGCCGTAGATCGGGTTCCATGAGCCTTGGAGGTGTACGAACATGGCGCCTCTAATGTAAGACCTTGACGTACAACGGTTTGGTCATGTTCTCGGTCATGCGTAGCGGCGTCTCATAGACCCGCCCGGTCAGGACCCGCCGGATGACGTGATCAAAAAGCCCTTTTTGCGTGCGCGAGAAGTACATGGGTTTCTCGGCAAGGTTGATAGTGGGCTTGGCGATCTTATCGAAGGCGGCATAGGTCATCCTGTCAGGGGCGCGGGCCGCCTTGCGCGTCCACGCCCGGTAGGCGCGGCGGGACACCACCGTGGTCGTGAAACCCATCCACGAGAAGCCACCCCCGCTGAAGTTCGCTGAATAGCCACGGTAGTTACCCGGGCGCGAGGCGATCATGGCAAGCTTGGTACGCATGCCCGGCATAATGTCAATCTCACCCACGAGTTCGGGGATCAAGAAGTCGTTAACCACAGTCGCGGAGGTGAGGCGGAAGTGGACGGGCGTATCGACGGGCACCACCAAGCGATCGACGGTGGTGATTCCGGTGCGCGGGTAGATGAAGACCCATTGCCAGTCGGTCGTGATCACGTTGACGTCGACCTGGGGACCGTGACGTACCGTTCCATTCGAGCGCGGGTAGGCGGCGAAATGGCTTGTGCGGCCCGCAGTCGGTGGCGGCCTGGACTTCTCTGCCAGCGATCGAGGAATAGCCGTTGGATCATAAGGGTCGGCGAGGTACACGGCCTGATAGGAAAAATAGGTGAGTACGCCCACGGTCGCGATGGGCACTCCCCACATGAGGGCCTCCAGGACCCGCGATTTCTTGAAATGCGGGTCGTACCGCGCGTTTCGGCCCTTCCGATAGCGCACGATAATGAGTGCGGTCGCTACTAGGAGCGGGCCCACTATCAAAATCATGATCGCGAAGTCGATAACGGTGTAATGGAATTCGGCAGCCGCTACGGCACCATGCGGGTGGAATAACCAGACCGACCGGGCCTGGCAACCTGCGAGACATAGACAGATGAGGGCCAAACCGTAGAGCGCGCGCGGCCGATCTCGCGAAGGCATGTCTTTCTCCAATTTGTTGTCGCTATTATTTACGCCCCCGGCGGCACCGCAGCCATCCGTCAAAGGCACTGCAACGCGCGCGTTTGGGAGTTTGCGGGGACGCAGCCCCTTGAGCGGGAGAGCGGGCGAAGCGTGGGTTCGCGTCTTTCGCTATCCAGCGGCCCGAGCGATCGGCCGACCCTCCAGGGAAATCGCGGGGTAGCGGAAAGGGCTGGTCGCGTAAGGGCGGATTGACCGGGCGCGCTTGCCTTAGCAGAATCAAGCGACCATTTAGTGGTGAGGCAAAGGGACCGGCTTTGAAGCGCGGTCGCGACAGGAGGCGTCCGTGCAGATTGGGGCTTGGCTTCGTGGGTCACGAGATGCCGTATCCAATCCCCCGCGCGGGGCCGTGGCGTGCCCGGATTGCGGCGCGGTGCAGGCCCTGAGAGCCTTCGACACGCACGGCTTTCTGCACTGTTATCGGTGCGCAAGTCCTCTTGAGCGCATGCGCGGGCGCTCCCTGGATGCAGCGCTTGCGTGCTCGCTCGCGACCTTTCTTCTGCTTTGGCCCGCCAACATACTGCCGCTGCTGTCGGTGGACATACTCGGCGCACGACGAAGCAGCGTGATCGCCTCGGGTGTTGGCACGCTTTGGCACCAGGACTGGCCTCTGACCGCCATCGCGGTCGCCATTGAGATCGTCATCCTTCCTTTTTTTCGCTACGGCGGACTTGTGGTCGTTCTCGGGCTCCTGCGCGCAGGGGTCCGCGGGCCCGCATTGGGACGGGCCTTGCGGTGGATCGAGACCATCGATCAATGGGCGATGCCCGACGTGTTTCTGTTCGGAGGTTTCATCGGGTATAGCCGTGTCGCGCCCTTCGTGCCTACCCGCATAGGCGGGGGCGCCTACTGCCTGATCGCCGCGGCCTTCTTTTCCATGGTGACGCGGGCGACCTTCGAGCGGCGAGCGACATGGCGCCTCATTGGGCCGAGCGCCGAACGGCCCGAGCCCGGCATGGTGGGGTGCCAACACTGCGACGCGGCCCTGCCAGCTCGATATGATGGCGCACGCTGCCCGCGCTGCGCGGGGCCCGTCTTTTACAGCCGACCGGCGACCGTCGCGCGGTCGCTGGCCTTCACGGTTGCGGGCCTTGTCCTTTACCCTATCGCCTACCTGTACCCTATGGAGGCCAACGATCGCCTCGACAGTCTTCACCCCTACTCGATCATGACCGGCGTCATGCGGCTCGTTGACGCCCACATGGTCTTCTTCGCAGCCGTCGTATTTGTGGCGAGTATCGTGATTCCGTTCTTGAAGCTATTCGCCTTGGCGTGGTTTGCCATCTCTGTCCATACGCGATCCAATAGGCGCCTGCGCCTGAAGACCCGCCTCTACCGCATGATCGTCACGATCGGGCGATGGTCTCATATCGACGTCTTCACGGTAGCCGTGTTCCTCCCGCTCATGCACCTGCGAGGTTTTCTTGCGGTAAGCGTGGGCTGGGCGTTACCGGCGTTCCTTGCGGTCGTGATCCTGACCATGGTGGCCACCGACTTGTTCGATCCGCGCGCCATGTGGCGGGCGGCGGAGGCGGCGGATGACGGATGAGTCTCGGGGCGGTGAGGCGCATGAGGCGCGGTTTCGCCCGAGTCGGTGGCCGGGGCTCGTGTGGGCGGTGCCTCTCGGAGCGCTCCTGGTCGTCGCGTGGATAGGCATCAGGGCCTATGTCCATAACGGTCCCGAGGTGCGTGTGATTTTCCCCTTGGTCGGCGGCATAAAGACGCAACACACCAAGGTCAAATACCGTGGCGCAATCGTGGGCCACGTGAGCGAGGTCGATATCTATCCCGTACGCAACCAGATGAAGGTCGACATACGATTCGATTCCGACATGGAGGGTTACTTGGGGCGCGGGACGAGATTCTGGATCGTGGGCAATTCTTTTCAGGCCACAAGCCTCTCTTCCCTGAAAACCGTGATCACAGGCCCCTATATCGACATCGACCCCATCAAGGGCAAGACCTGGCATAAGTTCGTGGGATCATCGAAGCCCCCTATTCTGAAGCGGCGCCACAAAGGAGAGACCTTCGTGCTGGTGACACGACACATAGGGAACATCACGCGCGGCTCGAAGGTGTACTACCGGCGCATGAAGGTGGGAGCGGTGCTGGGGTATCGCTACAAACAAAGGCTGGACGCCTTCCATATCTACACCTTTATCCGCGCGCCTTACCAAAGACTCGTGCGCACCAGCACGAAATTCTGGAACGCAAGCGCCCTACATGTCGCCCTGGGGGGAAGCGGACCGCGCGTCCAGCTCCAGTCGCTTCCCGCCATGGTCTCGGGGGCGGTGGCGTTCATGACGGAGGGGCCTGGGCGCCCCGCGCCTAAAGGGGCGCCCTTTACACTTTATAGCAGTCGCGGCACGGCCCGGGACGCGCCTTCGCCGGTTGCCGTCTACTACCAGCTGAGTCTGCCGGGAGGGCCTCACGGCCTGAAACGATCAGCTCCGGTCACGCTCGAAGGCGCACGCGTGGGCTCGGTGACAGCGGTCCGCATGGTCTACGAGGAGCATAAAAAGCGGCTTGTCACGCGCGTGCGCATCGCGCTCGACCCCCGGCTGCTGGGCCTCCCTCACACCGCGCATTTGCGCGCACCGCCGCGCGCCACCGTGGATGCCATGCTGCGGGCCCTGATCCGGCAGGGCCTCCGGGCCGAACGGGCGCGTAGCACGCCGCTCGTGGGCGCCCCGGGCATCGTGTTGACACGCATCCCAGGGGCGCGGCCTGCCACGCTCGAAGCCGGCCGTCCCCCAATCGTACCCGTAGTTGCCGCAGGTGGGATCAAGAACATCACGCGAGAGATAAGCGCCATCCTCGTAAAGGTGCGCGCTCTGCCGCTTGCCGCGATCGCAGACAACGTCCGTGTCGCCACAACTCATCTTGCCGCATTGAGTCGTTCGCAGAAGACAAAGGGGGCGCTCGACAACCTGAGGAAGACGCTCGCCGATGTGCATGCGATCAGCGCCCGCGGTCGCCGCGATGTACCGGCCATCCTGAAACGCATCCGCAAGGCCGCGCGCTCGGCGCAAAAGGCCGTGGCGGGGCTCCAGAAAATGACGGGGCGTGGTGGAGCAAACCCGGGGCCCCGAGCCGGCAACCTGCCGGGCACGCTCCACCAGGTGAGCACGGCGGCGCGCTCGCTTCGTACCCTGGCTGATTACCTGGACGAGCACCCCAACGCGCTCATCGTGGGAAAGGGCGGATGAGGCCTCGAGGGCCGGGCATCTTTTCCCGGGAGGGCTGTCTTCCTGCGCGTAACCGTCCCGCCCCTCGAGGCCAGCCCCCGTCGTGACGACGCGCCCGGCGGCGCGGTCCGCCCACGCGTGAGGCGGCATGGGGAATGCCGCTGGTCTTGGCCTGCGCCCGCGCTATGCGGCGGCCGAAGCTTGCGGCCGAAAGGGGTCGGCGATTCCACGGCAACAGGCGCTTCACGGTCCGGGGACAGTTTCGCGACAAGATCGATACCCTGCCGGAGCCTGAAAGGATGAGACCCTGTTCAGCGAGCTGACCGGCGAGCAGGGGGCGACCAAGTCCACGACGCAGCGGATTTTGCGGGGTTTTATCGACCCGCCCGAGGTGGCCCTACGCGGACGCCTAAAGACGGTTGAAGATATTTTCGTGGCGGCGAGCATTCCCGCCCACAGAGTGGCGTAACCGGCCGCAAATCGGGTTTCGGGCAATAAAAGCCCCCGGTACGACCAATCATGCCCCCTCGGCCGCGGAACAGTGCATTTTTCCTTCCCGCCCCGGCAAAACCCGTTTCGTGGCCTTGCGCTTATCGAAATGGGGGCTCAGTCCAAACGCACCCCAGGCTCCTCACCCCAGGGGGTCGCCGGCTACGATCCCTTGTGTTTTGCTGGAACGACGCAGTCTACGGGCAGCGGTTGCCTATGTGGCCGCCGCCTCAAGGGGGTCCTCGAGGTCATCGCGCTCTATTCGACGATGATTGACCAATAAAGTGTGGATTGTCCGCTCGGAGACCTGGAAGTGCTCCGCCACGTCTTCGCGGTTCTCTTCCGAGTAATCCCCCTTTAACAGGGCACCGACCTCTTCAAAGGGCGCAAGGAACTCTGCCGCGAACGATCGCTGCGCCTTTTGCCGAAAGGTGCGTGAGCGGGTTGCAAGGAAAAGCTTTTCCGAACCGGGATTCATGAGCCGGTCTCCAAGCAAGCGGGCGAGCTCGAACCTTCGCCCTGGAGGCCGCTTAGGACGCAGCACTAGGCGGCAGCCGCTCTGCTCGTCGTCCAACACGAAAGATAGGTCGGGACCACGGACATCGGCAAGCAGGGCACTCTCCGAGACGCTCGCCAAGTCAGCCAGCTTTTTATTCGAAATGGGGGTGGTAGCAAGGCCGAGCTGTGCACGCAGAATCTTCGCCACGCGCGCACCCAGGAGCCAAGCTGGAATGTTGGCGTCCGCCTGCGGCATGGTTCCGGGCGCCAGACCGGGAATATCCTGCAAGGCGTCAAATCCCCGAGATTGAGCGACCTCGCGGAGAGCGTCGGCGCCCCTGACCACGCCGCCCGATGGAATGCCGGCCGCGAGTTCGCTGATCGAATTCTTGCCCAGGACGTTAGCATCACGAACAAGTTGCTCGATCGTCTCGGGCGTAGCCTCATCGGGATCAGCGCCGAGCAGGGCCTCAAGCCTCCGGCGCAGGGCGATGTCTGGATTGGAGCGTTCTGCCAAGAGATCCTGCCATACGCGATCAAGGTTGGTTTCCGAAATCCCGCTGTCGCGTAGTCGCGCAAGGACTTGAGGGACGAATGCGTCGATCGCCGCCTCAAGCCTGGAGGATGCCAAGATACAAGG
>JAKAXT010000120.1 GCA_021816425.1 Pseudomonadota bacterium | reverse complement strand
TCCGATCTGGTAGCTGCGGTCCCCAGCATCCCGCTGCCCGCGTTCGTCGTGCTCGCGCATGAGCCGGGCGCCAATCCCCAGACCATGGCGAGCACCGTGGCCGCCCCCCTCGAGCGCCAGCTCGGCAAGATCCCGGGGCTCGACCAGATCCTGTCGTTCAATTCGATCGGCGCGAGCAATGTCGTGCTGTTTTTCTCGCGCATCGGCGGCGCCGCGCAGGACGCGGCCGCCATCCAGGCGGGCATCAACGCCGCCCTGCCGGACCTGCCCGCGAATCTCCCGACCCGCCCCTTCTACAAGGAGTTCAACCCGGCCTCGCGGCCGATATTGACCATGGCGCTCACCTCGCGCACGCGCAGGCCGGGGGCGGTTTACGATGCGGCCGATACGACGCTCGCCGAAAGCCTTGCGCAAGTCCCGGGCGTGGCCCTGGTGCAGTTAAACGGCGCCCAGTCGCCGGCGGTCCGGATCGACGTGCGCCCCCGCGAACTCGCCCGCGCGAAGCTCACGATCGAAGACGTCTACACGGCGGTTCGCGCGGCGAATGTGCTAAGCCCGCTCGGCGCATTCCGGGGCCGGCACATAGACACCGTGCTTGCCGCCAACGGCCAGCTGCATACGGCGCGAGCCTACCGGCGGCTCGTCTTGAAGGCCGGCGGCGGGGCTTTCGTCCGCCTGGGCAACGTCGCCACGGTTTCGACCGGCGTCGCCGACACCAATCTTGCCGCCTGGGACGGGGCGAGGCCGGCGGTCCTCGTGACCATCACCAAGACCCCCGAGGCGAACGTCATAGCCACCATCGCCGCCATCAAGAAGCGTCTTCCCGCGATCCGCCAGGCGCTCCCTCCCGATATCGATCTCCATATATTGACCGACCGTACCACGACGATACGCGCGAGCGTCCACGACATAGAGATCACGCTCCTGATCACAGTCGCGCTCGTCCTCGCCGTGGTGTGGGGATTCATGGGGCAGGCCGCGCCCACGGTCGCCGCCGGCGTCACCGTGCCGCTGTCGATCGCAGGCACGCTGGCCGCCATGTGGGCGCTCGGCTTTTCACTCGACAACTTCTCGCTCATGGCGCTCACCATCTCCGTAGGCTTCGTGGTCGACGACGCCATCGTGATGATCGAAAACATCATGACCCAGATCGAGTCCGGGTGCCCGCCGTTCGAGGCCGCCCTGCGAGGCTCGCGCCAGATCGGGTTTACCGTGATGTCCATCACCCTGTCTTTGATCGCGGTCTTCATCCCCTTGACGCTCATGCCCGGGATCGTGGGACAGTTTTTTCATGAATTCGCCATGACGCTCACGCTTGCGATCGCCGTATCGGCGCTGGTCTCGCTCACCGTGACCCCCATGATCTGCGCCCACTTCATGGGGCGCGCGAGCGCCGCGCCACCCCCGGACTCGCTTGCAGCGCGCCTTGCGGCGGCCTACAGGGGCACCTTGAAGGCCTATGAGCGCTCTCTCGACTGGTCGCTGCGCCACCGCCGTCTCATGCTGGCCTTGACCGTCGCCACGGTGGCCGCCACGGTCGCGCTCTACGCGCGCGTTCCGAAAAGCTTTCTGCCCGAGGAAGACACGGGGCTTGTGATCGGCAATACCGTAGCGGGCGCCGACGTGTCCTTTGCGCGCATGAAGACCTTGCAGCGCCGCGTCGTCGCGGTCCTCCTCAAGGATCGCGACGTCGCCACCGTGAGCTCGAGCATAGGCGTCGTAAACGGCTTCACGTCGCCCAACCAAGGCAAGCTCTTCATAGGCCTGAAGCCGCGCGACCAGAGGAATCTTTCGGCACGCGCCGTGCTTGCGCGGCTGCGCCCCCGGCTCGCGCGCATAACCGGCATCCACACCTATCTGCAAGTGGCGCAGGACATCTTTCTCGGCGGCCGCGCCGCGAACGGGCAATACCAGTTCACGATCCTGGACCCCTCGCTGCAATCGCTCGACCGGCTCGCCCAGCAGATCGAGCGGCGGATCGCGCACCTCCCGGGGATCCGCGCCGCATCCTCGGACCAGGACAAGCCCGAGCCGCAGATCACAGTCGCGATAGACCGCAAGCGCGCGGCACGCCTGGGGGTATCCGTGACGGCCATCGACGCGGCCTTGAACAACGCCTATGCGCAACGCCAGGTGAGCCGCATCTACGAGGCCCGCAACCAGTATCAGGTGATCCTGAAAGTCCCGCCCCGGCTCACCGCGTCCCCCAACCGCCTCGATCACCTTTATGTGGCCGGGAAAAGCGGGCCCGTGCTGCTGTCTACGGTCGCGCACTTCGTCCGCACCGCCGTGCCCCTGTCGGTCCGCCACGACGACGGCCTGCCCGCCGCCACGATAAGCTTCAATCTGGCGCGCGGCGCGGTTCTCGGTCCCGTGGTCCGCGAGGTTCAGAAGGCCGTGGCGGCCATGCCGCTGCCCGCCGGGGTGCGCGTGCGCTTCGGGAGCAACGCCAAATTCTTCCTGAAGTCGATCAAGGCGGAGCCACTTCTGATCCTCGCCGCCCTGGCCACGATCTATATCGTCCTGGGCGTGCTCTACGAAAGCCTGGCGCAGCCCCTGACGATCCTGTCGACGCTGCCATCGGCCGGGGTGGGCGCGCTGCTTGCGCTCGAACTGACCGGCATCCCGCTGTCGCTGCTTGCCGTCATCGGCATCTTTCTCCTCATGGGGATCGTGAAGAAAAACGGCATCATGCTGGTCGATTTCGCGCTCGAGGCCGAGCGAACCCAGGGATTGAGCCACGAAGAGGCGATCCGTGCGGCATGCCTGAAGCGCTTCCGCCCCATCCTCATGACCACTCTCGCGGCCCTGCTCGGCGCCGCACCGCTCGCGCTGGCCTTCGGCACCGGCCACCACCTGCGGCAACCGATAGGTGTCGCCGTCATCGGAGGGCTGCTCGTCTCGCAGGCCCTGACCCTGTACACGACGCCGGTCGTCTACCTCGCGCTCGCCCGCCGCCGCAAGCGGCCGGCGGCCGAAGCGGTACGCCCCGTCAGTCCGTGAAGCTTATGAAGAGCGCCGAGGTCCAGACCTTGGCATCGTCGACCTGCCGGCCGACGAAGTACACGGGCCGGAAGCCGTGGGGGCCATTCTCGGGGCTCACGGTGATGCGCCCGCGGACCTCGCGCGGCGGCGCCTGGTCGCCCATGCGCTCCCAGGCCAGGAACATCTCGACCCCCGGAAGGGTGTGGCGCAGGGCCTTCTCGCGCAGCAGGTCTTCCCCCTTCACCTCCCAACTAAAGCTGGGGCAGGCCTCATGGGGGTTCCCCTGACGAGCATCGCCCACCTTGACGTAGCCGTCTATCGTCCCCTCGACACGCAGCGTGGCGGAGGCCCAGTCCGTGCAATCGATCTCGATCGCATCCGCATCGCCGTAGGTTTCGCTCCGGAAACCGATGCGGGTGGCGCCCTCGCGCCAACACGTCTCCTCCTTGTGCTCGAAGCCGCGCCCCGTGAACCCGTGGATGACCGCGCCTTTCAGCGTGATCGTTCCGCGCCACACGGCCGCCCGGTAGCGATCCTTGATGCGCGCCCCGCCCCAGCGGATACGGATCTTGCGCGGCGAGTAGCCTTGCTCCTCCTGAAGATTGCGGCGCCAGAACAGGCCCCGGTGGTCGTAGGCTCCGATCTCGTCCCAGCCCGCGTCCCCGAGAAAACGGTAATCGACGAGTGCCGCCCCCTTGTGCGCGAGCTCGTCGCCCTGGATATGCGCCCCGCAACGGCTCAAGCCCACGGTCCTCTCGCCCGTGGTCGCAAAGGTGTGGCGCGCGCGCAGCGCCTGGCCTATGGCCTTGCGCGTCAAGGCGCGCGCGAGCACGCCTGCGAGCCCGCCTTTGGTGCCGAACACCGCGGTGCCCGGCACGCCGCCCCCGCACCGCCCGCGATGCTCATCGCCCGCCATGGAGGCGCCGATCTTGTAGCCGCGCTCCATGGCCTCTTGATACAGCCAGCCGAAATGGCCCCAAGACGAGCCGATCTCCACCAGACGCTCGAGCGCCGGGTGGTGCCAATCCAAGACGCAGCGCCGGCCGCCGACGTGCGGGATCAGCAGGTGGCCCTCGGGATCCCCGGCGTACGCCGCCCACAACTCCTCAAGCGGCCACGCGCCGGGCTCGATGCGCGCGTCCGCCCCCATGTCCTCGTTCCACTCGAAGGCACGCACGTGTTCCCCGGATTTCAGATAGGGAAACTCCGGAGTGCGCCCGTGGAGATAGACGACGTTGTGGTCCCCTCCGGCGCATGAACTGCCGCACCACTCCACGCCCGGGTAGGCGACGAAGGCGCCATCGACATTGATGGTGTCGATCTGCCGGACCGTCTCCTCCCATCGGGCTTTGGTGATGTTGAAGTCGTTATGAGCGAAGGCGAGCACGTCGAGCCCTGATACGTCGCGCCCGTAGGCCAGGTTGTAGCTCGTGCTGTTGGTCCCTATCGTGTCCTCCGAATGCACGTGCAGATCGGCGTAGTACACGCGATCGGCATCGCGGTCCCCATCCACTGTGAGGTAGCCGTGGGCGCTCGCGACGCCGGGCTGCCCCCGGACGCTTGCCGTCACGACGAGTTCGCCCGTCCCGTCCACGGGAAGATCGTCGAGGGTCACCACCGACCATCCGCGCGCCGGCAAGGTCACCTCGCGCTCATAGACCCTGCGGCCATCGCAAGTCGCGCTGATGTCGAGGCCGTAAGGCCTGTCACGGCAGGTATTGCCCCATGCGTCCTCGGCCCGCACCCGCATAAGGGCGGCCGCGCCCGACTGCACGAGGCGGGGACCGGTAAAGACCAGGCGGGCCGCTTCGCCCGGAACGATCTGCATGATCACGTCGTCCGGGACCGCGGCGAACCGCGACGTCCCCAGAGGATCGACGTAACAGCGTATGCGGAAATTCTCCTCGACGAAGGTCTGGCTCCGGGTGCCCGGACCACCGAAGCGGCGGTCCCCGATGCGCACGATGATATGATCGCCGGCCTTCAGATAGCCGTCGACCGTATCCACGATGATGGCCTTCTGAAACGGCCGTTCATGGCCTTTCTGGTCGAATCGCACCTTGAGCGCCTGGACCGTGGCCGGGCTCTGCCCCGGAAGCAGGGGCCCGGCCTGGTATTCGGCGCTCACATAATCGGCGCCCCGAGGGTCGGACGTCTGGAAGAGCGCCCAGTCGGAATAAAAGCGGAAGGTCGCCTTGAAGACCGATCCGTCCGCCATGCCGGCGGCGCCGAGCTCGTAATCGAGCACGACCTCGGTCCACGCCCCGGCCTCCAGCGCCGAGACGTTGCAGCTCACCGTCCCCAAAAACGGCGTCTCCTTCAGCCTTTCATAAAGCCCCTGCGGCGCGACATGGCCACCGAGCCTGCGCGAAAGCTCCTCCCTCGTCATCTTCTTCACGACGCTGCACTCCTCTTGCTTTGTGGCGATGGCGGTCCGATCCCCCTGCTACAAGGGTAGCCCTATGGCCTTCAGCCATAGCGGTTGTATCAAAATCACATAAAAATTCGCCACGATCGACAGCGGCACACCGAACTTGATGGCCTCCCATCCGGATGTCCCGGAGGCGCTCCACGCGATCAGAAAGGCGGTAATGGAGATCGGAAGAAAAAACGCGTATTGCAAACAGTTTGTGATGATGAGCGAGAACGGCAGGACCGGCACATGCAAGGCGTGCGCGAGCCCCGCCGACAGCGGTATGAAGGCCGCGCCCGCGGCGACCGCGCTCACGATGCCGGCCCGCGCGATCTGGAACCCGAACACGAGCAGGATGAGCACCACGAGAAACGGGAGATGGGTCCCCTCGATGAGGCCCACCACGCCGTGCGACATCCACGCCACCGTGCCGGCCTTATAGAGCGCGGTCCCAAGCGATATCGCGCCTCCCAGGAGCATCAGGATGTCCCACAGCATGTGCTTGTTGATCTCGTGGAAATCCACGCCGCTCCAGGGCACGAACAGAAGCGAGGCCGCAAGCAGCGCCGTCATGCCCGGGGGGATCCATCCGCCTATCCAGAGCGTCATGCCAAGAGCGAGGCAGAAAAGGGTCCAGATCTCGGTATGGGTGATGCGCCCCAGGTCCTCCTTCATCCGGGCAAGGCCCGCCTCCGCCCCGGGGATGTCGAGGCCACGCAGGCGGAAATAGCCGACCACATAGAAATAG
>JAKAXT010000119.1 GCA_021816425.1 Pseudomonadota bacterium | reverse complement strand
AGCGGATCCTGGCACACTGACCCCGCTCCAATACGGGGAAATGGCGCAGTCCCGTTCTCACCGCCAAGTTCGAATCGGGACTGCGCCGGCTCTCTTATCAGCCGTCCTTCTACGCCTCCTTATAGCCATTGTCACGAAGAGTCCCGGGTCTTCGCAGGGCTTGTAACGGCTCGTCATGCCCATCCCGATGCCAGGGTGCCCGATCTCTCTTCTTGGGAACGGCCCTCCTACAAAACCGACAAAACGACCACCGCCATCAGGCCCCCGTCATGACCGATCGGACAGGGCCCTTCCCACCCCTTTGCTCAATGAGTGTCCTCCCGACCAATCCGCGTAATCATCCAAAAAGACGCGGATCTTGGTGATCATCCACAGGCGCTACGCAACAACTCTCTCGCATCCTTTATTGCGTTTGCCATCGCCATGCGTCGCGGCACGCTCGTGGCCCTCGACTGGCGATATATCGTTTGGAACGAGAAACGTCTTTCCATCCCCCCGAGAACGCATAGACCGCCGAGCCCCCGCACCCCATTTGTCCACAAGCGTGCGCGACATCCTGGATGCACTGGATCGTAACGATTCCGTCCATGTCTTTGGCGCAACCGCGGAGGGGGTCAAAAGCCCGGCAGCGGTCCATCGCGACAGCGCTTAGGCTGTACGGTAAACCGTGCGAGGAAAACGCGCGGACCCCGGACCCGGATTCCCTGCATGATTGACATTTCCACGACCTTCGGCACGAAGGAACAAGTTGAACACCGGTAGCGCGGGTCGTCCTTGCCGGAAGTCCGGCCCATAACAGGGCACACCATGGCCTCGATGGTGCAGCGTCATGCCCGTATACGGGCGGACACGCTGGCCGACAAAAGGGAACGCTATGGTCGCCGTCGAGAGGGGGCGCGCGACAGAAACTTCGCCGATCTCGCGGCGGCGCGACACCGGACTCCCCGTGGGGACCCGCCTCATAAGCGCGCCCTGCCCGCAACGACACCAGCACTGTTTGTAAAACAGGCAATCCAACAAACGTCCCGGCCCCGCTCGCTGGCCCTTCAATACCAGCCCGTCATCCACAGGGTTGTCCACAGAACTTGTGGACAAAAATTTTACCGCTTATCCGACTTCCGTCCGATGCGCTCCCGTTAGCGCGCGAGAACTCCCCGCACAGAGCGCCGCTTTCGCGGGAGCACGATTTTTCGATAGGCCCTACCGAAAAACCGCACCTCGGACGGACGTTCGCCCGAATACCTGGCCGCCAGAGGCCGTGCTCATTTTCCGGAGACTATTTTGTCGAACCTCAGCAACGAACTCGAAGTCAGTCCACGATACGTCGCGGAACGCCCGAATGCGGGCGCCGTTCTCCTTGATGGGCGCATGGCCGAGGGGCACGAACTTTTGGGCGCCGCGCCCGGTATGAATTATTGGGCGCCGGCCCTGGTTCGGTGTTGCCCTCGCAAGACCCCCACCCGGAATGCGAGACCTGCTCGGCTCACGAGCCGACACCCGAGGAGCGGGCCTATTCAGCCGCTGGTTGGTTGGGCACGCGGTGCGTCACAGGCCGTGCGGCCTACAACGGTCGGGCCTGCTTTGCCTCTGCGCCCGCGGCAATCGCAGCCTCGTGGCCGCGCATCCTGCGCGAGCTTGACCCCAAGATCTGGGCGCGCCGTATCGAGCAGGCGATTTCGGCCAGAGACTCGGCGCGCGGGTGTTAAAAAACCGCGTCGACCTCACCGGCCGAAGAGGCGCGCCTCCGCAAAAACCGATCCGGCGCTGAAACTATCGAGTTCACCGCGCTCGTAAGCGGGGAGGCGCGCCTCTATCGCGCGGTTCCCGGCTGTCGCAACCTCGGCAGCTCGCGTGTCCTGAAGGGACTCCAGGAGCACTTCGACAAGCCGCCCCCGCCTTTTGGCGGAAAGCGTGCGTGCCGCCTTCTCGAGTTCGGATGGCCACATATCCCCTCCTCACGCCAAAGCGTGGCTTGGCGTTGCACGGGCGGCCTTCCTCCCATCCTGTCCACCGCGTCCCCCGGGCGTATCGTCTTGCGCCAACCCTATGGCGCCCAGCAAGAGACGTCCGTCGCCCGGGCCAGTTCCGGGATGGACAGGGCGGGGGCGGCCGGCATCTTGCGGAGCCCCTAATCCTTCCGTCCTTTGGCGTAGCGCGTCATGGTTGTCGACACTCGTTCTGCCCCCAGGGATAAACGTAAGAGGCGGCAGGTAGTCTGGCCGCAACGCCCTGGGATATCGGGGGCAAACCCGCGCCCACCCCGGTCGGAGGCAGGGCCCCGATCCGCCCGCCGCAAACGTCGGCGGCGCCTCACGGCAAGATCAGAGACGGGTTTCACCCGAGGACGCGGGGTCCGCAACCCCTTGCCGCCATCGCCGATCTCGATTTGCTGGTACCCCGGGCACCCCTTACCGTCGCTCCCATAGAGTCACTTGCGCCACCGAGTGCTGAAACTTGCGCGCGGTTTCGCGGATCACGAACGGGAGGTCGAGCGGACAGCCCGGCAAAAGCTGGAATTCACGACCAAGGATGGCCTGCAGGGCATCGAGCGTAGTCCAGGTCTCGCCGTTTTTCTTGAAGCCCCCGAGCCACTCGTCGCGCGGCGTATGCTCGGTGAGCCAAGTATAGGGGGACGTGAGCACGAGCAGGCCGCCCGGATTGATGCGCGCGCCGATGTCTTCGAGGAAACGCCGGGGACGATAAAGCCTGTCGATCAGGTTGGCCGCGACCACGAGATCATAGCCCGTGTAATGGGGCTTCAGGTTGCATGCGTCCGCCTGAAAAAACGCAACGGCGTGCGCGCGCCCGGCAAGCCCGAGATCCGCGAGCCGCGCAGACTCATGGCTCACGATCTCCCCTTCCGCGGGGAGCGTATAAGCGTACTGCCCGGCGGCTCGCAGCCGCGACCCCACCTGGATGAAGCGCGCCGAGAAATCGAGCCCCGTCACCTCGTCGAAGGCTCGCGCAAGCTCGAAGCTCGCGCGTCCCACGGCGCACCCGAGATCCAGGGCCCGACGCATGGGCCGCCCTCGCATGGCGGCGATCGCCGCCGTCGCTACCGCCGCGGGGAAGTTCGCCACCCCGAAATACTCGGCACCGTAATGGAATTCGAGGTACTGCGACACGGCCTCGTCGGTCTCGTACACAGGCACCTCCGGCAACGCGTTGGGGGAATCCACGTAACGGAAACCTGCATGCTGAAAGAAGTGACGGCGAAACGCGTAGCGCGCCTCCACCTGGGTTTCGTTGCCGAGACTCACGAAGGATCCTCCCTTCATGAGGTTGTGCTGCTGATCGAAAGTCGGGACCGAGAAGTCGTCGTAATAGGGGTGGACGGCGAACCCATCGTAGGGGTAGATCGGGGTCGCGGTCCACTGCCAGACATTGCCAACCACGTCGTAGAGCTCCCCGTGCCGGAAACGATCGACGGCGCAGGGCGAGGCGCCGTGGGCGAGACCGATATTCGCCGGAACGTCGGCCCATCGGTCGCTCTCCGCAAGGCCGCTCAGGTCCCGAAGCCTGCGCCACTCGTCTTCGCTCGGCAGGCGCAAGGCCCGCCCCGTCTGCGCCGACTTCCAGGCACAGAAGGCCTGCGCCTCGTGGCAATTGACCTCCACCGGCCAGTTCCAGGGCATGGGCCGCTCGGAGGCGAGCAATCGCAGCCGCCAGCCGTCACCGGTCTCGACCCAGAAGGTCGGGTGTCGCGGGGAGGCGAACGCGCGCCAACGCCCGCCCTCCTCCGACCACCATTGCGGTTCCCCGTAGCCCCCGGCCTCCACGAAGGCCAGGAACTCGCCATTACTCACGAGATAGCGGCTCGCCGCGAAATCGCGCAGCAATGCCTCATGCCGCCCGTATTCGTTATCCCAGCCGTACAAGGGATCCCGCCTCTTTTTGCCCGCCGCCACAAGACCTCCAGGCACGGGCAGAAGCGCGTTGGCCGGCGCCTTCGCGGCCGCCGTCAGGGGCGCAAACGCCGCCACGGGGCGCACCCGCGACAGAGGCAGCTGGCGGATCAGCACGGAGCTCGTCTCGAGATGGATGTTCTCGTGCTCTATGCCCATAAGGATCGCCCACCACGGCGAATCCATATCGATGGGCAGAGTCAGGGGCAAGGCGCGGATCTTCTCATCCACGAGCGCGCGCACCTGCGCGCGATAGTCCCGCACCTCGCTCACCGAGGGCCACGCGACATCGTGCAGATCGAGATCATCCCACGACATCTCATCGACACCGACTGCAAAGACCGCTTCGAGCGCCGGATTCAGCCGCTCGGTGACAAGTCCCGCCACCTGGAACTTATTCACGAAAAACGCCGCCGTGTGCCCGAAATAGAAGATCAGCGGATGGCGCAGCGAAATCGCCTTCTCGAACCAAGCCTCGGGGGCCGCCAGATGCTCGAACAACCGCTCATAGAGCGAGAAGGTCTCATGAAACACGTGCCGGATCTCGGCCCGCCTGGTTTCCGGGTCGCCGCCGTCCAGGCGAATGAGGGGGACGCGCAAAGGGCGCGTGGTCTGATGGCCGACGCCGTCTCGTTCCGCTACCATAGTCTCTCGAATATTTCGATGGCCGATCGCTCCACGCCGCCCCGCGCAGGATGCGGCGGGGGATCCTGCGCGCTACATCTCTCCACAACCCCACGCGGATGGAATGGTACGGCGATCGGCGATTGCACATATGTGACGACCCGCCGAGGCGGGGCACGGCGCGCCCGTTCCCGGCCATGATCCGAAACTCGTCCGCGGCGGGGAATGCACAGACCTTTCAGTTTGACGCTATTCTAGCATTTCGGGGGCGCGAACCCAAGGCGCGCCGGCGGGTCGTGAGCGTCCAGGCCCTGCTCTTGGAGATGACCCGATCGCGTGCGCGGGCGCACCCCCGAGCACGGACCCTCGGCCGTCCGGCCCATGGCGTCCGGCGCGGCGATATGAAGCTCGCGGCTCGAAACCCATGAGCGCCACCGCCCCGAAGGGGCATGCCGGGTCGCTTCGTGTCCTATCGCGTATTGCCTTCTTGCCACCTCCAGACCACAATCTTCCTAGGGCCCGCGACAGGGGCGCTGCCATCGCCACGATGCCATCGGGAGGTATCCCATGAAAACACGCTCCTCATCCGATAATGAACTCGAGACCATGGGCGAGGCCTACCGCGACCTCCTGGAAGGGGCCCTGCACAAGGCGCGTCAAGGCGGCAGCAGCCTCTTCCATTGGCTGAGCGGGAGCCACGGCAACGCCCCCCACGGCCGCGATTCGGACGGCCATGAAGTCGCCGAGATCGAGCGTTATGTGCGCCGCGACCTTGCCGACTCCGCGCGCTACCGGCACGACACCGGCCGGGACCTCGGCGATTGGCTGGGCTTCGATGTTGCGCTGATAGAGCAGGCCTTCTGGAACGTTTTTTCTGAAGCGGCCGACCAGACGCTGCTCGCACTGCACGAAATGCGGCTGCAGGCCAATGTGAGCGAATACCACACCGGGGAGGTGGTGGGCCTTGGTACCCTCGCGTGCGACAAGTGCAACGAACGCCTGCGCTTCTCGGCGGTCGGGCGCATCCCCCCGTGCCCCCGATGCGGAGGGACACGCTTTCATCGACCGGTGGACGGGGCGCCTCTCGCGTGAGGGCCGGCTACAGACGGCGATAGGGCCGGCTCTCCGGCGCCGCCCCGCTCCCTCCAAACCGGCGGGACCCGAACGAAACCGCGAGCCCGCGCCGCTTAGTGGTCGCGGCGTTCGCCGCCCATGGGGCTTGGGTTGTCGAGGTTCACCGTAAAGTCCTTCCCCGGGTGCTCGGTCATGATGTCGAGGTAGGCCTTCTTGCTCGCCTCGTTGTCGAAATAGATCTTGAGCGCATTGGCGCCGACCCCTTCGAGAACAAAGGGGTGCCCTTCAAGGTCTACGATGGTGTGACCCGTCATGGGATCCGTCCTTTCGATACGCATACGCGCCTCCAGCCTCATCTGAGGGATAAAACGCACTGCACTATCGTTTCCTATATGCCTCGGGGGATGGCTTGTCAATGACCGCTGACAATGGCCCGAGACACACCCGATGAGACCCTCGGGGCCGCCCGCTGCCGCGCGGCCACAGCCCCCCGACCCGGCCGATCTCGACGCCCGCAGGATATCCCCTCCCCCCTCTCAGCACCTCGC
>JAKAXT010000118.1 GCA_021816425.1 Pseudomonadota bacterium | reverse complement strand
CGACTGGAGCGGTGGCGACCCCCGGGGCGCCCATATCGGCTATGTGAGCGCCTGGCGCCATGCGCGAAGCGCCGGCCACACGCAAATTTACGTGATCGACTTCAAGGGTCCGGCCCTGGCCCGGCTCAATCCGGCAGAGCTCGCGCCCTTCGTGCACGTCTTCGGTCCGGCGCGGGTGGTGGACCCGTGGCTCACGCGCAACGCCGCGGGCGACATCCGCATGCAGTTTGGCGTCGTGCGCACGGGGTCGGATCCGGTCACGATCCATGCGGCGGTCACGCACGGCGCGAGCCGGGTGACCGAGACCTGGGGCGGGGTCCTGCCGGCGCCGCGCTGAGGGGGTCGGCCCGGAGGTGATAGCGGATGCCGAAGAGGGCGCTCCGCAGGTTTTGCGAGAGCGCGCCGCGCCCCGGCCGATGCGGCGGGCGCGCGCCGCCCGGGGCGCCGACGCGGCCGCGGCGGCGCTGAAGAGCGTCATTTCGAAGCCCGCACCGATTCGCGGCCCGCGCGCAGGGTGGGCCACGACAAGGGCATGCAGGTGCCCGAGAACCCGCAACCCCTTGAGGGCCGGCGCCAGAACCCATGTTCGCCGGACCGCCCGGAATGGTCTAAGCTAATCGCCATGTCTCTGCCCTCCCCAGAGTTACGGGCGCTTTTGGATGCCACCTTGGCCTTTTACGATGGCCGAGCGGAGGCCTTTTGGGCGGCGACGCGCGACCATGATGTGGCGCAGAATCGCGAGGCCGTGTTGTCGGCGCTCGGCCCGGGCGGCCCCTGGACCCTGCTCGATCTCGGCTGCGGTCCAGGGCGCGATCTCAAGGCCTTTGCCGAAATGGGCCATCGGGCGATAGGGGTGGAGGGGGCGGGACGCTTCGTCGCTATGGCGAGGGCCCATAGCGGCTGCGAAGTCTGGCAGCAGGATTTTCTGGCGCTCGATCTGCCGGCGGCCTTCTTCGATGGCATTTACGCCAACGCCTCCTTGTTCCATGTGCCGCGCGGGACCCTCCCGTCTGTGTTGGGTCGGCTGCGGAGGGCCTTGCGCGCGGGCGGGGTGTTCTTTGCGTCCAACCCGCGCGGCCAGGGCGAGGAGGGCTACAGGGACGGGCGCTACGGCGTCCTGTACGACTGGCCCGGCTGGCGGGACGTCGTGTCGGGGGCGGGGTTCGAGGAGCTGTCGCATTATTACCGGCCTGCGGGCAAGCCCGTCGAAGAGGCGCGTTGGATCGCAAGCGTATGGCGCAAGGCATGACGCAATCGGCGGGACTCCCGGGGTGGGGCCGCCGGGTCTTGTGGGCGGCGGCCTTGGTGAGCCTGTTGGGGGCGGCGCGCCCCGTGCCGTCTTTGTTCGGCGTGCCGCTCGCGACGGCCACGCGCGCCACGCTCCGGCGGGCGCTCACCGCCGCCCATCTGTCCCTGGCCTCGGGCGGGGCGCATCAATGGTACGACCTCTATGACGTAAATGGCGCCCTGAAGCACGCGAGCAAGCTTGCCGTGAGCTACACCCAAGGGGGGCGGTTCGCCAAGGCCGAGTACGTCTTTCCGAGTTTCGTAAGCACGAAGCGCCTGGGCGAGGTGATAGCCGAGGTGCGCGCCAAGTACGGCCCGCCCACCCGCATGTCCGGGCGGCTTGCGATCGGGCCCGCGCGGGCGCGCTGGAATCTGCCGCAAGACTTCGACATCGTGGTCAGGCGGCGCTGGCCGAATCCGACGACCTTCATGATCATCGAAAATCGCCGGATGTTCGAGCGCATGAAGGCCGAGCAGCGGCGCGCCACCGCCCAGAGCGGCGCGTTCTGACGTCTCGGGGCGGTCTTTGGGTTCCGGGGCGCGCCCTGAAACGGCGAGAAAGGGGCGGCGGTTGCGCAAAAGCGTCCCAGGCCCCATAATGGCCGCTCAGGATGGCTAATGTCTGTAGTGTCGTCGATATCGATACAGTATCCCGCGTTTCCCGACCTCCGTCAGTCGTTACCCTAATCCCCTAGTGACCGCGGCCGCCCCCAAGGGCGTCGGCGGTGTGCGGCCGCGTGCCGCGTCCTTCATGTATTTTCAGGAGTATTATGTCCTTTGCGTCACTGAATTTGATTTCCCCGCTCTTGCGCGCCCTCGAGGCCGCAGGCTACGAAAGTCCCACCCCCATACAGGCGAGCGCCATCCCGGCCGTGCTTGCCGGCCGCGACGTCATGGCCTCGGCGCAGACCGGAACCGGCAAGACGGCCGCCTTTCTGTTGCCGACCTTGCAGCGTCTGGAGGGAAACGGCGCGCGCCCCGGTCGTGGGCCCCGCGCGCTGGTCTTGACCCCGACCCGCGAGCTTGCGACCCAGGTGAAGGACGCCGCTGATCTGTACGCCAAGGAGTTGCGGCATCTGCGCATAGGCGCGATCGTAGGCGGCGTACCCTACCCCGCGCAGCAGAAGCTCCTGCAGCGGCCGCTCGATCTCTTGGTCGCGACGCCTGGCCGCTTCCTCGATCACATGGAGCGCGGCCGCATCGATTTCGGGCGCCTCGAGGTCGTGATCCTGGATGAGGCCGACCGCATGCTCGATATGGGCTTCCTCACGGATGTCGAGCGGATCATGGCGGCGATGCCGGCGACGCGCCAGACCGTGATGTTTTCGGCGACCTTCGAAGGCAGTATCGCCACGCTCGCGGCCAAGCTCCTGAAGAATCCGGAGCGCATACGCATTGCCGCGACCGAGGCGCAGAATGCCAAGATCGCGCAGCAAGTCCACTACGTGAGCGATGTCGCGCAAAAGAAGGCGATGCTGCTGGCCTTGTTGAAGGACGGCCCGGTCGGGCAGGCGATCGTGTTTACGGGCACGAAGCACGGCGCGGACCGCCTGGCCACGGCCATCGGCCATAGCGGGCACACCGCGGCGGCATTGCATGGCGACATGCGCCAGGGCGCCCGCAATCGCACGCTCGCGCAGTTCCGCGCCGGCGCCGTGCGGGTCCTGGTGGCGACGGACGTGGCGGCGCGCGGCATCGACGTCGCGGCGATCTCGCATGTCTTCAACTACGACCTGCCACGCTCGGTCGAGGATTACGTGCATCGCATCGGGCGCACCGGGCGCGCGGGCCAGAGCGGTTCGGCGATCTCGTTTGCGACGCGCGATGAAAGGGCGGCCTTGAAGCGCATCGAGCGCTTTACCGGCCAGCCGATACCGGCGCTTGCGGTCGAGGGTTTCCCCGTCATCGAGGCCCCGTCCGACAATGAGCGCCGATCGCCCGCCGGCAACGGCCGTCCGCCGCGATTCGGGGAGCGTGCCGGCGCAGGCCGGCCGCGAGGTGGTCAGGGCGCCGACAGCCGCTTCGCGCGCCGACCCGCGGGCGGGGACCGCCAGGGCAAGGGACGGGGGGCGCCGCGCGCGCGTAACGGATCGGTCGGCGGGGGATCGTGAGAGCCGACAGAGGGTTACGCGGGTTCTTCGGGCCGTGACCTGGTAGACGCAGAAAAAAGGGGGGCTTGGCCCCCCTTTTTTTTCTGTGGCGGGCCCCGCAAGCGGCCTGAGCTCTGCAAGGGATGGGGGGTGGGGGCGAGGAGTTTATCGTCGTGCTGCCAGGCACGACCGCCGAAGGCGCGCGCAAGGCGGGATCGAAGCTCATGGAAGCGGTACGCGCCACGCCCTTCTATTGCGAGGGCCGCGCCATCGGGCTGACCGCGAGCAGCGGTGGAACGGGCGTCCACGAAGGGGACGAGGGCGCGGATGCCCTGATCGCGCGCGCCGACCGCGCCCTTTATGCGGCCAAACACGATGGGCGCGACCGGCAGACAGGGAGGGATGCGCCGGACCCGCGGGATCTGCGCGCCTGTAGATAGCGCGGCCCTTGGCGGGAAAGACGGCGGGAGGGGCGGCGGCGGGGCTTGGCGCGATCCTCTTGCCGGAACGACGGCTTTCGCGGAGGGCGACGGGGCGTCGATGCGCCGTCTTGTGAGGCGGCGCGGACCGGAGAGCATGAGGGACATCCGCTCGCGGCGTCCTTGTCCGGAGCGGCGAAAGGGCGCAAGTTCACAATCGCCGTGGCCGCGGGAAATGGCCGACAGGGGGGCGCTTTGGCAGGGCTCGCCTTCGGGTCCGCGGGCCTCGAGGCGAGCGGCTGGCGGCGTCCCGGTCGCGCCACATGCCGGAAGCCCATCGGAGGCGGCGGCGCGCCCGGAGCGGGTCGGCGGCGCCCGGGGTTTCGGCGCAGGGCGGCCGGCCGCGGAGGATGCTTGCGGTTTTTTCGGGACGTGGCCGCGGACGGATCGGCCGCTTCGTGAAAACCAGGCCGCTTTCGGCGGCATATCGCGCTGCGGGCGGACGCCGGAAACGCGAAGGTCGAGGATCGTGGAGGTGCGATCATGGACTCATACGCGGCGGACGCCGTGCTCGTCGTCCATCTCGCTTATGTGGTCTTTGTGGCGAGCGGGTTCGTGTTGATTCCCTTGGGGGCGTGGCGCCGCTGGCGCTGGACGCGCAGCCTCCGTTATCGCGTCCTGCACACCGCGGCGATCGCGTATGTCGCTTTGGAGCAGGCGCTCGGTATCACCTGCCCCCTGACCCTGTGGGAGTATCGGCTGCGGGGCGGGAGCGGCCATCCCGCCGCTTTGATGCCGCGGCTTGTGCACGCACTGCTCTTCCATGAGTGGCGGGCGGCAGTCTTCACGGGGCTCTATGGCGGACTTGTCGTGCTCGCCTTTTTGTATTGGTGGTTTTTGCCGCCCGAGCGCGGCTGATCTCGGCCGAACGCCGAGGCCGCCTTGGCGCACCCCGACCAGTCCTTTATACTGGCCCGACGAAACGCGAGAGGGCTCGGAATGCAGGTCGGACAGATGTTGGTGATGGCGGTCGTTCAGGGTGTTACCGAGCTTTTCCCGATCAGCAGTCTCGGCCATAGCGTGATCATTCGCACCGTCCTCGGTTGGCATATCTCCAAGGCGAGCCCCGACTTCCTGCCGTTTCTCGTGGTGCTGCATGTCGGCACCGCAAGCGCGCTTCTGCTCTACTTCTGGCGCGACTGGCGCGACATCCTGGCCGGGCTCTTGAGGGCGCGCGGCCGGCCGGCCAACGATCAGGCGCGGCTCTTCTGGTTTCTGGTGGCGGCCTCCATCCCGGCAGGCCTCATCGGGCTGCTCTTCGAAAAGAAGATCAAGCTCCTGTTCGCGAACCTTTTGGTGGCGGCGATCTTCCTCATGGTGAACGGCATCGTGCTCCTGATCGGCGATGTCCTGAAGAGGCGTCGTCCGGAGCATACCCTCGAGCACATGACCTGGGGCAAGGCGCTCGTCATAGGCGGGGCGCAGGCGCTCGCCTTGATACCGGGCATGTCGCGCTCGGGGGTCACGGTGGTGGCGGGGCTTGGCAAGGGCTTCGACTACGCGGTCGCCGCGCGCTTCTCGTTTCTCATGGCGACCCCGATCATAGGCGCGGCCGCGATCCTGGAGATCCCCAAGCTCTTTCGGATCACGGGCCATATCCACATCGGCGCGATCTTCCTGTCGGGTGTGGTCGCGGGTCTTTTCGCCTACCTGAGCACCTGGATATTGATGCGCTATTTCCGCAAGCAGGAGGTGCAGGCCTTGCGGCCCTTCGGCTATTACTGCCTGGCGGCCGGCGCCGCCGCGCTCGCCTGGTATTTCGCCTGAGGGCGCCCGGAGGCGCTCACGACCAATGCTCGCCTGGCGCTTCGGCGGCCTGCGCGTATTGAGGCGGGGTGAGGATGGTGTCGCGCGCGGGGTGCGCGGTGTCCGTCTCCGGGTAATCGCGCGAGTAATGCAGGCCGCGGCTTTCGGTGCGCGACTGAGCGGAGCGGATGATGAGCTCGGCGACCTGGACGAGATTGCGCAGTTCGATCAGGTCGTTCGAGACCTTGAAGTTCGCGTAGTATTCATGGATCTCGTGATTCAGCAGGTTCACGCGGTGGAGCGCGCGCTCCAGGCGCTTGTTCGTGCGCACGATGCCCACATAGTCCCACATGAAGCGGCGTAGCTCCTCCCAGTTGTGCGAGACCACGACCGCCTCGTCGGCGTCGGTGACCCGGCTCTCGTCCCACGCCGGGAGCGCGACCGCGGGCGGGCTGTCGGCGAGTCTGGCGCCCGCGTCCTCGGCGGCCGCGCGCCCCAGCACTAGGCACTCGAGCAGCGAGTTGCTCGCCAGGCGATTGGCGCCATGGAGGCCCGTGGAGGCGCATTCCCCTACGGCATAGAGCGATGTGAGATCAGATCGG
>JAKAXT010000117.1 GCA_021816425.1 Pseudomonadota bacterium | reverse complement strand
GATCTGGTCTGCGACCTGCACCCCCTGCGCCACGGGCTTGCCGAACTCATAGCCTACCTGGATCTCGCCGCCACCGATGCCAAGGCGTGCATAGACGAGGACGTGACGGACGCGGTCGGATGGCGTAGCGTGCAGGCGGACGGGCAAGAGCGGGAGCGGCGGGCGCGCCTACCGCGTGTCATTTTCGTGAGATAGGACTCAAACTAGGATGCGCGAAGAACAGCAGGAAACAGGCCTGGAGCTCTCGGCGGTCGTGATCCCGCTTTTGAAGGGCGTGATCTACCAGGATAACGAGGCGCCGCTTTGGAATGCCCTTTTGAGCCTGCAGGCGCGTGTGCGCGATTACATGGGGGTGCTCGGACTCGATCTCGTGGTCGATGAATCCGAGGGCTACGCCTTCCTGCGCTCGCGCGACACCGAGGAAGGCGAACTCCGACGGCTCGTCGCACGCCGGCCGCTGTCATTCCCGGTGAGCCTGCTGCTTGCGCTCTTGCGCAAGCGCCTGGCCGAGTTCGATGCCACCGGCGGCGACGTGAAGCTCGTGATGACGCGCGACGAGATCGTGGAACTCGTGCGCGTGTTCCTGCCGGAGACCGCGAACGAGGCCCGGCGCATCGACCAGATCGAGACCCATGTGAACCGTATCGTAGACCTGGGCTTCCTGCGCCGTCTGAAGCCCGCCACGGGCGCGGGGCCGGCCGCCTATGAAGTGCGCCGCATCCTGAAGGCCTTCGTCGACGCCCAATGGCTCGCCGATTTCGCCGAGAACCTGGCCGCCTACAAGGCCCATCTCGCCGCCCCGCAGGAAGCATCCGCCGATGACGCCTGAAAGAAAAGGCCCAAGCGGCGCTCCCGAGACCTTGAGCCTCGACTTTCTCGGGGACGACAGCCTTTCGGGTTTTCGGCTTCAACGTCTCGAGGTCTTCAACTGGGGCACCTTCGATGCCCGCGTCTGGTCGCTCGAGCCTGACGGCCGCAACGCCCTCCTGACCGGCGACATAGGCTCCGGCAAGTCGACCCTGGTCGACGCCGTGACCACGCTGCTCGTGCCCTCCCATCGCGTCGCCTACAACAAAGCGGCGGGCGCGGAAGCGAAGGAGCGTTCGCTGCGCTCCTATGTTCTCGGCCACTACAAGTCGGAGCGCGGCGAGGCAAGCCAGTCGGCGCGCCCTATCGCCCTGCGTGACCACAACACCTACTCAGTCATCCTCGGGGTCTTCCATAACGCCGCCTACGACCAGACCGTGACGCTCGCCCAGGTCTTCTGGATCAAGGATGCGCAGGGACAGCCGGCGCGCTTCTATGTGGGCGCCGAACAGGCCCTGTCGATCACGGTGGACTTCGCGCGCTTCGGATCGGACATCAACACCCTGCGCAAACGCCTGCGCGGCCAGGGCTCTGAGGTCCTCGACAGCTTCCCACCGTATGGGGCGTGGTTCCGCCGGCGCTTCGGGATCGACAATGAACAGGCGCTCGAACTCTTCCATCAGACGGTCTCCATGAAGTCGGTAGGCAATCTCACGGATTTCGTGCGCCAGCACATGCTCGAACCCTTTGATGTGGCGCCACGCATCCAGGCCTTGATCGATCACTTCGATAACCTGAATCGTGCCCACGAGGCGGTCCTGAAGGCCAAGGGCCAAATTGAGCTTCTGACGCCGCTCGTAGCCCGCCTCGACAAACATGCGCGCCTTCAAGGTGAACTCGCCGCCTGGGAGGCGGCGCGCGAGGCCGTGCGCCCCTACTTCGCGCGCCTGAAGGCGGAACTCCTCGACAAACGCCTCGCGCGGCTGGAAGACGAATGGGGGCGACGCGATCGGGCCATTGCCCGTCTCGCCGAGACCCGCCAGACCCTGCGTGCAACCGAGGATGAGCTGAAGCGCCACATTGCCGAAAACGGCGGGGATCGCCTGGAGCGGCTCGCCCAGGAGATCGAGCGCAAGGGGCATGAACGCGCCACGCGCGAGACCAAGGCCCGATACTACGAGCAATGGTGTCAGGCCATCAGCGAGCCTGCGGCGACCGACGAAACCGCATTCGTTGCGCAACGCGCGCGCCTCGCGCGCCTGACCGAGGACATGGCGGCCGAGGAGGCCTCGCTTCAGAATGCCCTGACTGAACAGGCCATGGCCCTGCGCGAGACGCGCGGCGCCCACGAGTCGTTGACCGCCGAGATCGAAGACCTGCAGGCAAGACAGAGCAACATCGACTCGCGGCACGCCATGATCCGCGCGGCGCTGTGCCGGGCGCTCGCCCTTGCCGAACACGAGATGCCGTTTGCAGGCGAGCTCCTGCAGGTGCGCGCCGACGAGTCGACCTGGGAGGGGGCGGCGGAACGACTGCTCCACAACTTCGGCCTGTCGCTGCTCGTGCCCGACGCCCACTACGCCGATGTGGCGCGCTGGGTCGACAAGACCGACCTCAAGGGGCGCATCGTCTACTTCCGAGTGCGCAAGGCCGCCCGCAACACCCCCGCCGAACTGCATCCGGATTCGCTCGCACGCAAACTCGAGATCCGGCCGGACTCGCCCTTCTACGCGTGGCTAGAACGCGAGGTGGCACAGCGCTTCGACGTCGCCTGCTGCACCACGTATGAGCAATTCCAGCGCGAGACCCGCGCACTGACCCGCGCGGGGCAGATCAAGACCCCCGGCGATCGCCACGAAAAAGATGATCGTCACCGCCTGGACGACCGCAGCCGCTACATCTTGGGCTGGAGCAACGCCGCCAAGATCAGCGCACTGAAGGCGCGCGCAAGCGCCCTCGAATCCGAGATCGCAAGCCACGCCGCAGGTCTCGCCAAAACCCAGACTGCCCACGGTACGCTGAAAGAACGGCTCGCCGCCCTGACGCGTCTGGAGGAATACCGCGACTTCCGGGAACTCGATTGGCGGACCCAGGCGGCGGAGATCGCCACGCTCGAGGATGAAAGGCACAGGCTCGAGTCGGCCTCCGACACCCTAAAGCAGCTCACCGCGCGACTCAAAGAGGTGGCGGCCGAACGGGAAAGCCATGAGACCCGCATCGACGCCGAGCGCGAACTGCGCGCCAAATGCGAGCAACAAAGGGCCGACACGACGACCGCGCGGCAAACGGTCCAGGCGGTCCTGGACGAGCCGCAGTTCGCGCAGCACGCGACCGCCTTCGACCAGATCGATACCGTGCGCGCCGAGGCCCTGGGCGCGCACGCCCTCACGCTCGAATCCTGCGAAAACTACGAAAACGCGCTGCGTTCGGCCATCGGGAAACGCGCGGGGGATTGCACGAGGCGGCTTGCCGCGCTGCGCGATGCCGTGATTCAGGCTATGGCGTCCTACAAGGAGACCTACAAGCTCGAGACCGCCGATGTCGATGCCGCCATCGAGGCGGGCTTCGAATACCGGAAGATGCTCGAGGAGCTTTTGGCCGACGGACTCCCGGGCTTCGAGGCCCGCTTCAAGGAGCTCCTGAATGAAAACACCATACGCGAGGTCGCGAACTTTCAGTCGCAGCTCGCCCGCGAACGCGAGCTGATCAAAGAGCGCATCGACCGGGTCAACGCCTCGCTCACCAAGATCGACTACAACCCCGGGCGCTACATAGTCCTCGAGGCTGAACGCACGACCGATGCCGAGATCCGCGATTTCCAAGGGGAATTGCGCGCCTGCACGGAGGGGACGCTCACAGGCAGCGACGACAGCCAGTACTCCGAAGGGAAGTTTCTGCAGGTCAAACGCATCATAGAACGCTTTCGCGGGCGCGAGGGCCAGTCGGAGGCCGACCGGCGGTGGACAACCAAAGTGACCGATGTGCGCGCGTGGTTCGTGTTCGCCGCGAGCGAGCGCTGGCACGAGGATCAAAGCGAATACGAGCACTACTCGGATTCGGGCGGCAAGTCCGGGGGGCAGAAAGAGAAACTCGCCTACACCGTGCTTGCCGCGAGCCTCGCCTATCAGTTCGGTCTTGAATGGGGCGCCACCCGGTCACGCTCGTTCCGCTTCGTGGTCATAGACGAGGCCTTCGGGCGCGGGTCCGACGAGTCCGCTCAGTACGGGCTGCGGCTCTTCCGCGAACTGAACCTCCAACTCCTGATCGTGACGCCCTTGCAGAAAATCCACATCATCGAACCCTTCGTGTCGTGCGTGGGTTTCGTGCACAACGAAGAGGGCCGGGCGTCGAAGCTTCGCAACCTCACGATCGAGGAATATCGCGCCGAGAAGGCGCGGATCACGGGATGAGCTGGACTGCGCCCGACGAGGTGCACGCTTACCTGATGCGGCGCTGGGCGCGGGGTGAACTCCTGTCGTCCTTCGTCACCGGCCGATCCGATTTCCCCATGAGAGCGCCATGCAGGACGCCCTCGGCGCGGGAGATGGCGGATCGCTTCGAGGAGGTCCGCGCCTGGGCCGCCACGCTGCGCGCCCTACCGTGCGTGCGCCTCGTCATGCGTGCCACCCGCCATCGGACGCTGGGCGCGAACGAAGTCCCAAGCGAGATCTGGATCGATACTTTGGACGACGCGCTCACGCTCATTCACAAGACCGCGGAGGCCCGCGCCTTCGGGCGCCTGCTTACGATAACCAGGGAAACCCGGCCCGAACTACTCGGGTGGCTCGCGGACCATCCCCTGCGCGCCCTCGACTTGGCGGGTATCTGGGAGCGCCTGCTCGCTGTCGTGACCTGGATCGCAGCCCGCCCACACCCCAATATCTACCTGCGCCAAGTGGACCTTCCGGGCGTCGACAGCAAGTTCCTCGAGACCCATCGGGGCATACTGGGCGCGCTGCTCGATATCGCGCTTGCGAAAGACGCCTATGACCCCGGGGCAAGCGCGACAGCGGGCTTCGCAAGGCGCTACGGCTTTCGGGAAAAGCCCCTACGCGTGCGCCTGCGGCCCCTCGATGACAGCCTGCCCCTTGCCCGCCTGGGCGCCGACATCACCCTGGACGCTCCAAGCCTCGCCCGCCTCGATCCCGAGGTCCGCCACGTCATCATCACGGAAAACGAGGTGAACTTCCTCGCGCTCCCCAAGATCCCCCGGGGCACTGCCCTGTTCGGCGCGGGCTATGGCTTTGCCATGCTGCAAGACCTCCCCTGGCTTGCGCAGGCGCACGTCCACTATTGGGGCGACATCGACACCCACGGCTTCGCCATCCTCGATCAGCTGCGCGTCTACTGTCCGCACGCCCAGTCCCTGCTCATGGACCACGAGACCCTGTTTGCCCATGAAGCGCACTGGGGCCGGGAGGACAAGCAGACCGTACGCGACCTGCCCCGGCTGACACCCGATGAGCGACGCCTCTACGATGAACTGCGCGACAACCGCATCCGACCCCGACTGCGCCTGGAACAGGAACACATCGGTTTCCGGTGGGTGGAACAGGCGATCGGGCGTCTTCCCCACACACAAGCCTCTTTACACGAAGGCGCCCGTTAAGAAGGGCACGCGCCCTGCGTTTCGCCCGGCCGCGCGACATGGGCGCGGTCATGGGAAGAGTCCCATCGCCTCATAGAAGTGCATCATGAGTGGATTCGAGAAGGCGACCATGGCGGCGATGATCATGAGCCATACCTTATGAATATGGAATCTCGCGTCCATTTCGGTGCGCAGGTTCCTCTCAAGATTATCGATCTTGTCGTTCAGGCTGCGGGCCACGCCGTCGATCTTGTCGTTCAGGCTGCGGGCTTGGCCGTCGATCTTGTCGTTCAGGCTGCGGGCTTGGCCGTCGATCTTGTCGCTGAGCACCTCGACGCGCACGTCCAAGACATCCACTCGCGCCGTCAGGAGATCGATACGTGCACCAATCTTCACAAGCTCGTCGTTCGTCGCCACACCTTCGTTCAAGGCCCCAATCAAGGCATCGCTCATGGCGTGCGCCTCATCGTCGCCCACGCCGCCCGCCTTGACGGTGGAAATATACTTTTCCGTATCGAAGAGAGGACGCATACATTCGCCCGTGGCACGACGTGAGCAAGGCCCGTAGTATAATTTGCGGCTTGCCTTCTCGCCAATACACCATTCTGTAACGCTGGAATGTTTCTGTATAGATACCGTACCGACATATCCGAAAACCAGTCCATCGTAAGGGAACGCGCGGCCACCATCACGCGCCGCTATCGCTGCGGCCGGAATGTAAAGGGGCTGCCGGCTTCCCCGATCGCCTGGGACGACCTTGGGCGCGTAGCGTGAACGCCCCTTTACACTACCACTTCGCGAATGGCCCTGCCGCAGAT
>JAKAXT010000116.1 GCA_021816425.1 Pseudomonadota bacterium | reverse complement strand
GCGCGGACCGCCGCCTCCACGCCCCGGGGATCATGCACGCCGGAGAGTCGCACGAAGGCCACCATGCGGCCATGGACGGGCATGAGCAGACCGCTTAGCCGGGCGCGCACGGGCGCAGGCAGGTCCGATGGCCGCAGAAGGGGCTCGTGCCGCGCCTGCCTGACGGCCGCCAGGAACGGCTGGAACGCGCGGGCGCGAAACGGCATGTGGGCGGCGGCGGCGTGCAACCGCCGCCGCAAAACGCGAGCCGCGGGCAGGGCCTTCTGGCGAAGGCGCTGAAGAGCGAGCGTGGGCAGATAGCGTGCCGCCATTTGGTAATTCGTGATGGCCCCCCGCCTATGGAGCGCCGCCAAAGCCGGCAGGAGCGCGGCGCTACGCGCAAGCGCCTGCTCGGTGTTCGCGGCGGTCACGACCACAAGCGACGACAGACCGGGCACGCCGAACTCGCCGGCCATGCGACCCGTGCGCGCCATCAGGGCGTGCGGCGCCGGACTCAAAGCCGACAGGTGATCGTCCCACACGCCGTGTCCCCGGTAGACGAGGACGCCAAGCGCGGCAAGCGCCGTTACCAGAGTCGCAAGGCGCGCGCGTCTAAGCAGAGTGATCGCGCGCGACGCCCGCCGGTCCCAGACGCGGAGGTCGGCCGACGGCCGCCACGCCGGCATCATGAAGGGCAGCAGATAGCGCGCGGCGAGCGCCGAGGCGACGAGACCCGCGCAGGCGAAGACGCCGAGCTGCACGAGGCCGGCGAGGCGCGAGACGACCATGGTCGAGAAGCCGATCACCATGGCAATCATGGCAAGCCCCAGGGCGCGGGCGACGCGCCGCGCGGCGGCCCCCGCGTCCTCGCCCGGCCCCATGTGCAGCAGCACGTAGGTGGGATAGTCCATCGCCACGCCGATCAGCATGGTTCCAAAACCCAAGGTCGTGATGGCAAGCCGCGGGAACGCGAAAGCGGTCACGGCCGCAGCCACCAGGGCGCCACTTGTGAGCGGCACGAGGCTCGCCACCATGGGCGGCCCCGCGCGGTAGACGAAAAACAGGATCCCCGCGACCAGCACGAGATCGATGACGGTCAGGACCTTGGCGCTTGCGGCCACCCGGTCGTTGGCCGCCACCGTCACGACGCCCGCGCCCGCCATCGTCAGACCAAGCGGCGTGCCATGCGCCGCCCTGGTGAAGGCCGCGCGGATGAGGCGCAGGGCGTGCCGCTGGGGGCCGACCGAGAATCCCGACCGTCGCGTCTCCACGAGCAGCAAGGCCTGCCGGCCGTCGCGCGACTCCCATTCGCCGTGGCGCGACCGGGGACCGCCCGCCCCCATCCAGGGCCGCGCCGCGGCCATGAGCGCCCCGGTCGGATCCGCCATGATCTCGCCCGAGCTCAGACCCGCCGGCGACTCGAGAATGGCGAGATCGCGCCGCAGGTCGGCGCGCAAGGCGCTCACGGTCCAGGCCGCGCGCGGCGCCAGGAGGTAGCGGTAGCGGGACAGAAACCCCTCCACATCGCGCGCCGCCCCCCGGCCGCCGTTGGCGACCAGGGCGAACGCCGCCTTGTGCGGGCGCAAAAGCCGCACCAAAGCCCGCGAGACCTTGAGGCGCTCCCCCGCGCGACCGCCCCGGATCGCAAGCATCAAGACGCGCGAGGCCTCCCCCTTATGCAGACCCTGCACGAGCGCCCGCTGCACGGTACTCCCGGATGTCGGCAAAAACGCGGTGAGACTCCCGCCGAAGCGGCCGGTCTTCACGATGACGGCCGCGAGGCCTGCCATGACGGCAAGCCACGCGAGCGTCACCCCGAGGGCCACGGCCTTGGCGTTCACCGCAGGATGCGCATGTCCGACGTATCGCCGTTCGGGGCCCGCGTCTCGATCTCCACGAGCGCGGGTCCCCGGCCGCTTATGGCCACGCTCGAGAGCGCCCGCTTGAGCGAGGCGAGCCGCGGCCTGAGGAGCAGATGCCAGGCCTTGCGGTCCCCGCCCAGATGCGTCGTGAAGTCATGCGCCAAGAGCGCGTAATTGCCGCTCAAAAGCCCCTCGAACCCCGACACGATCGCCACCACGCCAGGGTAGCGGGTGACCGGTATCCCCCGCTGCGCGCCGTTTACGAACAGGCGATTGCCGACGATGCGATAGACCGCCTTACGCGGCGCGCTTTGCGTCATGATGAGCGTCGCCGGCTTGATGTATTGGAGGGTACCGTGGGAACGGACGGGACGCCGCAGGCTTGCCAGATGATTGATCTCGATGAATCGAACCTTACCGTTCACCCCGCGCGCCAACGTCTTGAGAAGCGTCCGAACGTTCCATGGGCGCTCGGCCGCCGACGCGGTCATCGCCACCATCACCAGGAGCAGACCCCCGAGGCGGACCGCCGTCTTGGACTTGCCAAAAGTCATAGAAATTGAACCAGTTGTCAGGCGCTACGCGACAGTACGCCTGAAGGGTCTCCACATACCGCTCACCGAGCCGTCGCATCCACTCGCCCCGCAAAGCCGCCTCCGGCGCGGGGTCGCAAAGCGGTTCAAATACCAACTCGTAGCGGCAAGCGCCCGAGGCGGCGCCGCGGTAGAGTGCGGTAAAGAAGAATACCGGTACCTGGAGGGTCGCCGCAAGCCGCAAAGGGCCCAGCGGAAAGCGGGCCGTCCGGCCCAGGAACCGGGCCTCATAGGTCGGCTCGCCCCCCAACGGCCTATCGCCCATCAGCCCCACGAGCCCCCCTTCCGCCAGGATCTCCTTGACCCGCAAAAGCGACGCCGCGCCCCCAAGCGACAGGATCGAGTCCTGCGCGGCCGGGTCCAAGGCCGCCAAGGCCTCGTTCAGCTTGCGCGACACGCCGACGTTCATGATGACCTGGACTTTGAGCTGCGGCCGTAGCGACGCGGCCGCCCGGGCGGCCTCGAAACTCCCCAGATGGGCGCCGAGCAGCACGGCACCCCGCCCTCGCTCCAGGCAGGGGATCACAGCCTCGAAGCCGCGGATCTCATAGGGGGGCGCATCGCGATGACGCGCCAAGAGATAGGCGCGATCGAGGATCGTCCGCGCGAAGGTGAGGTAGTGCGCAAACACGGTGCGCCGCGATGGCCGGCGCCCGTCCAGGGCCTCATAGTACCGTCGCAGGCCGGCGCGCCCCTCCGGGAGGAAGCAAAAAAAGTAGGCCGTGATGGGCCAGAGGAGCGCCCTCCCCGTCCGCCGGCCGAGCGCAAGCGCCAGGGTGCGCGCGATGCGTATGCCCCACCCGCTGCCCCGCTCGCGTTTTTCAAACCAGGCCCGCGCCATCGCCACCCCTCGACACCGGCGTCTTCCGGAAAGCCCGAGGCCCGCGCCCGTCTACGCCCGCCGGGCCTTGATGGCGGCCGCGAGCGCCCTGAGCGACGCGAAGATCGTGGCGTTTTCGGGATCGTCGGAACGCATCTGGATACCATAGTGCTGCGAGATCGCAAGCGCGATCTCCAGCATGTCGATCGAATCGAGTCCCAGTCCCTCGCGAAAAAGCGGGGCCTCCGGATCGATGGAGACCGGATCGAGCGCCAGGTTCAAACTGCTGACAAGCAGTTGCGCAATCTCGCGCTCAAAATCGGTTTGCTCACTCTTCACTCACATACCCTCTCAAAAACCCCAACAAGACTCTCGATCACGCCCGGGACCGCGGATCCCGGCAGATCGCCGGCGCTTCACGCGCCGTTGCGCCCGGACCGGATGAATGCCCAGACGACCGCCGCGCCCACGATCAAGGTATTGGAAACCTTCAGCAGGGGACTCGACGCGAACGCCGCTCCCCGGTAATTCCGGTAGCGTCCAAAAATCGCGAATTCGAGGGGTCCTACGCGCCTCGTCACCGCGCCCGTAAGTCGCACGCCCGCATACCCGCCCGACGCCGTATAGGCCGGCCGCCCGGGGATGGCCTCGCTCGCCGGGACCCCAAAAAAATATCCGTTTGCCCCTCGGCTGCGAAAAACGGGGCCAAAGCTTACCACAACGGGCCACGTGCGCCCCTCCGGGGTGCGCCACTCCAGGAACGCCGACGCGCTGCTCCCGACGGGCTCGAGATGCAGACCGGGGTCGATGGCCCACCGATAGCGGACGCGGGCCCCGAGCCAGACCCTCCACCGTCCCGGCCGCCAGGCGAGGCGATAGAGGACATCGGGGCCCAGGGCGAACGTCGGCGCGAGCGCCGGCATGCCGACCCGGGCGTCCGGCGAACCGGCCGTCGCCGGCGGCGAACCGTTCGCCCCGATACCGAAACTAAGCGGCGAATCGCGGCTCCACTCGGCCCGCAGGTGCTCATGATGGAGATGGACGGTGGGCGATTCGTATTCCAGGTAGGGGTAGGGGTAGGCGAAGACGTTTTCACTGTCGGAACCCGGATAGGCGGGCGCAAGAAAGACCGCAAGCCCGAGCCCTCCGCCGTAGTGGGACTCCCCCGCGGTCGCCGGGCCGATCACAAACGCCCCCAAAACGGCATACGCAAGGCGCACGTACCTCGCGGGGCCCGATCCGCCCCCCACACACTTCGCCATCCCCCCCTCCTAAGCGTCGTTCTCGCCGATCGCCCAGATCTTATCTTGGCGCCCCTCGGCCTTGGACGCCAGCGGTCACGACCGCCTCGATCTCTATCAAGAGTTCGGCCCGACAGATGTCGCCTGCGAGGACCACGACCGGGGCGCCCGCCCAGGACCCCGGCAAGGCCGGCAAGGTGTCCGTGCCGCGCACGTAGATCTTGGCCAGAGAAACGCGCCGATCCTCTCCCAAACCGGCGCTCGCCACCACGGCGTCGAGATTGGCGAAGGTCTCGCGCATCTGCGCCGCCATGTCTCCCGCCGCCCGGCTCTCGTGCCCTACGATAGCGGCCGTGCCCGATATCCACAACCACGCGCATCCCTCGCCTACCACCTTCATCGCGCGGACGAAGTCGGGCGGCCGCGGACCGTAGGTCTCGGGATAGCGGTAGGCGGAGATTTGTCGGGGGTTTTCGATGGCCACGCCCGGCACCCGTCGCGCCAGGATGTACACGGTGAGATGTCCCGCGCGCGTCCCGATGCAGGTCGCCGCCGGCCGCAGCCCGCCCTGCGCCAGATAGTCCCCAAGGGCGCGGTGGCGGCCGCGATTGAATTGCCGATAGCGCTCGAGGCCCTCCTCCGCACCATGGATGTCCGGGAAATACTGCCAGGCGCGGATCAGGCACCCGTAGCCTTCCTCTTTGGCGACCTGCAAAAGGCGCCCGTAGACCTCTACGGCGGCCGCCTCGATCGCGCCCGAAGCGGGCGCCTCGGTGGCCGCGAACAACCACTCGCCGTCATGCGCATAACGCACGCCGTGGCGCGCGCCGGATTGGGTTGTACCGGCGGCGATGACCTCGCAGACCCGCGGACCGTGAGGCTCGAGCGGCAACCCCACATAGGGCGCCCGCCCGCACCAGGGCCGCGCGGGCCCCGCGGCCCCGTAGCCGACCACACCAAGCACGTCGCGCCGGTCCTCGATCTCGGCCAGCCTCTCGGCCGGATGATAAAATATCCGCATAAATCGCTTAATCAACGATGTGGCGGGGGCCGCCCAGGCCGCCACCCGCGGCCACGACGCATCCGGCGGTCCCGCCATGCACGCCGCCAACCGCCGCTCCTTGCCGCCCGATCGGAATGCGTGTAGTTTCTGGCCGATGCCGTATCCGCGCGACCCCCATGCCCAAAGCCCAAGACATCGTGCCCCGGACGCGCGCTAGCGTCGTGCTTCGGCAAGACCTGCCGTAGGTCGTCCCGCGATCATGCATAGGCCCCGTTCCTCCTCACATTCTAGACCCGAGCCACGACAAGACCGCGGGCAAGGCCTCCTCTCGTGCGCGCGTGCGTGTGGCGCCCCGTGGCGGCCTCACGGGACGCGATGATGGCGCGCCTCGACGCACGCGACATCTTTCAGACGGTCAACATCCTAGACGGCCTCCTGACCGCCATCGCCGGCACCCACGCCCTCCCGATGGGGCCCGCCCTCGGCGCGGTCGCCGCAAGCCAGGCGGCCCTCGCCGCCGCCTGCCTCTGTCCGCGCTGTTCGCTCGTGGGCCCCGCGATCACGCGCGCCATCACCGCGCGGGCCCACGTCGCCCTCACCTTCGACGACGGTCCGAACGAGGCACTCACCCCGCGGACCCTCGACACCCTGGCTCAGTATGGCGCAAAAGCCAGCTTCTTTTGTATCGGCACCCGCGCCCAGCGATGGCCGGGGCTCGTGCGCCGGGCCGCCATGGCCGGGCATAGTATAGAAAACCACAGCTGGCGCCATAGCCCGCGCTTCGCCCTAGATCGGA
>JAKAXT010000115.1 GCA_021816425.1 Pseudomonadota bacterium | reverse complement strand
AAGCCAGGGCCCGGTCCGTGTGGCGGCTCCAGCGCTCATGGAGTCGCACGACCTCGCCTATGACGATGAGCGTGGGCGGGCGAACCGCCTCCTTGGCCACGATCTCCGGGAGGCTTTCGAGCGTTCCGGTCAGGACCCGCTGTTCAGGTGTCGTTCCCCGTTCGATCAGGGCCGCGGGCGTCGTCGCCGGCAGGCCGTGGGCCATGAGCTCGCGGCTGATGGCGGGCAGGGCCACAACCCCCATATAGAAGACGAGGGTCTGGTGCGGGCGGGCGAGCGAATCCCAATTCAGCTCCAGGGCATCTTTCCGGCAGTGGCCGGTCACGAAGACGCAGGACTGGGCGTAATCGCGATGGGTGAGCGGCAGGTGCCCGTAGGCCGCGCAGCCGAGAGCGGCCGTGATGCCCGGTACCACCTGGAAGGGGATACCGGCTTCCACGAGCGCATCGATCTCCTCGCCGCCACGTCCGAACACGAAGGGGTCGCCCCCTTTCAGGCGCACGACGCGCTGGCCGGTGGCGGCGAGCTCCACGAGCAGCCGATTGATCTGTTCCTGGGGGACCCTGTGATGTCCGGCGTCCTTCCCTACGTCGATTCGTTGCGACTCGCGCCGGCAGAGCGCGAGTATGGGTGGGGCGACCAGGCGGTCATAGACGATGACGTCGGCCTCCTGCATGAGCCGCAGGGCGCGCAGCGTCAAGAGATCCGGGTCGCCGGGGCCTGCGCCCACGAGCGACACGAGGCCCACGCCCTCGCCTTCCGGCTGCGCGAGTTCGCGCTCAAAGGCCTGGGCCGCCGCCCCGTCCTGTCCGGCCAAAAGCAGTTCGGCGGCGGGCCCCTGGAGCACGCGCTCCCAGAAGCGGCGCCGGGTCCGCGGCGAGGTGATCCGTTGACGGACCTCGGGGCGGCGCTGGGCCATGAAGGTGGCGAGCGCCCCATAGGTGGAGGCGACCAGGCTCTCGAGGCGCGCCCGCAAAAGGCGCGCGAGCACCGGAGAGGTGCCCCCGCTTGAGACGGCGATGATCACCGGCGAGCGGTCGATCACCGAGGGCATGATGAAGGTGCAGAGTGCCGGATGGTCGACGACGTTGACCGGCACGCGGGCGGCCGTGGCGGCCTGATAGACGAGTTTGTTCGTGGCGGCGTGATTGGTGGCGGCGATCACGATACGCGCGCCGGCCACGTCCGCGACCGTAAAGGGCCGCGCGATATGGGTGATGGTGCCGGCCGTCTTCATCTCCTCGAGGGCCGGGGTGAGGTCCGGAGATACGACGACCACCTGCGCCTGCGCGTTTTGCAAAAGCCCTACCTTGCGGGCCGCCACCTCGCCCCCGCCCACGACGAGAACGCGCGCCGACCGGATATCGAGGAAGATCGGTAAATAGTCCATGGAGACCCCATCCAGCACAATATTGAGACAGTCCACACTGCGAGCAGGTTTCAGGCCATATCCCGGTGGGGATACGGGCCCAGGCGCGTCGTGTCTGGGGCGGCGTCTCGAAGGCTCGCCCCCTGGGGAGCGCATCGGTCACGAAAGCCAGGACGGCGGCTTGCATCGCCCCCGACCCGACCCATCCGCGCGTAAGGTGATGAAGGTGGAGACTACTACTGGCCGGCACGGGCGGGCTAGGCCGGGGGCGCCTGCGGTCCCGGGCTCGCTACGAAGACGTGGTCTTCTCCGGGGTGCGCCGGATGGTGCCGCCGGAGCGGCGACCCGGCACCAAATGCCGGGTCTTTGTCTTCGATGGGCGACGGCGCGGGCGCTCGCGCCGTGATAGTGTCGGGAGGCGTTCACCCTGCGCGCCCCCAGGTTGTCCCAAGCGGCCCGGGGCGAGGTCTGGAGGCCACTGACAGTCCGGGCGCGGCGAGGGCGGCGCGCGAGAGGGGCGCATTCTCTTATGATGGACCGGTTTTCGGGCACGGCGGTACGGTATGTATACAGAAATAGTCCAACGTACCGGAATGGTGTCTTGGCGAGAAGGCCGGCCGCGAAGCCTGCGGCCGGCCTTGCTCGTGTCGTGCCGTGAGCTAACGCATGCATAGTCTCTTCGATACGGAAAAATACATTTCTACCGTGAAGGCGGGCGGTGTGGGCGACGATGAGGCGCGCACCCACCCCGGGGCCCAAGGGACCCGTGCCCGTGTCCCGGGGGGCCGCGGAGACGCGGTGTTTCTCCATAGGTGCCGCCCTCGCGCGGCGCGCCCGGCCTGTCTCGGCATCCGGGTCACTTTTCCAAGGCTCCGGCCTTGGAGTAGCATAGTCCGGTCTGCCACGTTGGCATCGGAATCCCTGAACCCCTCGTGCTAGCTACTCGCAACCCCGTCTTGCGTCCCCGCATCGTATTGGCCGCGGCGGCCGTGAATATCCTCGTTGGCGCCGTGGCGCTATGGGGTTGGCTTGCCGCGCGTCCGCTTTTGGTGCAATGGAATCGTCATCTTGCGCCGATGTCGGCGAATGCCGCGCTCGCCGAAATCCTGATCGGTGGCGGGCTTCTGCTATTGCAGGGTCGTTATTTTCGTCTGGCTTTTTTCCTGGTCTTTCCGGCGGTGCTCTACAGCACCTTGGCCGTGACGGCGTTTCTCGTGGGCGGGCATGTGGGCGTGAATACGCCGTTCTTCGTCGCCTTCCATCCGGCAATTCACCTTCGTGGCCCGGCGCGTATTTCGCCTTTGAGCAGCATCATGTTCCTGCTGGCGAGCTCGTCGGTTGCGTTCGCGGCGCTCACGGGCGCCCGCGCCCCCGGTCCGTCGTCGGCGGCCCTCCTGGTCGCCCTGAGCGTGGCGGGTCTCGTAGGCCAGCTAAGTCCGCTCTGGCCGATCTGGCGCGGTCTGCACGAGGTCTCATTGCCGGGGGCGCTCGCCTTGCTCGCGTTAGGGGCGGCGGCCCTGGATTACGGGTGGCTCGAGCTGCGCTCGCGGCGCTTCGGGCTTGCCTTCGTGACGGGCATCGTGCTCTTGACCGTAACCGTGGTGCTGGCGGCGGCCTTGAAGACTTATGAGCAGGACGAGATCACGCGCATGACCCAGGGTGTCTGGCAGGGGGTCGCCGATCAGATCCGCGCGCAGGAGCATCGACCGCTGGCCGTGGCGCGCCTCGTCAGGCGTTGGGAGATTTTCGGGTTTCCGCCCGAGGCGCGCGCGAAGCGCGAGGCGATACTGCTCCTGCATCAGGTCCCGGGGCTTCAAGCGGTCATATTCATCGCCCCCTCCTCGCGGGTGCTCTGGCGCGTACCCGACGACGGCCATCCCCGTGTGGTCGGGCGGGTCTTGAACGCCGATCGCAAGCGCGCGCTCGCGCTCGAACGCGCGCGCATGAAGGGCCGGCCGGTCATGACCCCGCTCGTTCCTCTCTTCCAGGGCGGGCACGGATTCGTGGTCATGGCGCCCGTGCGCACGGGGGGTCGCTTCAGGGGCTATGTCGGCGGCATTTTTGATGCCCACGGCCTTCTTTCGCGCGCCATGGCCAAGCTCTGGCAGGGCTACCACGTGAGCGTGTCGCTGCGCCACCAGCGTTTCTTTGTGCGCGGACTCCCGGGCGCCAAGCGCTACCAGGAGAGCGGCCGGCTGCGTTTTCTCGGGCAAAATCTCGTCATCCGGGTAAGCCCGGACCCTCGCGCGGTGAACAAGATCGCGGTGGGTCTGCCGGTGATCGTGCTCACAAGCGGCCTCTTGCTTGCGCTTTTTGCGGCGGCCGCGGTCTATGAGATGCAGCAGGCGCAGCGCCACGCGAGCTCCCTCGATCGTCTGAACGCCGGCCTCGAAAACCTGGTACTGGCCGGGACCGGCGCCTTGCGGGAGGAGCGGGAGCGCTGGCGGGTGACGCTCATGAGCATCGGCGACGGGGTCATCGTGACCGATGGCGAAGGCTTGGTGCGGGCCTTGAATATCGAGGCCGAGCGGCTTACGGGCTACGGCGACGAGGAGGCGCGCGGCCTGCCGGTCGATACCGTATTCCCGCTCTACCGGGGCCCCCAGGGCGCATCGATCGAGGGGCCGGTGGCGCAGGCCTTGCGTACGGGCGAGGTGCGGCACCTGAAGAGCCCCGCGGTCCTGAAGACCCGCGATGGGCGCATCTTGCAGGTCAGCGATTCGGCGGCCTCGATCCGGGACGAGAACGGCGAGGTGACGGGGGCGGTCATGGTGTTCCGCGACATCACGCAGCGCCAGGCCCTGGAGGAGCAGGCGATGAAGGCCAAGAGCCTGGAGTCGCTCGGGGTGCTCGCCGGCGGCATCGCCCACGACTTCAACAATATCCTGACCGCGATCTTCGGGAACATCACGCTCGCCCGGATCTACGCCCCGGCCGACGGGGCCTTGCAGGGCGCGCTCGCCGATGCGGAGCGCGCGAGCTGGCGGGCACGCGAACTCACCTTTCAGCTGCTCACCTTCGCCAAGGGCGGGGCGCCCATCAAGAAGGCGGGTTCGATCGGCGAGACGGTGCGTGATCTCACGAGCTTTTTCGTGAAGGGATCGGCGGTCCGGTGCGAGATGGCGATCCCGGACGATCTATGGCCTACCGAGTTCGACCCCGATCAGATGGGCCAGGTGATCCAGAACATCGTCCTGAATGCCAAGGAGGCGATGAGTGGCGCGGGGGTCTTGAAGGTTGCGGCGCGCAACGTGACAGTCGAGGCCGAGGAGATCGCCGATCTCGCCGCGGGCGACTACGTGGAGATTGCGTTTTCCGATAACGGTCGCGGGATCGAACCCGAGCACCTGGAAAAAATCTTCGATCCCTATTTCTCCTTGAAGCCGACCGGCACCGGGCTCGGTCTCGCCGTCACCTATTCGGTGCTCAAGCGGCACCAGGGCGTGGTGGTGGCGGATTCCGTGGTGGGGCAGGGCACGACGCTTACGCTCTATCTGCCGCGGGCCGGAGGCGGCGAGATGCCGTCCGCGCGCGCGCCGGCGAACGAGACCGTGGCAGCCTCGGGCCGCGGACGGCGCGTCCTGCTCATGGACGATGACCACGACGTGCGGTCCATAGGCGCGCAGCTTTTGCGGGCTCTGGGTTATGACGTGACCGAGGCCGCCGACGGGGAGGAGGCGCTGCGTCTCTACGAGAAGGCGCGCATGAAGGAACCCTTCGAGGCGGTGATCCTGGATCTCACGGTGCCGGGGGGCATGGGCGGCAAGGAATGCGTGCGCAGGCTCATGGAGCACGATCCGGGTGTCCGCGCCATCGTCGCCACGGGCTACTACACCGACCCCATCGTAGCCAAGTACGAGATCTATGGTTTTCGGGCCTCGGTCCAGAAGCCCTACCGTCTCGAGGATCTGGCGGCGGCGCTCACGCAGGTTCTGGAGGGCTAGCGGCCGACCCGAACGATGCTTGCGCGCCCGAGTCTGCCTCCGTCACACTGGCCGCAAAAGCGGGCGGCGCGACGGATCGCGGGGGGATGGTGTGGGGCAAGCGGCGTACGGGGCCTTTGGAGGCATCGCGATCGCTACACTCACGTTCGCCGCCGTGGTGGCAAGCCCCGCCAAGGGCTTTGAGTATGCCACTCTCGTCCACAAGGCGAGACGCCTGGCGGCCGGCCCCTTCAAGGCCGAGCCGCGCATCCCCGTGATCGGCCGCTTCACCTACGACCAGTATCGCAGCATCCATTTCCGGCCCCGTGCGACCCTATGGCCACACCGGCGTTTCCGCCTGCAGCTCTTCGCGCCCGGCTACCGTTTCGTGCGCACAGTCTCGGTGCACGTCATCGCCTCCGGACAGACGCGCAGGCTGCGCTTTCATCCCTCCTTCTTTCGCCACCCGCGGGGCCTGTATCCGCACCCCTTGCCCGCGCATATCGGCTATGCGGGGTTCCGTCTCCTCTATGCCGGCTACCACCCGAGCCGCTCCCGGGTGGCGACCAATAAACAAGTGATCGTGTTCCTGGGCGCGAGCTATTTCCGGGCCAAGGGATCGCATGAGCAGTTTGGCCTCTCGGCGCGGGGCCTTGCGCTCGACACCATCGCCCCGCACCCCGAAGAATTCCCGCACTTCATCGCCTATTGGATCCGCCGCCCGGCGCGGACGGCCCGTGTCGTCACGGTGTACGCGCTCATGAACAGTCCGAGCGCCACGGCAGCGTTTCGTTTTCGCATACGGCCGGGCCGCGCCGTCCATGTGCGCGTGCGCGCAACCTTCTTCTTCAGGCGCCCCGTGCGCGAGATCGGGCTTGCGCCCTTGTCCAGCATGTATATGTACGACTTGTGCGATCGTCGCCCGTGGGCCTACCTGCCCCCCGCAGTCCACGATTCCGAGGGGTTCCTGCTCGAAAGCCGGCATGCCATGCGCTGGCGGCAGCTCGCCGATCCCGCGCGCGTGCACCAGTTCCTGTTTCCGGTCCGCCACCTGCGCGGCTTCGGTTTGATCCAGAGAGACCGGGATTTCTTCGATTACATGTCGGTGTCCATGCGATATCAGGGACGCCCCAGCG
>JAKAXT010000114.1 GCA_021816425.1 Pseudomonadota bacterium | reverse complement strand
GGGATCTTGCCGAGCTGGCGCTCGAGGGGGGCGGCCACGGTGCTCGCCATGGTCTGGGGATTGGCGCCCGGCTCATGCGCGAGCACGACGAACGCGGGCAGCGGGATGCTGGGGACCGCAGCTACCGGCAGCATGCGGTCGGCGACGATGCCGCTGAAGAGGAGGCCCAGGGCGATGAGGATGGTCCCTATGGGGCGCTTTATGAAAGGCGCGGAGACGTTCATCCATCAATCCCCGAGCGCGGGTGCGGCCCCAAGCCAGTCGGGTCTGCGAAAGCGATCCAGGGTCAGATAGATGGCGGGGGTCGTGAACAGGGTGAGCAGCTGACTTACGAGAAGGCCGCCTATGATCGTGATGCCGAGCGGGCCGCGAAGCTCCGCTCCCGCGCCCCCTTCGAGGATGAGCGGCACGGCGCCCAGAAGGGCGGCGAATGTCGTCATGATGATGGGGCGCAGGCGCAGCACCGAGGCCTCGACGATCGCATCGAGGGGCGAAAGACCACGGCGCTGCGCCTCGATCGCGAAATCCACCATCATGATGCCGTTTTTCTTCACGATGCCCATGAGCAGCACGATGCCGACCAAGGCCACGATGGTGAATTCGGTGTGGGTGACGTAGAGCGCCGCAAGGGCCCCTATGCCGGCCGATGGCAGGGTCGACAAGATGGTCAAGGGGTGGACCGCGCTTTCGTAGAGAACCCCGAGAACGATATAGATGACGACCAGGGTCGCGACGATGAGCCACGGCTCGCGCGCGAGCGCCGACTGAAAGCGTGCCGCCGCCCCCGTATAGGTGCCATGGATCGAAACCGGCCTCCGAAGCCCCGCCTGGGCGCGCGCTATCGAGCGTTCGGCCGTCTCGAGCGGCACGCGCGGCGCGAGATCGAATCCTATGGTGACGGCCGGCATCTGGTTTTCCTGCGTGACGGCAAGCGGCGCGCGGCGTATGTCGATGCGGGCGATTTCGGCAAGCGGGATCTGGGCATTGCCGACCCCTGGGACGTACAGTGAGCCGAGCGCCGCCGCGCTGCGGCGAAAGGGCGGCGCCACGCCCAATACCACGCGGTACTGATTGTTCTGCGTGTAAATGGTCGATATCTGCCGCTGCCCATAGGCGTCATAGAGGGTATCGGCGACCGCCTGCATGGTGACGCCCAAAGACGCCGCGCGCGCCCTCATCACCCGCAGAAAGACTTCGGGCCCCGCGTTCTCGGTGTCGGACGTGACGTTGCGGAGCCTTGCGTCGTGCCTCAAGCGCCCGACGAGGGCCCCCGCAAAACGCGCCAGCGCCCGCGAGTCCGTATCCGTAAGCGTGTACTGGTACTGCGTGGGCGATGGCCGCGAGGACAGGGTGATGTCCTGCACCGGCCGCAGGTCCGCGGCAAGCCCCGGGATGCCGTGCAGCGCGCGCCCCAGGGCGGCCTCCACCACCGGCAGGGCCGGACGTGCGCCTATGGGTTTCAGGACGATGGTGAGGTGTCCCATGTTGGGCGTCGGATTGGTAAGCCCAGTCCCGATGTAGGATGTGACTCCGGCCACCGCTGGGTCGCGCAGGATGCGCGCCACGGCCTGCGCCTGGCGGGCGGCGAACGCGCGCAGGGATATGTCGCCGCGCACGTGCGTGGTGACGGCGATCTCGCCCGTGTCCTGCAGCGGAAGGAGGCCCTTGGGGATGGCGAGAAAGAGCGCGAGCGTGCCCGCGAGCGTGGCCCCAAAGACCGCCAGGACGAGACCCCTGCGACGCAGCACCGCGAGGAGCGTGCGGCGGTAGTTTTCGCGCAGGCGCGTCCAGACGCGTTCGATGGCGCGCGCGACCGCCGAGCGCCGTTCGCCGGTCGGCCGCAAGAGGTGGGCGCACATCATGGGCGTGAGCGTAAGCGAGATGAGCGCCGACAGGGCCACGGCCACCGAAAGCGTCATGGAGAATTCCCGAAACAGCCGGCCGACGAGGCCCGGCATGAAGAGCAGCGGAATGAAGACGGCGATCAGCGAAACGGTGAGCGATATGATGGTAAAGCCGATCTGGCGCGCGCCCTCGAGGGCCGCGGCGAGCGGCTTGGCCCCGGCCTCCAGGAAACGCACGATGTTTTCGATCATGACGATGGCGTCATCGACCACGAAACCCGAGGCCACCGTGAGCGCCATGAGCGAAAGATTGTCCAGGCTGAAGTCGAGCGCGCGCATGGCCGCGAAGGTGCCGATTAGCGAAAGGGGAAGGGCGACCGCGGGCACCAGGGCGGCGCGCCATGTCGGCAGAAAGATGAATATGATGAGAATGACGAGGATCACCGAGGTGACGAGCGTGAGTTCGACGTCCGCCACCGAGGCCTTGATCGCGATCGTGCGATTGGCGACCACCGAAAGCTTGGTGCCGGCGGGTAGCGCCTTGGAAAGACCCTTTAGGCTCGCCTCGACGCGGGCCACGGTGCGCACGATGTTGGCGCCGGGTTCCCGGTCTATGGAGAGAAGGACCGCGGGGACGCCGTTGTAGCTCGTGGTCACGGCCGTATTTTCGAGGCCCGCCTCCACCGTGCCCACGTCGCCCAAGGTGACCGGCGCGCCGCCTGCGGAGGCGACGACGATGTCGCGAAAGCCCCGTACGGTGTGGATCTGATCGGAGGCCCCGATCGCGAAGGCCTGCCTGCGCCCCTGAAGGCTTCCCTTGGGGCCATTTTGATTGGCGTTTGCGATCGCGGTGCGGACCGCCTCCAGGGACAGGCCGTAGGCGGCGAGGCGCGCGGGGTCCACATGGACGCGGATGGCCTTTTTCATGCCGCCCTGGACACGTACGCGTCCCACCCCCGACACCTCGCTCAATCGCGGGGCGATCTGCGTGTTGGCGACGTTGGCGAGCGCGTACAGGGGTGCCGTATGCGAGGTGAGCGCGATGACGGCGATGGGCGCGTCGGCGGGGTTGATCTCGGTATAGACCGGCGGGTAGGGGATGTTCGGCGGCAGGGTCGCGGCGGCCGCATTGATGGCCGCCTGGACCGCCTGGGCCGCGGTGGCGAGCGGCTCGTGGAGGTTGAACCGCAGGGTGATGGCGCTCGTCCCATAGGAGCTTACCGAGCTCATGGCCGCGAGTCCCGCGATGTCGCCCAGCTGGCGCTCGAGGGGGGCCGTGATGAGGCGTGAAATGGTCTCGGCGTTGGCGCCCGGCAGGCGGGTCGTGACCAGGATCGTCGGGAAGGCCACGGAGGGCAGGGACGCCACCGGGAGCGCGCGGTAGCCGAGGAGGCCCCCCAGCACCAGGGCCACGGCGAGGAGGGCCGTGGCGATCGGGCGCGTGATGAAGGGGCGTGAAACGTTCACGTGCGGCGCGCCGCCTGCGGCGGCCGGGAGCGCGCGGTCAGGATCCGGATGCGCGCCCCGGGGCGCAGGCGCGAGCCCCCCAGGATCACGACCTGCTCGCCCGCGCGCAGTCCCGCGCGCACGACCGTGAGCCTCTGATCGGCGAAGCCGAGTTTGACGGGGACGTCGACTACGCGGGTGACCGCCGCGCGCGCGCCGCCGGATGCCGCCTTCCGGGAGCGGCCTTGGCGCACGACGTAGACGAAGGACCCCTCCGGACCTTGCCGGATCGCGACCGAGGGCACGACCAGGGCGTGGCGTTCGGTGCGCACCTGCAGGCGTACGTTGACGAAGGCCCCGGGCCAGAGGGCAAGCGAGGGGTTCTGAAAGCGCGCCTTCAGGGTCAGGGTGCCGGTGGACTGGTTGATGACGTTATCGAGTACCGCGAGCGCGCCGCGCGCAAGGACGATGCGCCGCCCGCCCTCGCGCGCGAACACAGTCACGTTGCGCCTCCGCGCGTGCAGCGCGCGCATGACCTCCGGAAGATCTTGCTGGGGCAGGCTGAAAAGCACGTAGATCGGCTGCAAGGTGGTGATCGTGACGATGCCGCCGGGTGTTGCCGGGCTCACGATGTTGCCGGCGTTTACGGCAAGGATGCCCGTGCGTCCGGCGATCGGGGCCCTGATGCGGGTATATTCCAGGTTGGTGCGGGCGGTCTCGACGGCGGCGTCGTCCTGCGCCACGATCGCGCGGTCTTCGGCGACGGTCGCTTTTTGCTCGGCCACGATCTCGGCGGAGATGTAATGGTGGGTGATCAGGAGCTGGTAGCGCTTCAGCGTATCGCGCGCAACGGCAAGCAGCGCCAGGTCCTGGTCGCGACGGGCCAGGGTTTGGGCGAGCGCCGCCTCGTAGGGGCGCGGGTCGATGCGCGCGAGCAGGGCGCCGCGCCGCACGAAGCTCCCTTGGCGGAAATCCACGGCCTGCAAGGGCCCCGTGATCATGGGCTGGACCGTCACGGTGCGGTAGGCCTGGACGAGACCGAGCGCGCGTACGGTGATCGGGATATCGGCGGTCGTCACGCGCGCGACACGTACCGGAGTCGGGGGCGGGACAGGGCGGCCCTTGCCCGGTCGTTCGACGAGCCGGACTACGAGCAGCACGCCTAAGGCGATGACGACGAGAAGGACTATGCGTTGACGGCGGGACATGTCAGTTTCCTGATCGGCTGATCGGCCGGCGCAGACGCCAGCCGCCGCCGAGCGCTTGGTAGAGATGGATCGCGGCGTCGAGCCGCGCAAGCTCCGCTTGTGTGTAGTTGTTCTGGTCGCCGAGGAGCGTCTGTTCGGCGTTGAGCACCGCGCTTACGTCGACGATCCCGGCGTTTAGCTGCGCGCGCACCGCGGCGAGCGCGCCTCGCGCCTCGCGCACCGCCTGCGCCTCGCGGCGTTCCTGTATGGTGGCGTAGTGCAGGGCCGTGAGCGATGTCTCGACATCCGTGAAGGCTCGGACCACCGTCTGTTCGTAGGTGGCGACATCCTCCCGATAGACGGCGCGCGATACGGCGAGATTGCCCGTGAGACGACCCCCCTCGAATAGTGGTTGGCTCACGGAGGCGGCGGCGTTTAGCAAAAGCGAACCGGGGGCGAGCAGGGTGTCGAGGGCGGCGCTGCTCTCGTTGGCGGAGCCCGTCAGGGTGATGGAGGGGAAGAAGCTTGCGACCGCGGCGCGGATGCCGGCGTTCGCGGCGACCAGATTGGCCTCCGCCTCAGCGATGTCGGGGCGCCGACGCAAAAGGCTCGAAGGGAGTCCCGGCATGAGCCGCGGGACCTTGAGCGAGCCTAGGCGTTCAGGGGGGATCGCGAGCAGCTCTGGGGGGCGCCCGACGAGGATGCCGAGACCAAGGGTCTCCTGACGCAATTGTGAGCGCAAGACCGGGATGTTGGCGCGCTCCGAGGCGACCAGGGCGCTTTGCTGGGAGACTGTGACGGCGTCCACGGTGCCGGCGGCGAACTCGGCCTTGAGCTGCGCGAGCAGCGTGGTGGCCGCCGCCAGGTTGCGCAAGCCTATGGCAAGCGCGGCGCGGTCGGCGAGGATCTGAAACCACGTGGTCGCCACCGCGGTCACCTCGGTCAGGGCCACGGCGTCGCGGTTGAAGCGCGAGGCCTGCGCGCTGGCCAGCGCCTGGCGCAGGGCGTCGCGGTTCTTGCCCCAGAGGTCGACGAGGTAGGAGATCTGTGCCGAAGCGCCATAAAAGGGGCTTGGGTTGCGCCCGCCCGCGGCAAGCGTTCCGGCCGCGGCGGCACCCGGATGGGGAATCCTCTGCCACTGCGCATTGCCGGCGGCGCTCACGGCCGGCAATAGCGGGGCGCCTGCGACCTCGACATCGGCATTGGCGGCCTCGAGCTGTGCGGCGGCCACGCGGATGCTGAAGTTGTGGTGCTCGGCCTCCACGATGAAATGGTCGAGGGGCGCGGAGCCGAAGGCGCGCCACCATGTCGCGCTGGGCCAATGCGGCGGGGCTTCCTGCGGGGCGCCCGCGAAGCGCGAGGGGTTCACGAGGCGCGGCGCGTGGAAGGCAGGCCCCACGGCGCAGCCGCCGAGGAGCAGGGCCAGGGCAAGGATCGGGCTTCGCCCACGGCGCGCGCACCGCCAGTGAGGTAAAAGGGTTCGCATCTCTCGTATCGCGCGGGCATCGCGGACCCGCGGGCCTCCCAGGTCGTCGTTCGCGGACTCGAGGGCCTCGGTTTGAGATCTCTTCACGGGGCATAACTGTACAGGGCGGCGCGTGTTTTGCTAAGCCTTATGTTGTCATCGCATCCCCGAAAGTCGCGGTGCGCGGAGGCCGGTATGATCTTTCGGCCCGCGCCCGCGCCCGCGAGGGCGTGGCGGGCCTTCCGCGATGGCGCCTCGTCTTGCGAGGCGGTGTCGGGCCGACCATGAAGGAATAATTGCCCAAGGCGGCGCGTCTCTTAACCACGGGGGAGGACCCTCTCTCATACACTCTAAAGAACGCGGAGAATATTTCAGTGAATCTTCCACGCAGAACTTTCTTGAAGCAGGCGCTCTCGGGTTCGGCCCTGGCGGTGGCGGCAGGCGCGGGCCTGTTGCGTCCGGCCGAGGCCCTGGCCCGGACCTGGCCTGTCTGGCCGCAGGC
>JAKAXT010000015.1 GCA_021816425.1 Pseudomonadota bacterium | reverse complement strand
GGCAGGAAATGATCGCCCACGCTCCTGATGAACGCGAAATCACGCGCAAAGTCGCCGCTTTGAACGTCATCGAAGAAAAGCCCCCCGATCCCGCGCGGCTCGTTGCGGTGCTTCAGGAAGAAGTAGTCGTCACACCAGGCCTTGTAGCGCTCATAGGCGCCTGGCTCGTAGCCCGCGCACGCGGCGCGCGCCGTGGCATGCCAATGGCGAGCATCCTCGCGAAAGCCGTAGTAGGGCGTGAGGTCGAAGCCGCCCCCGAACCACCAGGTGACGGGCTCGGTGCGGGCCTCGAAGTAGCGCAGGTTGCAGTGGGTGGTGGGCGCGTACGGGTTGCGCGGATGGATGACGAGCGAAAGTCCCACGGCCTCGAAGGCCGACCCGGCAAGCGCCGGACGTCCCTTGCTGGCCGAGGGCGGCAGGCCTTCCCCGAAGACGTGCGAGAAATTGACCCCCGCCTGCTCGAAGACCTGGCCGCCGGCCAGGACGCGCGTGCGCCCCCCGCCGCCCTGCGGGCGTTGCCAGAGGTCTTCCCGAAAGCCGCCGGGGGCCCCGTCGAGCGCGGCCAGGGTTCCGCAGATGCGGTCCTGGAGGTCCTTCAGGTAGGCCTCGACCTCGATCCGGGGCGTCGTCATGCGCGCACCAGGCGCCCGCTGCGGGCGTCGCGGATGGGGGTCGGACGGGCCAGACGGCCTATGCGGCCGACGAGCACTGCGTCCAGCCCCCGGCCCATGCGTCGGCAGAGCTCGCGATGCGTCCGCGCCGGCCGTTCGCGTGCGCGGTTGGCGCTCGTCGAAATCAGCGCCCCGCCGCAGAGTCGCGCGAGCCGCGCGGCCTGCCGGTGCGCGGTCACGCGGACCGCCACCTCGCGATGGTGACCGCGCACCGATGCGGAGAGCATGGGGTTCGCCTCCACGAGCCAGGTGTGCGGGCCGGGCCAGCTCGCGCGCGCCTGCGGCGGCAGATCGGCCGCGTAGGGGCGCAGGGCCTTCGCGTCGCAGGCGAGCACGATCAGGCCCTTGGCCGCCGGCCGCCTCTTCATCCGCAGCAGACGCCGGACCGCCGCCGTGTTGCGCGGGTCGCAGCCCAATCCGAAACAGGCCTCGACGGGATAGCCCACGATGCCGCCCGCGCGCACGATGCGCGCCACGACCGCCGCGTCGCGCCGCAGGACTCCCGGTCTCGTCGTTTTCATGGGCGCACCCCATAGGGCCTGCGGCCTATGTCGCGACGGTAGAGCGCGCCGGCGAGGGTGATCCCCTGCAGGCGCCGATAGACGTGTTCGCGCGCCTCCTCGATCGTCGCTCCGAGGCTCGTGACGCCGAGGACGCGGCCGCCGCTTGAGACCACCCGTCCATCCCGTTCCCGCGTCCCGGCATGGAAGACCCGACTCTCCGGATCGGCGGCATCGAGGCCCCCGATGGGGTCGCCCGTGCGCGGCGCCGCCGGATAGCCGGCTGCGGCCAGCACGACGCAGAGCGCGGGGCGCGGATCGATCTCGAGGGTCGCCGTGCCCAGTCGCCCCTCTGCGGCGGCGTACGTCAGCGCCACGAGGTCGGATCGCAGGCGCATCATGATGGGCTGGGTCTCCGGGTCGCCGAAGCGGCAATTGAATTCGAGGACTTTGGGGCCGTCGGCGGTCAGCATGAGGCCCGCATACAGAAAGCCGCGGTAGTGATGGCCGTCGTCCTTCAGCCCCCGCAGCGTGGGTTCGATGATGCGTGCTCGGATCACGGCCTCGAGGGGCGCGTCGACCGCCGAGGCCGGCGAGAAGGCGCCCATGCCGCCGGTATTGGGGCCGCGGTCTCCGTCGTCGCGCCGCTTATGGTCTTCCGATGTCGGGAAGGCCACATAGTCGAGCCCGTCCGCCAGTACGATGAAGCTCGCCTCCACGCCGATCAGGCGTTCTTCGATGACGATGCGCCGACTCGCCTCGCCGAACTCCCCGTTCAGCATGGAGGTCGCCGCCCCCAGGGCCGCTTCCTGATCCTCCGCCACCACGACGCCCTTGCCGGAGGCCAGGCCGTCGGCCTTTACCACATGCGCGCCCGGATGGTCCTTCAGGTAGCGGGTGGCGGTGGCGAGGTCGGTGAAGGTCTCATGGCGCGCCGTGGGTATTCCATGGCGCACGAGAAACTCCTTGGCGAAGCTCTTCGAACCCTCGAGGCGGGCGGCCGCGGCCGTGGGGCCGAGACACACCAGGCCCTGTCCCGTGAAGCGGTCGACGATCCCGGCCACGAGCGGCGCCTCGGGACCGACGATGGTGAGGTCGACCCGCTCGCGGCGCGCGACGGCGATCAGCCCCTCGATATCGGTGGCCTCGACGGGGACGTTGCGGATCTTGGGTTCGCGCGCGGTGCCGGCATTGCCCGGCGCGACCAGCACCTCGGAGGCAAGCGGGGATTGCGCCGCTTTCCAGGCCAGGGCGTGCTCGCGGCCCCCCGATCCTACGATCAGTATCTTCATCATGCGTGCCGAAAGTGGCGCCGGCCGGTAAAGACCATGGCGATGTCGTGTTCACAGGCGGAGGCGATGACCTCGGCGTCGCGCACCGAGCCGCCCGGCTGGATGACGGCGGTGACGCCGGCCGCCGCGGCGCTGTCGAGACCATCGCGGAACGGGAAGAAGGCATCGGACGCAAGGACCGCGCCCTTGACGGTAAGGCCGGCCTCCTCCGCCTTCCAGACCGCCACGCGCGCGCTGTCGACCCGGCTCATCTGGCCGGCCCCGATGCCGATCGTGCGCCCGTCGCGCGCAAAGACGATGGCGTTCGATTTCACGAACTGGGCTATGCGCCAGGCGAAGACGAGATCGCGCGCTTCATCAGGGGTGGGCCGTCGACGGCTTACGGGCTCGAGCGTGACCTCGGGCTCGGGCATATCGCGGTCCTGGACCAGCAGGCCACCGCTCACGCGCCGGTAGTCGAACCCGGTATGCATGGGCTCGGTCATGTTGACGACCAACACCCGGATACCGGGCTTGGCGGCCAGCACCGCCGCCGCCCCCGGAGTCACCTCCGGGGCGACGATGACCTCGACGAACTGGCGCCCGATTATGAGTTCGGCGGTCGCCGCATCCAGCGGGCGATTGAAGGCGATGATGCCGCCGAAGGCCGAGGTGGGGTCGGTCGCGTAGGCGCGTTCGTAGGCCGCGGATAAGGTCTCGCCAAGGGCGGCCCCGCAGGGGTTGGCGTGCTTTACGATCACGCAAGCGGGTTCCGCGAAGGCGCGCACGCACTCCAGGGCGGCATCGGCGTCGGCGACGTTGTTGAACGACAGGTCCTTCCCCTGGATCTTGGTCGCTTGGGCGATGGAGGCGGGGCTTGCGCCGGGCGCCTCGTAGAATGCCGCCCGCTGATGCGGGTTCTCCCCGTAACGCATCGGGAACCGCTTGACGAAGGCAAGGTTCAGGATCTCGGGGAGTTCCCCGGCCGGGCCCGGCTCCCCTTCCAGGTAGCGCGCGATCAGGCCGTCGTAGCGCGACGTGTGCGCGAACACCTTGGCGGCCAGTCGCCGGCGGGTCTCCGGCGCGACGGCCGCCGGGTCCTTCAAGGCCTCGATGACGATGCCGTAGTCGCCGCTGTCGACCACCACGAGCACGTGCTCGTGGTTCTTGGCCGCCGAGCGCAGCATGGCGGGCCCCCCGATATCGATCTGCTCCACGACCTCGGCGAAACTCGCGCGCGGGTCGCGGCTCGTGCGCTCGAAGGGGTAGAGGTTGACGACCAGCAGATCGATGCCGACGATGCCGGCGTCGCGCATGGCCATGCGGTCGGAGGCCAGGTCGGGCCGGCCGAGCAGGCCGCCGTGCACCCGCGGGTGCAAGGTCTTCAAGCGTCCGTCGAGCATCTCCGGGAATTCGGTATAGGCCGCGACCTCGGTGACCGCGATCCCCGATTCCGCCAGAAGCTTCGCCGTGCCGCCGGTCGACAGGATCTCCACGCCCGCTTTCTCGAGCGCGCGGGCAAGGTCGATGATGCCGGTCTTGTCCGACACGCTTATGAGCGCTCTTTTCATGTCAGGTCGTTGCCTTGAGTGGGAGATGAGGTGTCCGGTCCGCCGACGAGCCCGTAGTTCAGGAGCTTCTTGCGCAGCGTGTTGCGGTTGATGCCGAGGATCTTGGCCGCCTGGCATTGGTTGTGGCCGACGTGCCGCATGACCGTCTCTATGAGCGGGGCCTCGACCTCGCCTATGACCGTTTCGTACAGGGATGTCCCGGGACACTGGCCGTTCAGGTCCGCGAAATAGCGCTCCACCGCGAGTCGTACACAGCCCGCAAGGGGCCCCCGTCCCGTCTTTACAGGTTTGTCGTCGCTCATGCCGCGATTTCCGCGGGCCCTTGCCCGAAAAACTCATCCAGGAGGCGGCGCTGGTCCTCGACCGTGCCCGCTTGATTCACGGCGTGCCGAAAGCTGGCGCCTCCGGCGAGCCCCTTGCTGTACCATCCGATATGCTTCCGTGCCACGCGCACCCCCGTATGTTCGCCGTAGAACGCGTAAAGCGTCTCCAGATGTCCCATGAGGACGGCGTACAGCTCCGCGCGGGAAGGAGCCGCGAGTTTCTGGCCGGTCTTCAGGTAATGGTCGATTTCGCGGAAGATCCAGGGCCGCCCTTGGGCCGCGCGCCCGATCATGAGGCCGTCGGCGCCGGTCGCATCGAGCACCGCCCGCGCCTTCTCGGGGCCATCGATGTCGCCGTTTGCGATCACCGGGATGCGCACCGCGGATTTTATGGCGGCGATGGTCTCGTACTCGGCCTCGCCCTCGAAGAAGCACGATCGCGTGCGCCCGTGGACGGCAAGCAGCGCCACGCCGCAGGACTCGGCAAGCCGCGCTATCTCGACGCCATTGCGATGGTCCCGATCCCAGCCGGTGCGAATCTTCAGGGTGACGGGCGCATCCACGGCCGAGACCACCGCCGTGAGGAGTCGTGCGACGAGCTTGGGGTCGCGCAAAAGCGCGGAGCCCGCCATGACGTTACAGACCTTCTTGGCCGGACAGCCCATGTTGATATCGATGATCTGCGCGCCGCGGTCGACGTTGTGGCGCGCGGCATCCGCCAGCAACGCGGGGTCGGCGCCCGCGATCTGGATGCACTTGGGCTCGGGCTCCCCCTCATGGTCGGCGCGCCGGCGGGTCTTTTCCGAGCCGTAAAGCAGCGACTGCGAGGTCACCATCTCCGACACGGCCATCCCGGCGCCCAGCGTCCGGCATAGGACGCGGAACGGGCGATCCGTGACCCCGGCCATGGGCGCTACGAAGAGCGTGTTTTTGAGCGTATAGGGTCCGATCTGCATGAGTCGCGTCCGGGAAGCCGGACATGATACCGAGAAAACAGTCGCGCGGGGAGACCTATCGGTTTGCGGTCGAAAAGAGCGCAAGGCGGTAGCCCGCCGCCGCCGCCGGGATGCGCAGGGTGAGGCGTACGGTCGCCCGACCGCCGGGTCCGAGGGTGGGCCTTGGGTGGCGCAGGAAGGTCCGGGCCGGAAAGTCGGCGCGGGCGAGGCGCGCGCCGCCCGCGGCAAGCAGGGTCACCGCCAGGCGCGGTACGGTCTGGCGGAAGCTGGCGGCATTCTCGAGCCTTGCGCGGATACGCAGGATATGGCTTGCGCCTACGAGTCGCACCTCGGGCGCGAGGAGGTGGAAGCGCGCCAGCGCCGCCGGGTGGGCAAGCCCGCACGGCAGCGCCCGGCAGACGGTGTGGATCACAGGCCGCGCCATGGCGATGCGCGCAAGCGGCGTCCGCGCGGCGTACAAGGCTTGAGCGCCGAGGGCGAGCGCGAAGATCGCGGCGGCCACCGCGAATGGCCACCGTCTCCGGGGCGCGCTACGCGTGGCCCCGGCGGCCGCCTCATCGATGCGGTAGACGTCGGCCTGAAAGACCGCCCCGCATTCCCCGCACCGCACCGCCCCGCCGCAGGCCTCGAGCGCCGAGCCGTCGACCCGGAACAGCGTGCGACACGACGGGCATTGGGTCAGGACCATGGCGCGCGCCTGCCCTGCAAGAGGACCCAGCCCTCGTCCTCGAAGGCGGTCAGCCGGAATTCCGGAAACGCGGACGCCACGGTCCGGGCCTGATCGGGCAGGACGCCCGAGAGCGCCAGGCGACCGCCCTTGGCGGTGGCGCGCGTGAGGGCCGCGGCCTGCGCCACCAAAGGCCCGGCGAGGACGTTTGCGACCACGAGTTCATGGGGGCCGTCGTCGGCAAGAAGCGCCGGGGCGATGCGCAGCCGGTCGCCCACGCCGTTGCGCCGCGCATTCTCCCCGGTGGCGGCAAGCGCGAGCGGATCGATGTCCACGGCGAGCGCCGCGGCCGCGCCCAGGCGCAGCGCCGCGATCGCGAGTATGCCGGACCCGCAGCCGAAGTCGAGGATGTCGAGGCCCGTCTCCCCGCCCGCGCGCAGGGTCTCGGCAAGCCACTCGAGACAGAGCCGCGTGGTCGGATGCGTGCCGGTCCCGAAGGCAAGCCCCGGGTCCAGATGGATGGCAAGGCGCCCGGGCGGCGCTTCTTCGGCGTTCGGATAGACCCACAGCCCTTCGGCCACGGCGAACGGCTGCCAGGCGCGCGATGTGAGCGCCTCCCACCCCTCGTCCGCCACCGATTCCTGGGCAAGGTCGCTCACCTCCCCGGCCACGATCTCGCGGGCGAAGCGCGCCGCCGCCTCGCCCGCGAAGAAGGCCGCGATGCGCGTGGTCGGCCAGTAGCGCGGTTCGGCCGCCAGCCCCTCGTCGTAGAAGGCAGGCCCCCCCGGCGCCTCCTCGAAGGCGACCGCATAGGCCCCGGCCGCGTCCAGGAGCTGCGCCAACACCTCCACCCGGGGACCGGGGGCGCTGCACGAAAGCCTCACGCTCAAAGCGCGATCCTTACGCCCGCAGGCGTTCTTCGAGGTAATGGATGTCGACCGGGCCCGCCTGGAAGAGCGCGTCGTTCAAGAGCAGCTGATGGAGCGGGATGTTCGTTTTGATGCCATCCACCACCATCTCGCTCAAGGCGATGCGCAGCCGCGCCATGGCCGCCTCGCGGGTGTCCCCATAGGCGATGACCTTGCCGATCATGGAGTCGTAGTATGGGGGCACCACATAATTGTTGTAGACGTGCGAGTCCACCCGGATGCCCGGGCCGCCCGGCTGGTGGTACTGGGTGATGCGTCCGGGCGACGGCATGAAGCTCGACGGGTCCTCGGCGTTGATGCGGCATTCCATGGCATGGCCGCGCATCACGATGTCCTCCTGCCGGTAGCGCAGCGGCTCTCCCGAGGCGATCAGTATCTGCTGTTGCACGATATCGACGCCGGTCACGAGTTCCGTGACCGGGTGCTCGACCTGGACGCGCGTGTTCATCTCTATGAAATAGAACTGGCCGTTCTCGTAGAGGAACTCGAAGGTCCCCGCGCCCCGGTAGCCGATGCGCCGGCAGGCCTCGACGCAGATCTTTCCGATGCGCTCGCGCGTCTCGGCCGAGATGCCGGGCGCCGGGCATTCCTCGATCACCTTCTGGTTGCGCCGCTGGAGCGAGCAGTCGCGCTCCCCGAGGTGGATGGCGTGCCCGTGTTCGTCGGCCAGCACCTGAAACTCGACGTGCCTGGGTTTTTCCAGGTACTTCTCCATGTAGACGACGTCGTTGTTGAACGCCGCCTTGGCCTCCGCGCGCGTGAGCGCAAGCGAACTCAGGAGCGCCCCTTCGGAATGGACCACGCGCATCCCTTTGCCGCCCCCGCCGCCCGTGGCCTTGATCAAGATCGGGTAGCCGATGCTCTTCGCGATCGCGATCGTGCGCGCCTCGTCATTGTCGAGCGGGCCGTCGGAGCCCGGCACGCAGGGTACGCCCGCGTCCTTCATGGCCCGGATCGCCGAGATCTTGTCCCCCATGAGTCGGATGGTCTCGGGGCGCGGACCGATGAAAATAAACCCGCTTTGCTCGACGCGTTCGGCAAAGTCGGCATTCTCCGAAAGAAAGCCGTAACCGGGATGGATGGCGACGGCGTCAGTCACCTCGGCGGCGCTTATGACCGCCGGTATGTTGAGGTAGCTCTTGGCGGCCGCCGCGGGTCCGATACATACGGATTCATCGGCGAGGCGCACGTATTTGGCGTCGCGATCGGCCTCGGAATGGAGGGCCACGGTTTTGATGCCGAGGGCCCGGCAGGCCCGTTGTACGCGCAGGGCGATTTCCCCGCGATTGGCGATGACCACCTTGTCGATCATGGCCGTTATTCGATGACGAACAGCGTTTCGCCGTACTCGACGGGCTGACCATTCTCCTTGAGGATGGCCTTCACCACGCCGGCGCGATCCGCCTCGATTTCATTCAGCATTTTCATCGCCTCGATGATGCACAGCGGGTCGCCGATGTTCACCGAGGTGCCGACCTCTACGAAGGGCTGGGCGTCCGGCGAGGGGGCCCGGTAGAAGGTGCCGACCATGGGTGATGTGATGGGGTGGCCACTTGGCATGGGCCGCGCGGTCACCGGCTCGGGGGCCGCGGGGGCGACCGGCGCCGCAACGAGGGGCTGCGCCGTCATGACCGGCGCGGGTGCCTGGGCGGGTGCGGCCGACGAGCCGCGGCTGATGCGGATCGACTCCTCGCCTTCCTTTATCTCGATCTCGCCGAGATGGGACGCCTCGAGCATTTCGATCAGCTTCTTGACTTTGCGGATATCCACAGGATGTTCACCTAAGATTGCAAATGGGAGATCGCGGCCATAAGGGCCAGCTCGTAGCCCAGGGCGCCAAGCCCGCTGATCGTGCCAAGCGCGATGTCCGAGAAATAAGAGCGATGCCGAAACGACTCGCGGGCCTGGATATTCGAGAGGTGTACTTCGATGAACGGCAGAGCGACCGCCCCCAGGGCGTCGCGTAGGGCCACGCTCGTGTGGGTGAACGCCGCGGGATTGAAGACGATGACGCGCGTGCCGTCGGACGCCGCCTCGTGGATGCGGGCGATCAGTTCGTGCTCGGCATTGCTCTGCATGAACGCGATGCCATAGCCCATGTCGGCCGCCAAGGCCGACAGGCGCTCCTCGATCACAGCCAGCGTATCGCCGCCATAATGGCGCGGCTCGCGCGTACCGAGAAGGTTGAGATTGGGGCCGTTGAGTACGAGCAGCTCAGCCATGAATTTCCCGCCGGGACGTCCCCGGTGCGCGCATTGTGCCCGCGTCAGCCGTTTTTGTCCAGTTACCCGCTTTTCGACGCAGTTCCCGGCAAATCACCGTCTGTTAAACGCGGTGGCTATCGCCGCCCTGAGGGTCCCGCGGGTGAAGGCCCCGAGCTGGCCGGTCAGGATGCGCCCATGTGGGGTGACGAGCAGGCTAAACGGAATCGCCCCCTGCATGTCCCCGTATTGGGCCAGCATCTGCAGCCCCTGCTCTCCGCCGAGGAGGACCGGGTAAGAGATGTGGTGGGCCCGGACGAAGCGCGCGACCTTCGTTTTGCGATCCAGGGCGATGCCCACGACCACGAGGCCGCGGGCCTGCTCGGCCTTGGCCGTGCGCATGAGCAGCGGGATCTCGGCCCGGCAGGGCGGGCACCACGGGGCCCAGAAGTTCACCAGGTAGACCTTGGCCGGCCAATGGCCGAGCGACCGGGTCTGCCCCGCGAGGTTCGGCAAAGTGAAGTGCACGCGTATGGCGTGCCGTGACCGCGGATGCGGTTTGGGCCCCGTGTAGCGCCCAAGCCCGAACCCGGCTGCGAGCGCGGCGATCAAGGCCACCGCCCAGGCGGCATGCGCGCGACCCCTCATATCGCCTTCACCGCGCGCGCGAGAGCGGCGAGCGCCCGCGGGCCCTTGTACCCATAGAAGTCTTTCTGCCTCAAAGGTCGTCCTCGTGCTGAAAAAAACAAGACCGCAGGCGGCCCGAGAACGCCGAACTTGCGCTTCAGCGCGCGCGTCGCCTTCGTGTCGCGGGTGACATCCGCCTCGATCAGCATAAAGCCGCGCAAGGCGCTTTGGACCCGCCTGTCAGGGAAGGTCTCGCGCCGCAGCCGCGTGCAGTCTACGCACCAGCTGGCCGAAAAGTCGACCAGGGCCGGTTCATTCAGGCTCGCGGCCCGCGCCAGTTCGTGGTCGAGCGCGGCGAGCGATGTCACTTTGTGGAAGGCGAGGGCGTGTCCCCCGGCCTTGGTTATGCCGGCGCTGCGGAAGGTGAGCGGCTGGAGCGGATCCCTGTTGCCCTGCAGGCCGCCCACGAGCGACAAGGCGCCCCACACGAGCAGCACCACGCCCAGGCCCGCGCGCAGTTTCCGGAGGGTGCTCGCCCCCGCCGCCAGCCGTCCCCCGCCCAGATAGACCCCGACCCCGATGAAAAGCGCGCCCCACAGGAGCAACACCGGAACGCGCGGCAGGAGTCCGAGGAGGTAGATGGCGACCCCGAGCAGCAGGACCCCGAAGGCATATTTCACGGAGCCCATCCAGGGCCCGGCCTTCGGGAGCAGGTAGCCCGCCCCGACGCCCAGCGCGACCAGCACGACGCCCATGCCAAGGGCCATGCTGAACATGATCGCGGCCCCCAGAGGCGCGCTATGGCTCGATATGGCCACGGCGAGCGCCGATACGAGCAGGGGCGACACGCAGGCGCCGACCACCAGCGCCGACAGCAGCCCGAGCGCGTACGCGCCGGCCAGCGACCGGCCGTTGACGCTCTCGCTGCGCGCGGCCACGCGACTTTGAATGAAACTCGGCACCTGCAGGGTGTAGATGTCGAACAACGACAGCGCCATGAGCACGAACAGGAGGCTCAGGAAGCCGATGCCCCAGGCGTTCTCGAAATAGGCCTGGAGTTGCTCGCCCGTGGCCCCGGCCAAGGCGCCCGCGCCCGCATAGGTGGTGGCGGTGCCGAGCACATAGGCCACCGACAGCAGGGCCCCCTGCCTTTTGGTCAGACGCTCTTGCCCGCGCCCCACCAGCATGCCCGACAGAATGGGGATCATGGGCAGCACGCAGGGGGTGAAGGTGAGTAGAAGGCCGATCCCAAAGGCGCTTGCGATCGCCAGCAGCCAGGTCTCCGTGCTCGGGCCCGTGGGGGGCGCGGCGGCTGCGGCCGCAGGCGCGTTCGTCGCGGCCGCGCCGCTCAAGGTCGCGGAATGGCCCGGGAGCCGGATGCGTAAGACATGCGTGACCGGCGGGTAACAGATGCCGGCGACGGCGCACCCTTGATAGTGCGCGCTCACTATGAGCGACTGGTTGGCGTGGGCCCCGGTCAGCGGCAAGGGCAGGGTAAAGGTCTTTTTGTAGATGATGATCGTGCCGAGCACGGGGTTTTTCTCGACCGAACCCGGCGGCATGGCCACGGGGCCCAAAGTCACGCCGTGGCGCGGCGACAGCAGCTTGAAATGGATCTTGTCGCGATAGAGGTAGTAGCCGGGCGCGATCCGGAAGCGCGCCTCGAGGCCGTGTTTGGTGGGCGCCTTCAGGGTCAGGCGGTAGGCCTGACCGCGCTTCAGGAAGGGCTTCTGTCTGTGGCTGAAGAAGGCCTTGAAGGCGGCGAGCGGGCCTGCGCCCTGCGCCCGCGCCTCGCCGGGTGCCGCTATCAGCAGGCATGCGACCGCGATGCTAAGCGCGAAGAGCGCCCTGAAGCCATTGCAGGTAGGGCGGATAGCCGCGGGCGACGGGGATCGCGAGGACCTCCGGGACTTCGTAGGGATGCAGGGCGCGCAGGCGCGGTTCCAATTCGTCATAAAGGTCTGTCGTCGTTTTAATGATCAAAAGCGTTTCCGTGGCGGTCTCCACGTGCTCCCGCCAGCGGTATACGGACTGGACGGCCGCCAACTGGTTGATGCAGGCCGCCAGCCTTTCGTTCACGAGGGCCTCGGCGATCGGCGTCGCGGAGGCCTCGGGACAGGTACAAAAAACGATAAGGGGCTCTACGGGCACGGCCTTGCCTCGTCGTGCGCGCGGCCGGCGTCGCGCGCGGAACTCCGCGCCGGTTCGCGCATCTGAACCTATTCATGCGCATTCTGGATCAAGTCGCCCGCCCAAGGGTCTCGCGATACGGGCGCCAAGGGGACCCAGGATCCTTAACGACCCCAGGCCGGTCGCGCGGACGGCCCGGGTTCTTATACCATAGCTTCTTACCGCCATCTGGAATAGCCCAGTGCACGAGACCTCGTTTTCCCTCACCACCCGGCCCGGCATCACGATCCGCGGGCGGGCCCAAGACTCGGGCTACGGCCCCGTTGGACTCTTCCTGCACGGCTTTCGTTCCCATTGCGATGGCGAAAAGGCTCAGGCCCTGGTCGCTCACGCCCGCGCCCGGGGCTATTCGTGGGCGCGCTTCGATCTGGCCGCGCACGGCGCCTCGGGAGGGGCCTTGGAAGAGCAAACCGTCTCGGGGTGGCTCGTGGACGCCACGTCGGTGGCGGAGCGCTACGCCCCGCGCCCCCTCATCCTGGTGGGCTCCAGTCTCGGGGCGTGGCTCGCGGTCGCGATGGCCCGTTCGGGCCGCGTGCCGGTCGCGGGGCTTGTCTTGCTCGCCCCGGCCTTCAATTTCCTCCAACGCTATTATGCGAGCCTCTCCGACGATCTACGTCGCCAATGGCGGACCGACGGCTATCTGGCGCTGCCGGACCCCTACGCGCCCGCCGGCGCCGTGTACCGGCTCGGCCATGGCCTGATCGATGATGCCGATCGGCATGACGTCGTGTCGTCGCCCGTCGCTCTCCCCTGCCCGTTCACCATCATCCACGGCGCGCAGGACGACATCGTGCCGCTTGCCATAAGCGAGGCCTTTCTCCGCCACGCGCAGGCGCCGGCCAAGCGCCTGGTCGTCATTCCCGGGGGCGACCACCGCCTGACCGCGGCGGTCCCGCGGATTCTCACGGAGGTGGATGCCTTATGGCCACGCCCGGACTGCGCGGCGGGGGCGATCGCGTGATCGGTCGGCTTCTGCGGTTCATAGCCTTCCTGCCGCTCATAGAGGTCGTGGTGATCGTGCTCGTATGGCAAGCGATCGGGCCATGGTGGACGCTCGGCTTGTTGGTGGCAGGCCCGCTCGCGGGGCTTGCGCTCCTGCGCCTCTCGCCGGTGCGCACCTTTGGCCACGTCCGCGCGGCCCTCTCGCAGGGGCGCCTCCCGGACGATGCCGTCTGGGAGGGCGCGGCCCTGGGGTTTGCCGGCCTGCTGTTGCTGTTCCCGGGGTTCATCTCGGATTTCCTGGCGCTCGGCCTTTTGGTCGGACCCGCGCGCCATGCCCTGCGGCGTCCGCCCAATCCGCCGCCGCCCGCCGTCCGGGACCCCGACCGCGAGCCGCTCGAAGGCCGGTTTCGCTCCTATCGCGATTAGGCCGGGCTTGACAAGGCATCAGCCTTGTTTATGATTGGCACTCACTCGGAGAGAGTGCTAGCAAGCACGATCGTTCCCAGTTAATGCGGTTTCTTAAGAGTAAGGAGATTCCTATGAAAGCGCAGCCTCACTCACAAACAGGAGAACTCAGCATGAATATTCGCCCCCTGCACGACCGTGTGATCGTGCGCCGCCTGGAAGAAGAGCGGAAGTCTGCCGGTGGCATCGTGATTCCCGACACGGCCAAGGAAAAGCCGATCCAGGGCGAAATCGTGGCCGTTGGCAAGGGCAAGATCCTAGAGAGCGGCGAGGTCCGTCCTCTCGACGTCAAGGTCGGCGACAAGGTCCTTTTCGGCAAGTACGCCGGGACCGAGGTCAAGGTCGGCGCTGAAGAGCTTCTGGTCATGCGCGAAGAAGATGTAGTCGCGATCATCGACGGCAAATAACGAACGCTTAAAGAGAGGGAAGAACCATGGCAGCTAAAGAAGTCTTATTCGGCGATAGCGCGCGCATCCGGATGCTGCGCGGCGTCAACATCCTGGCCGACGCAGTGAAGGTCACCCTGGGACCCAAGGGCCGGAATGTCGTGCTCGACAAGTCGTTCGGCGCCCCCACGATCACGAAGGACGGCGTCTCGGTCGCGAAAGAGGTCGAGCTGAAGGACAAGTACGAGAACATGGGCGCGCAGATGGTGAAGGAGGTGGCCTCGCAGACCTCCGATATCGCCGGTGACGGCACCACCACCGCGACCGTCCTGGCGCAGGCCATCCTGCGCGAGGGCTTGAAGTCGGTGGCGGCCGGCATGAACCCGATGGACCTGAAGCGCGGTATCGACAAGGCCGTCACCGCGGCGGTCGAGGCCTTGAAGAAGATCTCGCGTCCGTGCTCCGACCACAAGGAGATCGCCCAGGTCGGCACGATCTCCGCGAACTCCGACTCCTCGATCGGCAATATCATCGCCGAGGCCATGGAGAAGGTCGGCAAGGAAGGCGTGATCTCCGTCGAGGAGGGGTCGGGCCTCGAGAACGCCCTGGAGATCGTCGAGGGCATGCAGTTCGATCGCGGCTATCTGTCGCCCTACTTCGTGAACAAGCAGGACACGATGACGGCCGACATCGAGAACCCCTATATCCTGATCTACGACAAGAAGATCTCGAACATCCGCGAACTCCTGCCGATCCTGGAGGGTGTGGCCAAGGCCGGCCGGCCGCTGCTCATCATCTCCGAGGACGTCGAGGGCGAGGCGCTCGCGACCCTGGTCGTGAACAACATCCGCGGTATTTTGAAGGTGTGCGCCGTCAAGGCCCCGGGCTTCGGCGATCGCCGCAAGGCGATGTTGCAGGATGTCGCGATCCTGACGGGCGGCCAGCTGGTATCGGATGAGCTCGGCATGACCCTCGAGGCGGCCACGATCGACATGCTGGGCCAGGCCAAGCGCGTCCAGGTCAGCAAGGAGAACACGACCATCATCGATGGCGCCGGCAACTCGAAGGACATCGAGGCGCGCGTCAAGCAGATCCGCGCCCAGATCGAGGAAGCCACGTCCGACTACGACAAGGAGAAGATGCAGGAGCGAGTCGCCAAGCTCGCCGGCGGCGTCGCCTTGATCAAGGTCGGGGCGGCCACCGAGGTGGAGATGAAGGAGAAGAAGGCGCGCGTCGAAGATGCCCTGCACGCGACCCGTGCGGCCGTCGAGGAGGGCGTTGTGCCCGGCGGCGGCGTGGCCTTGATCCGGGCCTTGCAGGACATGAAGGTCAAGGGGGACAACCACGACCAGGAGGTGGGCATCCAGATCGCCCGCCGCGCGATGGAAGAGCCCTTGCGCATGATCGTCATGAATGCCGGCCTCGAAGGTTCGGTGGTCATGAACAAGGTCGCCGAGGGCAAGGGCAGCCTCGGATTCAACGCCGCGACCGGTGAGTACGGGGACATGCTGGCCATGGGTATCCTCGATCCCACCAAGGTCACGCGCACCGCGCTGCAGAACGCAGCCTCGGTCGCCGGCCTCATGATCACCACCGAGGCCATGATCGCCGAACTCCCGCAGGAGGAGAAGGCGGCAGCGGCTGGTGGCGGCGGCATGGGCGGCATGGGCGGCATGGGTGGCATGGACGGCATGATGTAAGCCGGCAGCCCTTCAGGGTCGCGGGGCAGGGGCTGCGAGGCCCCTGCCCTTTTTTATGCGCGCCCGCCAGGTGGCGGACGAAGCGGGGCGCCATCTTCTGCTATGCTTGCGCCTGTGCTCATGATGGCGCGACGAGCGGGGCTGATCTTTCCGCCACGCCGAGGCCGTCGTGGCCCGGGAGGCTCTCATGGGGGTGCGTAAAACGGGGACCTGGCTACGCAAGGCCCGCATCGCAGGCGGCGTGGCCTTGGTCGTCGCCTACTCCGCGATTTCTTATCGTTCGAACGTGGCCGGGCACGCCGGCCGCCTCGGGGTCTCGTTCGCGGTCCTGCCCCTGCTCGCCCTGTCGCTGGGCGCCGCCTGGAGCGGGCGTCCGCGCGCCCTCTGGCTTGGTCTGTGGGTGCTCGCCTGCGCCGGTCTCTGGCACTACCGGGCGCTCATCGCGGCCCACTATTCATGGGCCTACCTCGCCGAGGACGTGGGGGCGTTGACGCTGCTCTGCAGTCTCTTCGCGCGCACGCTGACGCCCTCGCGCGTACCGCTCATCTCGCGCCTCTCGCAGCTGGTCCATGGTCCTTTAAGCCCGCGGCTCGTGCGCTACACGAGGCGCGTGACGCAGCTATGGGCCGCGCTCTTTGCCCTCATGGCGATCGTCTCGGTCCTGCTCTTTTTCGTGGCCGGGGTCCGTGCCTGGGGCTTCTACGCGAACGTGCTCACCTGGCCCATCATGACCCTCGTGTTCGTCGGCGAATACCTGGTCCGCCGCCGCGTCATCCCTTCGCAGGAGCGCGCGGGCTTCCTCCAGGTGGTCTTCGCCGGCAGCCGTTACTGGCGTGAGCTGGTGGCGGCCGACTCCCGCGAAGCGTCCTTGCGCGGACGGGCGGCGCGATGAACGGCGCCCCGCTCGTCCTGGCCGCTGACCTGACGGCCCCATGCGCCTTCTATCAAGGCGGACCACGTTCCGTGGCGCAGTTTCTGCGCGACGTGTCGCATGTCGCGTCCTTGTTGCCCCGGCGGGGACCGATCCTGAATGCCTGCGCCGATCGCTATCATTTCTCCGTAGGCCTGGGGGCGGCCCTGGTCGCGGACCGGCTGACCGTTCTGCCGGCCGCCTACGCGGCCGAGACCATCAAGGCCCTGCGGTCCCAGATGCCGGACCTGCACGGCCTGAGCGATGCGGATCTCGAGATCGCCCTTCCCATGGCGCGCTTCCCCCGGCTCGCACCCGAGACCCCGGCCGGATCCGCCGCCCCGCCCCTGCCGAGCATCCCCCTCGGCCGGCATGCCGTCATGGTCTTTACCTCGGGTACGACCGGCACCCCCGTGGGTCACGTGAAGACCTGGGGGTCGCTGGTTGCGGGCGCCCACGCCGAGGCCGGCCGCCTGGGCCTCGACGACGGGGCTGCCTGGTCGCTGGTCGCCACCGTGCCACCCCAGCACATGTACGGGCTCGAATCGTCGATCATGCTCGGCCTGCATGGCGGTGCGGTGCCGCACCAGGCGCGCCCCTTCTACCCCAAGGACATCATCGGGACGCTGGCGTCGGTCCCGCGCCCGCGCCTGCTCGTGACCTCACCGGTCCATCTCCGGGCGCTCCTGACGAGCGGAGTGGCCATCCCGCCGCTGGACGCGATCCTCTGTGCGACCGCGCCCCTGCCCTTGGCGCTGGCCGAGCAGGCCGAGGAACGGCTGGGCGCGCCCCTGCATGAAATCTACGGGGCCACCGAGGCGGGCCAGATCGCGAGCCGCCGCCCGACGCGCGAGGAGGACTGGAGGCTCTTCCCGGGCCTCGTCCTGGAGCCGCGCGGCGCGGGTCTCATCGTGCGCGGCGGGCACGTGCAGATCCCCGCCCCGCTGAACGACATCATCGAGCCCGTGGGCTCCGCGTCGTTCCGATTCCACGGCCGCGGCGCCGACATCGTGAATGTCGCCGGTAAGCGGAGTTCCATCGCCTTTCTCGAACAGCAGCTCCTCGCCATCCCCGGGGTGCTCGATGGCGCCTTCTATATGCCGGACGAGGATCTGGCGGGCCCGGTCGCCCGCCTCACGGCGTTCGTGGTGGCCCCGGACCTGACCGCCGCCGCGATCGAGGCGGGCCTGCGCGCGCGCATCGACCCGGTCTTCCTGCCCCGCCCGCTCGTGTTCGTGGACAGCCTGCCGCGGCTTGCGACGGGCAAGCTGCCCCTGGAAAGGCTTCGCAGGCTGCTTGTCTCGGACGCCCGCGACGTCGGTCACGGACATGGCTGAGACCGCCTGCCTCCAGTTCCCCGCCGACCATCCCGCCTTCGCCGACCATTTTCCCGGTAATCCGCTGGTGCCTGGCGCGCTGCTCCTCGACGAGGCCCTGGCCGCGCTCGCCTGCCGGCGCGGCCTTCGCTACGACGCCCTCGAGGTGCGGCAGGCGAAGTTCATGCGGCCCGTGCGCCCCGATCAACGCGTCGAGGTCTCCTGGGAGGATGCGGGGACCGGCACCCTGGATGTCCGGCTGCGCGTGACGGGCGTGACCGTGGCGGCGCTCACCGTGGCGATCGGGTCATGCCCGTGAGCGCGCGCGCCGCCTCGCGTCCGGGTGTCCTGTCGCGCGCGGAGATGTGCGCCGTGCTCCCGCACGGCGATCGCATGTGTCTGCTCGCCGCCGTGCGCGCCTGGCATGCCGAGGGCATCGAGTGCCTTGCCACGAGCCACCGCGATGTGGCAAACCCCCTCCGTGCCCGGGGCCGTCTGGGTGCCGCCTGCGCGGTCGAATACGCGGCACAGGCGATGGCCGTTCACGGCGCGCTTCGCAAGACCGGCCCGTCGCAGCCGGGCGGTGCCTTGCTCGCGGTCCGTGACGCCCGCTTCCTGGTCGCGCGTCTGGACGATATCGAGGACGATCTGCTGATCGACTGCCGCGCCCTGGCCCAGGACGGCCGGGGCGCCACGTACCGCTTTCAGGTGGGCACCGCAGGCCGGCTGCTCGTGTCCGGGCGCGCGATTGTGCAATTCGTTCCCCTCCAGGGCCCCGACCATGCCGGCCAGGGCTAGCGTGCCGGCTTCGGGGCCGCGCCGCGCGCTGGTGACCGGCGCGAGCGGCGCCATAGGCGCGGCCATCTGTCGTCGCCTGGCGGCGGATGGCTGCCATGTCATCTGTCACGCCCATAAGCGCCCGGACGAGGCGGCGCAGCTCGTCTCCGAGCTCGAGCGCGGCGGTGCGCGTGCCAGCCTGTGCGTGTTTGATGTGACCGACGCCCGCGCCACGGCCGATGCCTTGGCCCCGCTGCTCGCCTCGGCGCCCATCCAGGTCCTGGTCCACAATGCCGGCGTGCACGACGACGCGGTGCTCGCCGGCATGACGCTCGAGCAATGGCGCCGCCCGCTCGACGTGGCCCTCGACGGCTTCTTCCATGTCGCGCGCCCGCTGCTTTTGCCCATGATCCGGACCCGCTGGGGTCGGGTCGTGAACGTCACGTCGGTCGCCGGTCTCCTCGGCAATCGCGGCCAGGCCAACTACGCCGCCGCCAAGGCCGGTCTGCATGCCGCCGGCAAATCCCTGGCGCTCGAGGTCGCTAGCCGCGGCGTCACCGTGAACGCCGTCGCGCCCGGCATCATCGCCACGCCCATGAGCCAGGTCTTCGGCCAGGACGACATCGCGCGGCTCGTGCCCATGGGTCGCGCCGGCGAAAGTCGCGAGGTGGCGGATCTGGTGGCCTTCCTGGTCTCCGACCAGGCCGCCTATATCACGGGGCAGGTCATATCGATCAACGGCGGCATGATCTAGTCCGGACGCCGCGGCACAAGATGCGCGGGAGGCGATAAAGCAGACCCAGGATCAGGCGTATGTGCATCCGGGTGAGCAGCACATTGTCGCGCACGTAACGGAAGTGCGACACGCCGCCATCGGCCTTGCCCGGGTAGCGCACCGGGGCATCGATATTGAACGCGGGGACCCCGTCCCAGACGAGGCGCACGGCAGCCTCCGGATCGAAGTCGAACCGGCGCATGGAGCGGCGCGCGGCCATGATCCGAAAGAGCGGTTCGACCGGATAGACGCGGAAGCCGAAAAGAGAGTCCCCGATATGGCGGCCGCAGGTCTCGAGATTCACGCATGCGTTCGACAGGCGCCGACCATAGACGCGCACCCGGGGGGCGTCGGAGGCGAAGACCGGCGCGCCCAGGATCATGGCGTCCGGCTTCGACCTGGACGCCTCCATGAATGTCGGTATGAGACCTGCCGGATGCTGACCGTCGGAGTCCATGCATAGGACGTGGGTGTACCCCTCGGCCCGGGCGCGCTCCAGCCCCAAAAGCACCGCCGCCCCCTTGCCGCGGTTGCAAGCCTCCGTTATCACGGTCAGGTCGGCATTGCGCCGCGCCATGTCGGCAAGCCCCTCGGCCGTTCCGTCCGTGCTGCCGTCCACGACCACCCAGACGGGCGCCCACTGCCGCAGGGCCTCGGCCACGGTCTCATAGACCTTGGGTCCGGGGTTGTAGCTCGGAATCAGTACAAGGTGGGTAGCGGAGCGGTCCGGCATTAGCGTATTGGAATAATAAATAGGTTGTGGCGCGTTCGGCGGCCGGCTGCCGGCGATGAGGGGACGGGCTTGCAGCCCGCCCATCCCGACCGTGCCTTCATTCGCTTTCGGTCGTCAGAGCCGCTTGCGCGGAAAGCCGGCGCCGCTCGCGGCGCTTGCGGAAGGCCCGCATGGACTCGCGGAAATGGTAGAGCGAATGGAGGTAGTACAGGCCCTTGAAGGCCGCCAGGGAGCGCCAGATGGGGGTGTCCCCGAAGACGTCGCCGGCCAGTACGGACAAGAGCGCCTCCTGGACCCGAAATATGTTGCGCGGACCCATGAAGAGGTCGCGCATGGTCGGGTGGTTCACGCGGTAGATGAACCACGAAAACTCGCGCAGCCCCTGGCGGACCTTGCGGTCGTAGGCGCGCAGCGCGCTTTGGGCCTCCTCGGGCCGGCTCAGACAGGTGTCGACCGCGTCGGCCGCCAGAAACCCGCCGTGCATGGCCAGCATCACGCCCGACGAGAACACGGGGTCTATGAACGAAAAGGCATCGCCGAGCAGGAGGTGGTTTGCTCCATACGAGCGCTCGCAGCCGTAGGAGAAATTGCCTGTCGCGGATACCTCCGACACGAGTTCGGCGCCGGCGAGGCGCTCGGCAAGCGCCGGGCAGAGGGCGATGGTCTCGCGGAAAAAGGCCTCCACGGGCTTGTCGCGCCGCTTCAGGTAGTGGGGCCACACCACGGCCCCCACGCTCGTGGTCCCGTCGGCCAGCGGTATGAACCAGAACCAGCCGTGCTCGAACCAGAAGATCGAGATATTGCCCTCGGCGCGGCCATCGTTGCGCGTGGCGCCCCGGAAATGTCCGAAAAGCGCCGCGCTGTTGTGCCGGGGGTTGCGCCGCTTCATCTGGAAGCGGTTGCCGAGGAAGGTGTCGCGCCCGGATGCGTCGATAACGAAGCGCGCCTCGAAATCCTCGACGCCCCCGTCCTCGTGGCGGGCGCTCACATAAGCCTTCGCCCCCTCCTCGGGGAAGGCCACATCCTGTACGCGGCACCCTTCCCGCGTCGTGGCCCCCTTGGCCGCCGCGTTGCGGAACAAAATGGTGTCGAAATCCGCACGACGCACCTGGTAGGCGTATGGCATGTCCTTGTTCCAGGCGTCGGCGAACTGGAATTCCTGCCGGGACTTCTCGTGCCAGGGGGATACGAACTCCGCCCCCCACTTCACCATGCCTATGTCGCGTACCGCCTCCCCGACGCCCAGACGCTCGAGTAGCGGCAGGTTGGCCGGGAGCAGGGATTCGCCGATATGAAACCGCGGGTGGCGGCCCTTTTCCGCGATGACGACACGGTAGCCGCGCTCGGCGAGCAGCGCCCCGACGGTAGCGCCTCCCGGTCCCCCGCCGATCACGAGAACGTCACACTGCGTAGCCATCAGACCGTCCTTTTAGCGTTCGTCATCTCATCGCGTAAGACGGCGCCCTCGCGCCCCTCGCCGCCGATTCAAGCTTACCGGCAGCCGGCTTCCAGGGATAGAGCGCAGCCGCGCCCCCATTCCCGCTCCATCGCGTCCCGGCTCGGGGGAGTTCGGTCAGGGGGTTCCGCCCCGACCGAACTCCGCCGCCCGCCCGGCCGAATCCCGCGGGCGCTCAGGTCAGGAACCAGCTGACGGCCCAGAACTGCAGGGCCGCCCCGAGCAGCGTCAGGATGTGGAAGGCGGCATGAAAGTATTTCACGCGGTCGCGTATCAGAAAGGCCACGCCGACACCGTAGCAGGTGCCGCTCAAGGCCAAAGCCGCGAGCACCGGGGGCGGGGTATGTCGGAAAAACGGCGCGGCGCCCAGTATCGTGCCCCAGCCCATGATCTGGTAGAGGTGCTCCGAGCGGCGCATGTAGCGTTCGGGGTCCCCCCAGAGGAACAGGATCGCGAGGCCGGCCAGCGCCCACTCCGCCACCAGGAGGACGTTCCCCGTCGCCCCGCGGACCAGGAGCGCCGCCACCGGGGTGTAGGTCCCGGCTATGAACACGGCGATGGTCATGCGGTCCAGGCGCTGGAACAGGTCCTTGAAGGGGCCGGCGGGCAGTATGTGGTAGGCCGCGGACACCGCGTACAAACCGATCATGGACAGCGAAAAGATCGCGGCGCATAGGAGTTTCGGGAAATCGCCCGTCCGCGCCGCGTGTCCCGTGAGGAGCGCGCCCGCGACGGTCGCCGCCACGGTACCGATGCCGTGCAGGGCGGCGTTGACCCGCTCCTCTTCGCGCGACTGACAACGCTCGGCGGCGGGCGCGGCCGCCAGGACCTCGCGGAAGTCCAGCGCCGGTGCCGCGGGCGAGACGGCATCCGGGCCGTCCACGGGTATCGCTTCGTGGGCCCCGGCGTGCCTCTTCATCATAGCGACAACTGTGTCCCGATCTCGCGCAGCCGCAGCCGGCGGACCTCGTAGTCCGGCATGACGCGCCCCATCTCGCGCCAAAACGGGGCCCGGTGATGAGGAGCGACCAGGTGGCAGAGTTCATGGGCGATCACATAATCGAACAAGTCCGCTGGCACGAGCATGAGTCTCCAGTTCAAGCTGATGGTCCCGCGCGGCGAGCAGCTGCCCCACCGCGTCTTCTGGCCGGCGATGCGGATCCGCTTGGGCGCCTTCCCGACCAGGGGCGCGTAATGGATGATGCGCGCCAGCGCGTGGTGTCGCGAGGCCTCCCGGTACCAGAACTCCAAGGCCCCCCGCGCCTGCCCCTCGTCCGCCGCCGCCACGCATAGGAGGTCGCCGTCGCGACGCACCTCCGGCGCCCCGGGCCGATAGTCGAGGCGCAAGCGCATGGTCTCGTCCAGGTACCGCAGGCTCAATCCGTCGGCAAACGCGGGGGCGCGCGGCGCCTCGTTCAGCCGTCTCAAGGTCCGCTCGATCCACGGCGCCTTGGCCTTCAGGAATGCCTCGATGTCGGCTTGTCGGGTGGTCGCGGGAACGAGCAGGCGCATGGCGCCGGAGGGGTTGATCTGCAGGCAGAGGGTGCGGCGCCTGCGGCTGCGGACAAGGGCGTAGGCCGCCACGTTCAGATCTCGATCATCTCGAATTCGTCCTTGGTTGCCCCGCAGTCCGGGCAGGTCCAGTTCTCCGGGACGTCTTCCCAGCGCGTGCCCGGCGCAATGCCGTGTTCCGGCAGGCCTTTCTCTTCTTCATACAGGAAACCGCAAATGACGCACATATACACTTTCGGGGGGCTCACGTTCATGGAGATATATTGCCATGATTCCCGCTTCTCGTGAAACGTGACCGCAGGCAGTACAATGCCGCGATGAGAAGCCCCCGAACCGCCATCGTCCTGTGCAATCTCGGTGGTCCCGACAGCCTCGAGGCCGTCGAGCCTTTTCTGCGCAACCTGTTCTCCGACCCCGATATCTTCAAGTTCCCGTGGGCGGCCGTCACCCAGCGTCTCTTCGCGTGGCTCGTCGCGCGCCGTCGCCGCGAGGAGGCGGGTCGCGGCTATGCGGCCCTAGGCGGGGCCTCGCCCATCGGCGCCAATACCCAGGATCAGGCCTGGGCGCTCGAACAGTCCCTGGCCGACCTCGAGGCCCGGGTCTTCGTCTGCATGCGCTATTGGCATCCCCTGACCGCCGAGGTCGTCGCGGCCCTCAAGGCGGGCGGCTACGGGCGGGTCGTCGTGCTGCCCCTCTATCCGCAATATTCCCTGACCACGACCGGCAGCGCGCGCAACGAATTCGTGCGCCAGTGCGCCCGCCTGCACTATAGCCCCGACGTGCGCTTCATCGAGTCCTGGTACCAGGACCCCGACTATCTGGAGGCGATCGCAGCCGCCATAAGGGCGGCGGCGGGACGATTCAGCGCCCCGGACCCCGCGCGTATCAGCCTGCTCCTGTCCGCGCACGGCGTGCCGCAGCGCCTGATCGCGCAGGGCGACCCCTATCGGATGGGGATAGAGGAGACCGCACGCCTCGTTTCCGAGCGGCTCGGCTGGCCGCGGGTGACTTTGTGTTACCAGAGCCGCGTGGGCCCGCTCGAGTGGCTGCGCCCGTATGTCGACGACGTCATCCGCGAGCAGGGCCGCGCGGGCGTCGATCAGATCCTGGTCTATCCGATCGCCTTCGTCTCCGACCACATAGAGACGCTCTACGAGCTCGGGATGACCTATGCCGCGCTCGCTCGCGAAGTGGGTGTCCGGGAGTATCATGTTGTGCCGGCCTTGAATGCCGATCCGGCGCTCATACGCGCGCTGTCGCGCACCGTGCGTCACGCCCTTAAGGAAGAGAGGTGACTGTGAACCCCCCGATCGTACTGGTCTTCGCGGGCAACGACCCGACTGGTGGCGCAGGCCTTCAGGCCGACGCCGAAGCGCTCCTGAGCATGGGCTGCCACGCCGCCCCCGTGGTGACGGCCGTGACCGTGCAGGACACTTTTGGCTTGAAGGGCTTCGCGGCCCTGGAGCCGGCTTTGGTCATCGAGCAGGCCCGCGCGATCCTCGAGGACATGCCGGTCGCGGCCTTCAAGGTCGGCATGGTCGGGAGCCTCGCGAACCTGAGTGCGATCGCCGAAGTCATAGCGGACTATCCCGGCATACCCGCGGTCGTCGATCCCGTCTTGACGAGCGGGCGCGGCGACGAATTGAGCGACGAACCGCTGGAGGAGGGGTTCCGCTCGCTGCTCTGTCCGCTTGCGACCTTGCTCACGCCCAACAGCCGCGAGGCCCGCAGGCTCGTGCCGGAGGCCGATACGCTCGAGGCCTGCGCGCAGGGCCTGATGTCGCTCGGATCGCGCTATGTCCTTGTGAGCGGGACCCATGAGCCCACCGAGTCGGTCGTGAACCTGCTCTATGGCAACCGTCAGCTCCTGGAGCGCTTCACCTACAAGCGCCTGCCGGGCGAATATCATGGTTCCGGCTGCACGCTCGCGTCGAGCTGCGCGGCGGTCCTCGCCCAGGGTCTGGACCCCGTGAACGCGATCGTGCAGGCGCTCGAATATACGTATAAGAGCCTCGAGCGGGCGTGGTCCCTGGGCATGGGACAGCAAGTGCCGGACCGCTTGTTCTGGGCCCGGGAAGACGAGGCCGGCACGGGGTGAGGATCGCAGGTCTCTATGCGCTGACCGACGCCAGGTGCTGCGGCCCCGAGGGCCGCGCGCGCGTGCGTGCGGCGCTCGCGGGCGGGGCGCGCGTGCTGCAGGTGCGCTGCAAGGATCCCCGCCCCACGGCCGATGCCGTCCGCGCCCTGGTCTCGCTGGGCCATGCGTACGGGGCGCCTGTGATCGTGAACGACGATGTGGGGCTTGCCCATGAGGCGGGCGCCGACGGCGTGCATCTGGGGCGCGAGGATGCGGCTTTGGAGTCCGCGCGCGCCGCGCTCGGCCCTTCCGCCATCATAGGGGTTTCCTGTTACGCCGATCTCGACCGGGCGCGGGACGCGGTCGCGCGCGGGGCCGACTATCTCGCCTTCGGGAGTTTCTATCCGTCACGGACCAAGCCCCAGGCGGTGCGCGCCGATCCGTCTTTGCTGACGGCGGCCCGCGCCCTGGGCAAGCCGCTGGTGGCGATCGGCGGCATCCTGCCCGAGAATGGGCGAACCCTCATCGCGGCCGGCGCCTCGGCGCTCGCCGTGATCGACGGCATTTTCGGACAAGACGACATCGAGGGCGCCGCGCGCGCCTATCAACAGCTTTTCGAGGAGACTTTATGACTGCAAGCCACCGCGCCTTCATGCGCGCCCGATCGGTCATCGCAGGCGGCGTCAATTCGCCGGTGCGGGCCTTCAAGGGCGTCGGAGGTGAACCGATCTTCATGCAGCGCGGCGAAGGCGCCTACCTGTTCGATGTCGACGGCAAGCGCTACATCGATTATGTCTGTGCGTGGGGGCCGCTCATCCTCGGACACGCGGACCCCGACGTCACGCGCGCGGTCGCCGATACGGCCTCGCGCGGCCTCTCGTTCGGCACCCCCACCGAACTCGAGACGGATCTGGCCCTCGAGGTGCGGGCGCTCATGCCGGGCCTCGAGCGGCTGCGTTTCGTCAGTTCCGGCACCGAGGCCACGATGACCGCGCTGCGTCTGGCGCGCGCGGTCACGGGACGCGACAAGGTGGTCAAGTTCGAGGGCGGTTACCATGGGCATCCGGATTCCCTGCTGGTCAAGGCGGGCTCCGGCGCCCTCACGCTCGGGGTGCCCACCTCCCCCGGCGTGCCCGCGGCGCTTGCCGCCCACACGCTCGTCGCCCGCTTCAATGACCCGGAGTCCGTGGCCGAGCTCTTCGCCCGTCACGGCGCCGACATCGCCGCGATCATAGTCGAGCCCGTGGCCGGAAACATGAATTGCGTCCCGCCGGCCGCGGGCTTCCATGAGCGGCTCAGGGCCCTCTGCGATCAGTACGGGGCGCTGCTCATTTTCGACGAGGTCATGACGGGCTTTCGTGTCGCCTCCGGCGGCGCCCAGGCCTTGTTCGGAATCCGGCCCGACCTCACCACGCTTGGCAAGATCATAGGCGGCGGCCTGCCCGTGGGCGCGGTGGGCGGCCCTGCCGCGCTCATGGACCGGCTGCTCCCCGACGGTCCGGTCTTCCAGGCGGGCACGAACTCCGGGAACCCCGTCGCCATGGCCGCCGGCCTCGCGACTCTCCGGAAGCTTCGGGCCCCGGGCTTCTACGAAGGCTTGAGCAAGCGGGTGGTGACCCTGACAGACGGCCTCTCGGAGGCGGCGCGGCGCCACGGCGTGTCCTTCACCACCAACGCCGTGGGGGGCATGTTCGGCCTTTTCTTCGCCGATGGGCCGGTGCGTACCTATGACGACGTCATGGGCGCCGACGTCGATCGCTTCCGGCGGTTTTTTCATGGGCTCCTCGGGCTCGGCGTCTATCTCGCGCCCTCCGCCTTCGAGGCCGGCTTCGTTTCCGCGGCGCATACGCAGGCCGATATCGAGGCGACGATCGCGGCGGCTGAGCAGGTGTTCGCGCGCCTCTAGCGACAGGCGTCCCGCGATCCCCGGGTCCAAAAAGAGAGGGGCCTTTCGGCCCCCAAGTTACTCCCCCACACGGAACCTTCAGCTGACCAGGATGCGTTGCTCGCGAAACTGCGCGGTGGCGACATGCGGATAGGCCACGTTGTTGGACAGCGATATGTCGATGCCCAGCATGGCCACGACGTCATCATGCGCGCGGATGCCCGGCATCTCCTCGCGCAGGTACTCATAATGCGCGTGGTTCATGTACACGACATTGGGGCGCACCCCGAACGCCTCCTGGTAGTCGTTGACGAGCGTCAGTACGCAACTTAGCATCGTGCCCTCCCGGGTCTTATCGCAGTGTCTTTGCCTATATCGAAGCAAGCACCGTGCCAACCGAGGCCGTTCCGGGAACTTCGTTATATAACAACGTGTTGCAAGACACCGCCCGCTCCAGCGGCCCCCAGTGGACGCAGCGTGTCATGCCGGCCCGCGTCAGGCGTCATATCGTCCCCCCGGGGATCGCGGATTCAGGAGGGGCGCGGCGCACGGCCGTAAGCGGGGGCGCCACCTGAGGGTCGGCGCGGGGGGGCTCCGACGCACATCGAGTTCCAGCATGCGCGTCATGGTCGGCGGGACGGCGCTCATCGTGGTGATAGCCACGGACGACACGCGGCGCCACGAGTCCGAAGACCGCTTGAAGGAGAACGAGGAAGGCTTTCTGAGGCCGTTCGAAAGCGCCCAGGGCGCGTACTACCGCACTGACGCGAACGGCGCGGCGCTCACGGTGGCGCCCCCCGCGCATGGCACGCCCGTGTCCGGGCGCGGCCCCTGGCGACATCTCCGACGCCCATCGCCTCGGCGGCCGGCCGCCCGCGCCTTCGAGGGGCGCGCCGCGCGCGTCAATGCAGCGTGCGCGGGATGCTCAGCGTGAAGGCCGGTATGTCGGCGTCGAAGCAGGTCCCGTCGTCCGCCACCAGCTGATAGCTGCCGCGCATGCTTCCCACGGGGGTCTCTATCATCGCCCCGCTCGTGTACTCGAAGCTCATGCCGGGTTCCAGGTAGGGTTGTTCCCCGACCACGCCGTCACCACGCACCTCCTGAACCTTGTTGTTGGCGTCCGTGATGATCCAGTGACGCGTGAGGAGCCGGGCCGGCACGGTGCCCGTGTTGGTGATGGTGATCGTGTATGCGAACACGTAGCGGTTGGCCTCGGGGGCCGATTGATTGTCCAGATAGGCGGTCTTCACGCCGACCTCGATATGATGCGCGTCTTTGCTCATGTCCAAACCTCAGGCCCCACGGCTGTCGCAGGGTATCGAAAAAAAACGGGAATCCTCGAGTCGCCAGGCCGTAAGCGTGCCTCCCCAGAGGCACCCGCTGTCGAGACAGATGACATTTCCGAAGGTGCGGCGGCCCAGGCTCGACCAATGACCAAACAGGATGCGCGTCCCCTGGCTTAAGCGATTCGGCACCTCGAACCACGGAACGAGCCCGGGGGCCTGCGTCCCCAGGGGGCCTTTGTCGCGCATATCGAGCCGCCCCCGCGCGTCGCAGTAGCGGATGCGGGTCAGCGCGTTCGCTATGAAACGAAGCCGGTCGGGGCCTGTGAGTGCGGGACTCCAGAGGTCGGGAAAGGAGCCGTACACGCTCCCGAGCGCGCGACATAGGTCGGGCCCCCGCAGGACCTCTTCGAGCTCGGCTGCCCGAGCCCGCGCCTCGTGAATATCCCATTGGGCGGGAAGGCCTGCGTGCACCATGGCGACATCGTGTTGCGGATCATGATACAGGAGCGGCTGCTTTCTTAGCCAGTCAAGGAGCTCCACGCGGTCCGGCGCGGACAGTATCGCCGCGAGCGTGTCGTCTTCGCCGACGCGCCGGGCGCCGCAGGCGACCCCCAGCAGGTGAAGGTCGTGGTTGCCGAGCACGATCACAGGATCGGTCAAGGTGCGCAGGAACCTCAGGGTCTCCAGGGATTCGGGGCCGCGATTGACGAGGTCGCCCGTAAGCCACAACCGATCCACGCCGTCTTCATAACGGATGTGTTCGAGGAGGGTCTTGAGAGACCGCAAGCAGCCCTGCAGGTCGCCTATCGCGTAGGTGGCCACGGGATGCTCTTCAGGAAGAGGTCGGTCGCCTGGACGAGCGCGCTTGTGATGCCGGGCTCGGAGGCGGAATGGGCGGCGTCCGGCACGATCCGCAGCGTGGCCTCGGGCCATGCCCGATGGAGGTCCCAGGCGCTGCGCATGGGGCAGATCAGATCGTAGCGGCCCTGTACTATGACCCCCGGAATTCCCTTCAGGCGGTGGGCGTCCGCAAGGATCTGGTTTCCGCGCAGAAAGGCGTCATGCATGAAATAGTGGCATTCGATGCGCGCAAGCGAGAGCGCCGTGTCGCTGCGGCTGAAGAAGTCGACGACGTCTTTCTTCGGGCTCAGGTTGGCGGTCCGGCCCTCCCACAAGGACCAGGCGTGGGCGCAGCGCCGCCGCTCGTTTTCGTCAGCGCCCGTAAGCCGCCGGTAGTAGGCCCCCACCATGTCGTCGCGCTCGGTCTCCGGGATGGGCGCCACGAAGTCCTCCCAATAGTCGGGGTAGACCCAGTCCGCCCCCTCCTGATAGAACCAGCGGATCTCCGCGCTCCGACACAGGAAGATGCCCCGCAGGATGAGCCCCAGGAGCCTCTCGCGGTGGGTCTCGGCGTACACGAGCGCAAGCGTGGAGCCCCACGAGCCCCCGAACACGAGCCAGCAGTCGATGCCGAGGCGGGTACGTATGGCCTCGATATCGTCCACGAGGTCTTTGGTGGTGTTGCCGACGAGCTCCGCGTGGGGTGTCGACCGTCCGGCGCCGCGCTGAAGATCGGA
>JAKAXT010000113.1 GCA_021816425.1 Pseudomonadota bacterium | reverse complement strand
TTCCGATCTCGCGGTCGGCGCAAGCCTTCGGCCTGCGTGGGTCCAGGCCACATCACCCCTGTCCGCCATCAGGCGTCCGCGTCGAGCACGGCGTCGATGTCCTTGCGGGTCAGGCGCGGCACGAAAAGCTCGATGAAGTCGTACATATACCGTCGCAGGTAGGCGCCTCGCCGGATTCCGATGCGCGAGACGTTGGAAGGAAACAAATGGCCCAGGTCGATCGCGCGCAGGTTGCGGTCGCGTTTGGGATCGAAGGCCATGTGGGCGACGATGCCAATGCCCAGCCCCAGTTCCACATAGGTCTTTATGACGTCGGCATCGATCGCGGTCAAGACCACGTTCGGCTCGAGCCCCTCCTGCTCGAAGGCCTCGCTGATCTTGGCGCGACCGGAGAAGGCGACATCGTAGGTGACGATGGGGTAGCGGGCCAGGGTCTCCAGGGAGACGTGGCGGGCCTTCAGGAGGGGGTGGCGGGGCGGGCAGATCGCGCAGTGGTGCCACTCGTAGCAGGGCAGGGTGACGAGGTCGTCATAAAGGGTCAGCGCCTCGGTGGCAATGCCGAAGTCCGCCTCTCCGGAGATGACCTGCTCCGCGATCTGCCGGGGGTTGCCTTGATGGAGCGAGAGTCGCACATCAGGATACAGGCGGCTGAATCGCCGCACGGTCTCCGGCAGGGCATAGCGGGCCTGCGTGTGGGTCGCGGCTATGGTAAGCCGTCCGCGTGCCTCGTTGCGGAAGTCCTCCCCCATGCGCTTCAGGTTCTCGGCATCGCGCAACATGCGCTCGGCGATCGCAACGAGCGCCTTCCCCGGTTCCGTGAGAGCGACCACGCGCTTGCCATTGCGCACCAGGATGTCGACACCGAGCTCTTCCTCGAGGAGCCGCAACTGCTTGCTGACCCCCGGTTGGGAGGTGTGCAGGGCCTCGGCGGCCGCCGAGATCCGGAGATTCTGGCGCACGACCTCGCAGAGATAACGGAGCTGCTGAAGCTTCATGGCGGCCCTCTATATAACTAATAGCACTAAGCACGTAACTCAATATTCTTTGTCAATATAAGCCATTTTCGTTAACGTGTCGCCCATCGGTGTCCACGGCATTTATTCGATAGCCCCGTTCGGGGGCCCGGCAGGAGGTTCGGATGGGTTGGGAACACAAGGCGGAGGCCGCGGCCGCGAGGCTTGCGACCATAGAGCGCGATTACGCCCCGGCGGTCTTCGCCAACAGCCTGGGCATCGAGGACATGGTCTTGACCGACCTCATCGCAAGCCGATTTCCGAAGATCGGCGTCTTCACGCTCGACACCGGGAGATTGCCCGAGGAGACCTATCGTCTCATGGATCGGGTGGCGGGCCGTTACGGCATCCGCATGGCGGTGTATTTCCCCGACACGGCGGGCGTGCAGGACTTCACGCGCCGGCACGGTCTGAACCCCTTCTACGAAAGCCATGCCTTGCGCCGCCAGTGCTGTCAGGTCCGCAAGGTCGAGCCGCTGGTGCGGGCGCTATCCGCCAAGAAGGCGTGGATCACGGGTCTGCGCCGTGGCCAGGCGGTCACGCGCACGGACGTGCCGTTTTCGCAGATCGATCCGGATCACGGACTGCACAAGTTCAATCCGCTCGCCGACTGGACCGAGGCCGACGTCTGGGGGTACATCCGTCATTTTGATGTTCCCTATAACGAGCTCCACGATCGCGGATATCCCAGCATAGGATGCGCCCCGTGCACCCGTGCCATAGCGCCGGGCGAGGACGTGCGCGCCGGACGCTGGTGGTGGGAGGAGGCGCAGGCCAAGGAGTGCGGGTGCCACGGCGTTGCGGAGGAAACCGGGATCAAGGAGGTGGAGGCATGAACGACAATACCGCAAGAAAGACACAAGGCGTGACCGAGGCCGTGGCGGTCTGCGACATCAGCCGCCGGTCGCAGCCGGCGCCCGGTTTCCGGCGCAAGCGCCTGACCGCGCCCGACGTCTTTCCGTGGGGGACCCTGGAGGCGCTCGAGAGCGAGGCCATTCACATCCTGCGCGAGGTCGCGGGCGAGTTCCAAAACCCTGTCCTGCTCTTTTCCGGGGGCAAGGACTCGGTGGTCTTGACGCGTCTGGCCGAGAAGGCCTTCCGGCCCGGACGATTCCCGTTCGCGCTCTTGCACATAGACACCGGACACAATTTCCCGGAGGTGATCGCGTTTCGCGACCGCTTCGTGGGCACGCTCGGCGAGCGGCTTGTCGTGCGCCTTGTCGAAGACTCGATCCGTGAGGGGCGGGTGGTCCCGAAGAGTCCCACCGAAAGCCGCAACGCCTATCAGTCCGTGACCCTGCTCGATGCGATCTCCGAGCTCGGGATAGACGCCTGCATAGGCGGGGCGCGGCGCGACGAGGAGAAGGCCCGGGCCAAGGAGCGGGTGTTCTCGTTCCGGGATCTGTTCGGCGAATGGGACCCGCGCAACCAGCGCCCCGAGCTCTGGAACCTCTATAACGCGCGCGTCCACGACGGACAGCACATGCGGGTGTTCCCCCTGAGCAATTGGACCGAGCTCGATGTGTGGCGTTACATCGCCCGCGAAGAGCTGGCCGTCCCCTCGCTCTACTTCGCGCATGAGCGCGAGATCGTGCGCCGCGGGACGGTGCTTGCCCCGGTGTCGGATCTCATCCGGCCTGCCCATGGCGAGGCGAGCGAGACCCTGTCGGTGCGCTTCCGGACCGTGGGGGACATGAGCTGCACATGCCCCGTGGCCTCGCGCGCCACGACGGTGGGCGAGATCATCGCCGAGACCGCGGTGGCGCGCATCTCCGAGCGTGGCGCCACGCGCCTCGACGATCAGGCCTCCGAGGCCTCCATGGAACTTCGCAAGCGAGAGGGGTATTTCTGATGGCTGCCACGGAAGTGTTGAGAAAGGACTTCGACGACGAGTTCCCGGCTGCGTCCAAGGATCTGTTGCGCTTCATTACCGCGGGCAGCGTCGACGATGGCAAGAGCACCCTGATCGGGCGCCTTCTGCACGACGCGAAGGCGCTCATGGAGGATCAGATCGAGGCGCTCGCGCGGGCGTCCACCCGGCGTGGCCTCGAGGATCTGGACCTCTCGTATGTCACAGACGGGCTGCAGGGCGAGCGGGAGCAGGGCATCACCATCGATGTCGCCTACCGCTCCTTCGAGACCGCGCGTCGACGCTTCATCATCGCCGACACCCCGGGGCACGAACAGTACACCCGCAACATGGTGACGGGCGCCACGAACGCGGATGTCGCCGTGATCCTCGTGGACGCCTGCAAGTACTGGCTGCCGCAGTCGCGGCGCCACGCCTGCGTCGCGGACACGGTGGGTATCCGCCATCTGATCGTGGCGGTCAACAAGATGGATATGATCGGCTATTGCCAGGATGCGTTCGGCCACATCCGGGACGAGTTCCTGGATTTCGCCGCCCATCTGCACTTCGAGCGCGTGGAGTTCATACCGATCTCGGCCTTGAAGGGCGACATGGTGGTGGAGCGCGGGGACAACCTCCCGTGGTACGGGGGCCCCACCCTGCTTGCAGCCCTGGAGGAGGCCCGGATCCCCGGTGCCGCCTACGGGTCGGACGACGCGCCCTTGCGCTTCCCCGTCCAGTGGGTGAGCCGTGGCGGTGGCCCGGGGCGCGCATCGCGGCGCGGCTACATGGGGCGCATCGTATCGGGCAGCGTGGCGGCGGGCGACGAGGTGGTGGTGCTGCCATCGGGGCGCGTCACGCATGTCGAAGAGATCGACACGCACGATGGCGTGCTCGCCCGCGCCTATGCGCCCCAGTCCGTGACCCTCCATTTGGAGGATGATGTGGACGTGGCGCGTGGCGATATGATCGTGGCTGCGGCGCATCGCCCGGCGCTGGCGAACGTCTTCGAGGCCACCCTCTGCTGGCTCGGTTCCGAGCCCATGAGCCTGCGCAGGCGGCGCTATTACATAAAGCACGGCGCAAAGACCGTGGCGGCGGTCCTCTCGCGGCCGAGCCATCGTCTGGACATCGTCACGCTCGCGCGCGACAGCCGGGAGGCAACGCTTGCCATGAACGACATAGGACGGGTCACGGTACGGGTACAGGAGGCGCTGCCGTGGGATCCGTATGCCGTGAACCGCGCCACCGGCGCCTTCATCGTGATCGACGCGTTGACGCACGACACGGTGGCCGCCGGCATGATCGAGGGGCCCGCACCGGACTCCGAGGCGCTGGCGTCATGAGCGCCGTCTTTTTCGTGAGGGCGGCCGCTCACGGGGTCCCGGAAGACGAGACCGCGGCCGCCGCGCTGCTCGCCGGAGGCCTGGAGGCCGACACGCCGGTGGCCCTGATCGAGTGGGCCGTCATCGCCCAGGCCTTCCGCGCGAAGACCACGCTCGGGAGTCTGAGTCGTGCCACGGCCGGCGCCTCGCCGGGTCCCGCGCTCGTGCTGGTGGGCGAGATCCCAAGCGCGCCGCCTGTGGTCCAGGACGACGAGGGTGTGGACGAGGGAGACGCGTTCATCGCCTACGGCCGCTCCTGGTTTCTCTGAAGCCGGGTCTCGAAGATGTCCGCTTTAAGGACTCCCTTGAGCCGGGAGAAGGCCGGCGCCTTGTCTTCGCTGCTCGATGGCCTGTCGCGCGAGCAGGTGGCGTGGGTGAGCGGCTATCTCGCGGGCCTCGGCGCCGACGGTCTGGCGGCCTCGCAGGCCGATCCGGCCGCCTCGCGGCCCGAGGTCGCGGTGCTCCATGGCTCGCAGACCGGTAACGCGGAACGCATCGCCCGTGCGCTGCACGCGGAGCTCGCCGCGCGCGGATTCGCGGCGCGGATCGACAGCCTGGGGAGCTACCAGACATCGCGCCTGAAGCGCGAGCGTCTCCTGCTTCTCGTCACGAGCACCTATGGGGAAGGGGAGCCGCCGGATAGCGCGCAGGCCTTCCATGCCTTCCTAATGGGGGAGCGCGCGCCGCGTCTCGAGCATCTGAAGTTCGCGGTCCTGGCCTTGGGCGATCGGGCCTACGAGCGTTTTTGCCAGACGGGCCGCGACATCGACGCGCGCCTCGAGGCTTTGGGGGGCGCGCGGCTCCATCCGCGCGGCGAGTGCGACCTCGACTACGAGGAGGCGGCGCGCGACTGGACGGAGCGGGTGTTGAAGGCCGTGGCGGCGGAAGGCGCGCCGGCCGCAGCGCCCGCGCTGCGTCTCGTGAGCTCAGGCCCGGTCTACGACCGCGAGCGCCCCTGCATGGCCGCGCTCGTCGTGAATACCCGCATCACGGGGCGTGGGTCGAGCAAGGACGTGCGTCACATGGAGCTTGCCCCGGCCGCGCCGCTTGTCTTCGCGCCGGGCGATGCCCTGGGCGTCGTGCCCCGCAACGACCCCGAGCTCGTCGAGATGCTCCTTCAGGCCACGCGCCTGCAAGGGCCCGAAAAGGTCGCCGATGGCCGCGGAGGCGAGACGGATCTCGCGCAGGCGCTTGCCTGCCGCTATGAGATCCGCGGCGTTTCGCGGGCGTTTCTTGCGTGCGTGGCCGAGTGGTCGGAGGCGGGGGCGTTGAAGGCGATGCTTGAGCCCGAGGGCGCAAAGGAACTCAAGGCCTATGTCGCCGGGCGGGATGTCGTCGATGTGATGCGCGAGTTCCCGATCGCGGGGCTTGCCGCCTGCGACCTCGTGGGCGCCTTGCGGCCGCTCGCCCCGCGCCTGTACTCGATCGCCTCGAGCGCCAAGGCCGATCCGGACCACATCCATCTGACCGTGGGCGTGGTGCGCTATGAGCGCCAAGGCCGCCTGCACCAGGGGGTGGCCTCGACGTGGCTTGCCGAGCGTGTGGCGGCTGGCGCGGAGGTGCCGGTCTACGTCCATGCGAATGAGCGCTTCCGGCTCCCCGAGGACCCGGCGACGCCGATCCTCATGGTGGGCGCGGGCACGGGGGTCGCGCCGTTTCGGGCGTTCCTCGAGGAGCGCGCGCTCACGGGCGCGACCGGCCGCCATTGGCTCGTCGTGGGGGATCGGCGGTTTCGCGAGGATTTCCTCTACCAGCGCGAGTGGCTGGACTATCGCCGCAAGGGGGTCTTGCAGCGGCTCGACGCCGCGTTCTCGCGCGACGGTGGCGCCAGGACCTATGTGCAGCATCGCCTGCTCGCGGCATCGCGCGAGGTCTATGCGTGGCTTGCCGAGGGCGGTCACCTGTACGTGTGCGGCGATGCGGCCACCATGGCGCCCGACGTGCACGCGGCCTTGATCGAGATCGTGGCGCGCGAGCGATCCTGTTCGCGGGAGGAGGCCGCCGGTCATCTGCGCGATCTGATGGCCGAGGGCCGTTATCAGCGCGACATCTATTAATAGGAAACGCAGAGAGGGAACTATCCATGTCGAAGTCTGGTGCAAACAAACGCCCGCCCGCGGAAGAAGAGATCATCAAGGCGCAAAGCCGCCGCCTTCGCGGCACGATCGCCTCGGGGCTCGCGGACCTCGTGACCGGGGCGTTGTCGGAGACCGACACCAAGCTGCAGATCGG
>JAKAXT010000112.1 GCA_021816425.1 Pseudomonadota bacterium | reverse complement strand
GGTTCCCCGGCGGTGTTCACTCCGTGATCGATACCCGCCCGGAATTCAACAGAGGCCTAAAAGATGTAAACGAAAGGTGCAGGGGAGGTGCGCTGGAGGTCCACGGAGCCTTCGGGGCGGATCAATGTTCGCTGGGCTACCGGGGGACCGCGTACCGCCGGCCACGAGCCGCCCTTCGCCCCGGCGACTTCAGCGGCCGATCGCGTCCAGCTTGTGCGACGACTGCCCTCGGCTCGTGGCGGATAGACGCGCGTTTGTGCTCGCGAGGCGGGTATCCCGCGACCCTAAACCGCCGCAGATCCTCGACCCGGTCAACTCGAAGACCCGACGTCGCCGGCCGCTTCACGCAGCAGCCCGGCGAGGATGCGCAGACCGCGCTTTGCGTCGCGCTCGCTTGCGTGGCTGAAGTTGAGCCGCAGCATCCCCGTCGTCGGGGTCGCGCCGGGGAAGAACGGCTCGCCCGGCATGAACGCGACGCCGCGCTCGAGCGCGCGCGGCAGCAGCGTGCGCGTGTCGAGCGGCTGCGCGAGGGTGAGCCAGAAGAAGAGGCCGCCGGGCGGGACCGTCCAAGTCGCGAGGTCGCCCAGATGCGTCGCGAGCAGCGCGGCGAAGGCGTCGCGCCGGGCGCGATAGTCGCGCGCGAGGCCGGCGAGCCGCGCTGCGCGCTGCGGATTCTCGAGTTGCTGCAGCACCAGCCACTGGCTCACGCTGCTGCTGTGCAGGTCCGCCGCCTGCTTTAGCCGCGTGAGCGGCACGACGAGGTCGGGCGATGCGGCGAGAAAGCCCAGGCGCAACCCCGGCGCGAGGCTTTTCGAGAACGAGCCCTGGTAGATCCACGACGAACGCTCGACGCGGGCACAGACCGGTGTGCGATCGCAAGGGTCGTAGGCGAGGTCGCGGTACGGGTCGTCCTCGAACAGCACCATGCCCGTATCGTCGCAGGCGCGGGCGAGCGCCGCCCGCTCCTGCGCGTCGTAGCAGCGTCCGGTCGGGTTCTGGAACGTCGGGATCGAGTAGACGAGGGCCGGTGGCGTCCCGGGGGCACGCAGCGTGTCCGGCCGCGCCGGGTCGAAGGCGACGAAGCGCGCACCGAAGAAGCGGAAGACCTGCAATGCGGCAAGGTAGGTCGGCGCCTCGACGGCGACGGGCGTCCCCGCGTCGATGAACAGCTTGGCGACCAGATCGATGCCCTGCTGGGAGCCGGAGAGCACCAGCACCTGCTCGGGCGCGCAAGCAAGCCCCAGCGCCGCGATCTCGTCGGCGATGCGTCGACGCAGCGTGGGCTCCCCTTCCGATGGGCCGTACTGCAGCCAAGCCGAAGGAACGGCGCCCGGGCCGAGCACGGGAAATGTCTGCGGCGCGGGCAAGCCGCCAGCGAAGGAGACCATGCCCGGGCGGTCGATGACCGCCAGGATCTCCCGGATCGGCGAGGCGACGAGATCGTCCACCCGCCGCGAAAATCGATTGCTTGCTGCCATCGGCACCCCGTTTTCGGTCAATGCACTTGACATATCGACACACTAGCGCCGCGTCGCTAATATGTCAAAATGATTGACGCAAAACGGCAGGCCGCGCTACGCGAGGCAATAGAGCTCTTCTACTTCGGCTACCGCGCGTTCACCGCGCACCCCGACGCCATCCTTAAGCGGCGCGGGCTCTCCCGCGTACACCACCGCATCCTCTACTTCGTCGGCCGCGAGCCCGGCCTCGGGATCAACGCGCTGCTCGAGACGCTGGGGGTGTCGAAGCAGGCCCTCAACGCGCCGCTGCGACGCCTGATCGAGATCAAGCTCGTCGCGGTGCGCGCCGCGGCGGGCGATGCGCGCCGTCGCGAGCTGCGCCTCACCGCCGAAGGCGCGCGGCTGGAGGAGCAGCTCACCGGCACGCAGATGAAGCGGCTCGCCGCCGTCTTCGGCGCCGCGGGCAGGACGGCCGAAGCCGGGTGGCGCGCAGTGATGGCGGAAATGCCGGCGAGGGACTGAACCCCCGCGTTCCGGCGTGGATCTGCGCAAGAGCGCCAGCCGGCACGCTTGAAGCTCGAAGGCAGCGAGGGTCGCGAAGAAACCGCCTGTACACGGTCCACAAGCGGACGCACGATGGCGCGTCGGCGGGGCCAGGCGCCCAATTGCCGCGGCGTCGACCCCGAAAAAAGGCACGGGCCCTCGCGATGGATCCGCGAAGGCGTTGCCCGACAAGTTCAGAAGAGCGCGGCGCCTAGAAGTTGACGAACCGGATGCGGATCCGTGGAGAGGGGCGGGTCGTAGCCGTCGAAGCCTTCGCCGTCTTCCCACGACCGATCCCAGGGGCGCGGCTCGGCGGCTTCGAGCGCCGCAGGGTCGGCGCGCGATCATGCGCCCGTAGCCGGGCTTGAACCCGCGCAGCTTCGTGGAAGGCGCCTCCTCGGCACGCCGCGTCCCGTCGTCGCTCTACCGCAGACGCGGGACAACGGCTGGCGGCGACGCACGCGCACGTGGCAGGGAACGAAGGCCGCGTGCGCGCGCTCCGGCGAAGAAGGTGGCGCAGGTTTTGAGAAAACAGGGGGCGGGAGAGAGTCGAACCGGGCGCGTTCCGGACGCCGGGCCGCCTCCTCGTGGCACATGCGGATCGGCGCCGAATCCGGCGTGGTGTCGCGGAACCCGGATATGAAAACGCCCAACCGATAGAGGTCGGGCGCGGAATGGTGGTGGAGCGGAGGAGGATCGAACTCCCGACCTTCGCATTGCGAACGCGACGCTCTCCCAGCTGAGCTACCGCCCCAGTGCGACGCATTGTAAAGGACTCCTAGCCGGGAGGGAAGCGGTCCCGCGATCGGCGCCCCCCCTGCCGAACCAGGGGCACCGGGCACCCCGCGGCCCCTGGCGGCCGCCCCGACGGGGATCCGAGACCGCAGCGCATCAGCGAGATACGGGCCCGCCCGCAAGCCCGCCGGAACCGCCTGCGCCCGCCCGTTTCACGGGGCCAAAAAGACAAGCCGGCTGTCTATACTTGGCTTTAAGGGGTCTCGGGGAGCCACGAGCGCACGCAGCCTGCGCCGCACCAGGATAACGGGAGATTCGGCCCCAAGAACGGTGCCGAAGACCACCATACCTACAATAAGGGGGTGCCTATGCAGCTAGGGGAAACCGGCCTGCGTAGCAAACTCGCGTTTCTCCTCGAGTTCAGTACCGATGCCGTCTTCGTCATGGACGACCAAGGCATCATCCGGGCCGCCAACAGGGAGGCCGGCCGCATCCTGGGCCGTGAACCGCAGGCCCTGACGGGCGCAAGCCTCCGCGCATGGCGCACTGACGCCCCCATCCGTCCGCACCCCGACAGCGCGCGGCCCGATAGCCTCTGCTACAGCGCCTACTTCAATCGGCGGAATGGGGAGATCTTTCTTGCGGACGTCAGCATAGCGAGCGCGGCCGAGGGGAACGAACGCGCCTATGTCGCCATCGTTCGCGACATGAGCTGGCACGCCGAGGCGGCGCATAAACAAAACCTCGCCGCGGCGGTCTTCGATAACAGCATCCAGGCCATCATGGTCACGAACGCCGCCAACCACATCATCGCGGTCAACGGCGCCTTCGAGCGCCTCACCGGATACAGCGCCTCAGAGGTCCTGGGCCAATCGCCGAATCTCCTGCAATCGGGCCGACACGGCCGGGCCTTCTATGCCGATCTGTGGCGTTCGGTCCTCGAGAGCGGCCACTGGCAGGGGGAAATATGGGACCGGCGCAAGAATGGCGAGATCTTCCCCGTGTGGCTCACGATCAGCGTCGTGCGCGACGACTCGGGCGCCGCGACCCACTATGTCGCCATATGCCACGACATTACCGAGCGCAAGGAGTCCGAGGAGCGCCTGCGGCATGTGACGGACTTTTATTCGGCCCTCTGCCAGGTCGACCAGTTGGTGGCCTGCCGCACGAGCCCGCAGACCCTCTTCAAGGGTATTTGCCGCACGACCGTCGAATATGGGCACCTGCGATGCGCCGCCATCGTCGTAGTCGAGCCCTCCCCGGAGGACCTGCGCATCGCCGCCGACTTCTCCTGCGACAAGGAGGGCGGGCCCTTGCCGCCCCAGGCCGCCGTGCTCGCCCTCTCGCGCGCCGCCATCGCAGCCGGCGAAGCGGTCGTGGAGCAGGGCCACGGCGCGCCGTTGCTTGGGGTCGAACCGGACACGGTGGCAGCGGCGGGCTCCTCGGCCGGCGCGTTTCCTTTCAAACGAGGCGGTCGCGTGAGCGGCGCGCTTTGGGTCTTCTCTGACGAGGCTCGCTTCTTCGACGGCGACCTTCTTCATCTTTTGAAGCGCATCGCCGAGGACATCTCGTTTGCGCTCGACGGCTTCGATCAGGAAACGCAACGGCAGGCCGCCGAATCGCGCGCCAATTATCTCGCGCACCACGACATCCTGACCGGCCTCTACCGTCGCAACGTCATCGAAGACGCCCTGGCCCGGTTCAATACCCAGCACACGGAGCCGCCCCAGGTCTACAGCCTCGGGCTCATCGACCTCGACCACTTCAAGGTCATCAACGACGCCTACGGCCATACCATCGGCGATGAAGTCCTCGTGCATACCGCCGAGATCCTGCGGGGCGGCATGCGCTTGGGGGATCTGGTGGGACGCTGGGGTGGCGAGGAGTTCCTCTGTCTCTTCCCCGGCGCCGGGCCCGACTCGGCCCTCTCCAGCATGGAACGTATCCGCGAGCAGCTCGCCCACACGACCATCTTCGTGGCCGGCCGCGAACTGCACGTGACCGCCAGCATAGGGGTGGCCTCCTGCCCCTCCGATGGCAAGACGACGGCGGAACTCATGACGCTGGCCGATGCCGCCCTCTACCAGGCAAAGCAGGAGGGGGGCGACCGGGTCCGCAGGGCGGGCTCCACACCGAGCATCTTTCTCATGGGCGGGCAGATCGAGGAGGCCCTGGGGCACGATCGGGTCATCGCGGCCACACAACCCATCGTCTCCCTGAAGGATGGGACCATCGTCGCCGACGAATCGCTCGCGCGCCTCATGTTGCCGAACGGGACGATCCTGGACGCCGGGCAATTCATCGAGGCCGCGGCGCATCTGGGCCAGCTTCAGCGCATCGATCAGGCGGTCATAGCGCGCGCCATGCGCCGCTGCGCGGAGCGCGCAAAGACCGGCCACGCCCCCATCCTGCACTTCGTGAACGCCTCGGCCGGCCTGCTCGCCCAGGCCCACACCCTGGCCGCGCTCCTGCAAGAGGCCCGGGAGCAGAGCCACCTGGGTGATCTGGGCCGCCCAAGTGGGATGCCCTTCGTGATCGAGATCACGGAAAGGGCCATGCTCCGGGATCGCAAGGCCGTGAAGCGCCACCTGGGACCCTTGCTCGAGTACGGATTCCGCGTGGCGCTCGACGATTTCGGGAGCGGCTACTCGTCATTCCTGTATCTCGCCGACTTCCCGGTGACCTTCCTCAAGATAGAAAAGCAACTCGTGGAGCACGTGGCGTCCGAGAAACGCATGGCCGTCATAGTCCAGGACATCGCGCGACTCGGCCGCGACCTGGGCATCACGACCATCGCCGAGGGCATCGAAGACGCCGAAACCGCGCATACCCTCCTGGATCTCGGTATCGACTGGGGGCAGGGCTACCACTTCGGGCGACCGATGCTCGAGTCCACCCTCCCGGTCTGACCCGCTCAAGAACCCTTGCTGTCGCGCACCCTGCGCCACACCGTGTTCTTTCCGACCTGCAATATCTCGGCGGCCTTGGCCTGGTTGCCCTGCGTGCGCTCCAGGACATAAGCCAGGTAGCGGCGCTCCAGTTCCTCCATGCTCACGAGATCCCGCATCTGGGCGAAAAGCGGCGGACCGACGTCCCTGCTCCCTTGATCCAGCTGAATGTCTTCGGCATCCAGTACCTCGGTATCGGCAGCCAGAGTCAGGCTGCGCTCGATGACGTTGCGCAACTCGCGGACATTCCCGGGCCACTGCGCCTGCCCCAGCACGCGCAAGGCTTCGGCTGTGATATGCGGCACCGGACGGCCGGCCTTCTGGCAATAGCGCTCGACGAAATAGGCGGTAAGTTCCGGGATGTCTTCGCGCCGATTGTGCAGGGGCGGCACCGTAAGGGGCAGAACATTGAGCCTGAAATAGAGGTCATCGCGGAATGTCCCCTCGCGCACGAGCGTGGCGAGATCCCTGTGGGTGGCGGCTATGATGCGTACGTCGACCTTGCGACCCACATTGGCGCCCACGGGTCGCACCTCCTGTTCCTGCAAGACGCGCAGGAGACGCACCTGGAGCCCGGGCGAGATGTCGCCGATCTCGTCCAGGAACAAGGTCCCCTTATGGGCCTCCTCGAAGAGGCCGCGGCGCGCGCGGTCGGCGCCGGTGAAGGCCCCCTGCACGTGCCCGAAGAGTTCGCTTTCCAGCAGCTGTTCGGACATGGCCGCACAGTTCACGGCGACGAAGGAGCGGCCCTGCCGGTTGCTGCGGTCATGGATGGCGCGCGCCACGAGTTCCTTGCCGGTGCCGCTCTCGCCCTGTACGAGGACGGGAAGATCGGAGAGCGCGACGCGGTCGAGAGAACCGAAGACGCCGGCAAGCCCGGTCCCCTCGCCGATGATGG
>JAKAXT010000111.1 GCA_021816425.1 Pseudomonadota bacterium | reverse complement strand
TGCGGGCCTAAAGACCATGCCGATCACAACGCCGCCCGGGTCCTGGCCTGGCGCGGCGTGCGCGCGGTGCTCGATGGCCCTTATGGGCCGCCGACCCCCAAGCGGTGTCGGATCGCACGAACCGGGGTCGGGGCGGAAGGCGCCGAACCGGGGACCGAGGCGTCCTCCGCGCCGGGCGGGATCACGATGCACGGACCGCGGGCCCCGGAAACCCCCACTACGGCCCGTAGGGCCTGGTGGCAGGAGACTTTACTTTATGACAATCTCTCACTGGAAGCGCTTTAGGGGCACGCGGGCGGCGGGTCTTGTTCTCGCGCTCGTCATCGCATCGCCCGCGATGGCCGGGCTTGGCGTGCATCGGGGGTACCCAAGCTATCTCCAGGTCGCGCCGATCATTACGCCCAAACAGCAGTCGCTCATGTATTTACTGAACACACCCCGCGCACGGCATGCGAAGGGCCGCGTGCGCAGGGCCGGCGGCGGTGCCTTGAGCGCGCTGGGCCAGGCCCTCGTCCTGAAGCCGGACCTGGGCGCCTGCCAATCGTTCGCGCACGGCTGCCATGAGGGTGATATCGTCACGATGCCCCATAACGACGTGATGCAGACCATGGGTGCGGGTCTTGGCATGCGCGTGGGTGGGGTGCGCTTCGAATACGCCTACGGTCTCCACACCGGGGCCAATTTCATAGGGATCAGGAAAAGCATACCCTGATCGCATGGGCGTCCTTTCCTATATCGTCGACGGTAGTGCGGAAAACTTCCCGCGGCTCGTGCTCGAGAACTCGCGGCGCGGCCCGGTTGCGGTCAATTTCTGGTCGCCGCGCGCCGGGCCCTGCCTTGTGCTCATGCCGCGCCTGGTGCGGGTCGCCGAGGAATACGGCGGCCGCATCCTTCTCGTGATGATGAATACCGATGAGCACGGCGAGCTTGCCGTGCGGCTCTCGATCCGTGCCCTGCCGCTCGTCAAGATCTTCCGGGGCGGTGCGGAGGTCGATAGCCTCCAGGGCGTACATTCCGAACCGGAGTTGCGGGCGTTCTTCGGCAAGCATGCGCCGGGCGCGGATGCGGTCACGGGCGCCTATGTCCGCGGGAATATCACGCAGGCGGCGCAATTGGCGGCGCAGGCGGCGTTGGAGCGCCCCGAGGATCCGGACGCCGCCTTGCGGGTGGCAAGGCTTCTTTTTCTTGACAAGCGCCCCCGCGAGGCCTTCGGTCTGTTGGACGCCCTGCCCCCTACGGCGCGCGAGCAGGGAGAGCTCGCCATGCTCCACGCGCATCTGGCCCTCGTCGTCGCGGCGCTCAAGGACCACGGCGCGGCGCCGGCGGCATCGGAGGCCGAGACCCTCTTCCGGGAGGCGGCTCTGGCCGCATCGCGCGACGATTATGTAGGCGCCTGCGAGCGGCTGGTCGCGTCCGCATCGTGCGATCCCGGATTCCGCCAGGGGCTGGCCTTGCGGGCGGCGCGCGCACTCGCCGCGCTGCCCATGGCCCGCGAGGCGCGCGGGCGCATCGAGGCCTTGCTTGCGGACCGGGCTTAGCGCCCGACCTCCTGATGGTGCCTGTTGGGGGGCGACCCCCGGGCATCGGCCGGCGCCCCGGTCTTCTTGCCGACCCCATCGCCGGCGTGCTTGATCACCGAATTGATCTGGCCGCCGACGAGCAGGACGAGGCCGTCCAGATACATCCAGGTGAGCAGCACGATGACGGCGCCGATCGATCCGTAGGTCTTGTTGTATGAGCCGAAGTTATTCACATAGAACGCGAAGAGCAGCGACGTCGTGATCCATCCGAAGACCGCGAACAGCGATCCCGGCGTGAGCCAGCGCCACTCCTGGCGCACGTTGGGCGTGAAGTAGTACAAGAGCGCCGTCGCCAGGATCACGGCGAGCAACAAGATGGGCCAGCGAATGATGTCGAGGACGATCGGCAGGGGATGGAATCCGAGCCGCCCGGCGACGGCGTCGGCGGCGATCGGCCCCAAGAAGAAGATCGCGAACGCGATCATGAGCACGAGTGCGAGCGCCAGCACGAGAAGCACCGCCATGAGGAGCACGCGCCAATAGGGCCTCTCTTCGCGCACGCCGTAGGCCTGGTTCATGCCTGCGCTGATCGCCGTAATGGCATTGCTCGCGGAATAGAGCGCGAATGCCACGCCAAAGGACAAAAGACCGCTGTGGTGCGTATGGACGAGATCCTCAAAATTACCCTTCACGAGCGTCAGCGCCTGCGCGGGAAGGATCTTGCCCAGTATGCTCATGATGGTCTGCGAGCGATGGTGCGCCGGCAGATAGGCGAGCAGCGTCGCGAGAAACAGCAGCAATGGGAAGAGCGACAGGAAAAAATAATAGGCGAGCTGGGCGCTGTAGCCCGTGAGACCATTCTTGCTCACGCCGGCAGCAACTTGTCTCACAAGGCCCCGGAAGCCCAGATGCTCCATCGCTTTAGCCGGAGACTTGCGGTCCGCCCTCAGAGTCATGCCCCCAGCATAGGAGGCCGGCAATGATCCCGGGAGGGCCGAACGGTCCGCCTAGGCGTTGCCGAGCCCCAGAACCGCGGTCTTCTGGGATGCGGCGAATTCGAGCATGCGCATGACCGGCTCGAGGGCGCGCCGCCGGATCGACTCCTCGATGTGGATCTCGGGGCCGCCGTTGGTCAGGGCGGACTCGAGCGAGGCGAGGGAGTTCATGGCCATCCACGGGCAATGCGCGCACGATTTGCAGGTCGCTCCGCGGCCGCCGGTGGGGGCCTCCATGAACTCCTTGCCGGGCGCGGCCTGGCGCATCTTGTAAAGGATGCCGTTGTCGGTGGCGACGATGAAACGGCGCGCAGGTCTCGTCCTCGCGGCCTCGATCATTGCGGTGGTGGAGCCGACCATGTCGGCCAGGGCGATCACGGCCTCCGGCGATTCCGGATGGACGAGGACATCCGCATCGGGATGGCGTTCCTTGAGATCCCTGAGCGCCTGCGCCCGGAATTCCTCGTGCACGATGCACGCGCCCTGCCAGAGCAGCATGTCCGCCCCGCTTTCCCGTTGCACGTAGTCGCCGAGATGGCGGTCCGGAGCCCATAGAATCTTCTCGCCCCGGCTTTTCAGGTAGCGGGCGAGGCGCAAAGCGATGCTCGACGTGACGACCCAGTCGGCGCGCGCCTTGACCGCCGCGCTCGTGTTCGCGTAGACGACCACGGTGCGGTCGGGATGCGCGTCGCAGAAGGCGCCGAACGCCTCCGCCGGACAGCCCTCGTCGAGCGAGCAGGTTGCTTCGAGGGTCGGCATGAGGACGCGTTTCTCGGGGTTCAGTATCTTGGCCGTCTCGCCCATGAACCGCACGCCGGCGACCACCAGGGTTCCGGCCTTGTGTTCATGGCCGAACCGCGCCATGTCCAGCGAGTCGGAGACATAGCCGCCCGTCTCCTCGGCCAGGGCCTGGAGATCGGCGTCCGTGTAGTAGTGCGCGACGAGCACGGCGTCCTGTTCGACGAGCAGCCTCTTGATGCGCTGGATCCTGCGCGCGCGGTCCAGATCGGAGACGATTCCATCGTGATCCGCGGGGCGTAGGGGCATGGCGCTTTTATTCGTTGGCATTGTCATCCCTCCAAAGGAGGCCTCGCGTCGCGTAAGCGGTAAAGCCGGGCGGGACGGTGTGGTCCTTCGCGGCGCGCATCGTGGGTCTCGACGAGGTCCCAGGACGCGCGTATGCGCCGGCGGAAGTTGCGTTTATCCAGCGTCTGGCGCCCGATGATCTCATAGACGCTCTGGAGCTCGCCTAAGGTGAAGCGGTCGGCCAGGAACTGATAGGCGATCGGGGCGTACTCGAGCTTGCCGGCGAGCCGTTCGCAGGCGCGCTCCACGATGGTCCGGTGTTCCTCGACCAGCGTGGACGCACGCGTCGGATCCATCCAGCCGACCCCGGAGCGCCGGATGCGCAGCCGATCGTGCGGGGCCAGCGCGTAATAGGCGACGACCACGCGCGGGCCCCCGAGCCTGCCGTCGAAGGTGTAGAGTTGCTCGAGGAAGACGTCCTCGATGCCGGCCGCCTCCCAAAGGGCGCGGCGGGCGCAGGCCTCCAACGTCTCGCCCTCTTCGAGTGGGACGCTCGGGATCCGCCCGTGTTCCCCTTCCAGGCGCAGGAATTCCAGCCTTTCGCGTATGGTGAAGAGCGCTACGGCCGCCGCAATCGGCCCCGAGGGCTTGGTGTCATTCATACACGAACGCTACGCCCCCGACCCTCTCCCGTCAAGATCCGCCGCGTTCGTCGGACGTACCCTGAGTCCGCTACACGCGGGCCGCCCACTGGCGCTACAATCGGGCGATGGTCTTTTGTCGGAACTGCGGTCGGGGCTTGAGCCGCCGGATCCCGGAGGGGGATACCCGGCTGCGCGATGTCTGTGATCACTGCGCGGCCATCCATTACGAAAACCCCAAGGTCGTGGCCGGCTGCCTGCCCCTCTGGGAGGGGCAGGTATTGCTGTGCCGGCGCGCCATCGAGCCTCGCCGCGGATTCTGGACGCTTCCGGCGGGGTTCATGGAAAACGAGGAGACGACCAGCGAGGCGGCGGCGCGCGAGACCTGGGAGGAGGCGCACGCGCGCGTGGACATCGACGGCCTCTACACGTTGTTCAACCTCCCCCATATAAGTCAGGTCTACCTCATGTTCCGCGCCCGCCTGCGCGACCTCGACTTTGGGCCGGGTTCGGAGAGCCTCGAGGTCGCGCTCTTCTCCGAAGCCGAGGTCCCCTGGGACGAGCTGGCCTTCCCGGCGATCCGCGAGACGCTGAAACTCTATTTCGACGACCGGTCGCGCGGTCTCTATCCGTTCCGGGTCGGCGATCTCATGAAAAGCGGCGACGGGCGGGATTATCAGGTCCGTTTCCTGTCGTCCTCTTGAAAGTCGGGGTCTGCGTCCCCACCAACGAGTAGGGACGCGCGAACGCGGGATGACCGATGCGTTGTCGTCCCCTCTTGCCTGCTCACGACCTTGGCTCATCGCGGATCGTCGGGAGCGGCATCGGCCGGGACCGGCCGTAGGCGGTCCGGGCCCTTTGTATCTTGCGCCTGTCCGGTCCATTCATTCGCGGTAAACGACTAGGAGAAAGACCTTGGAAAAGTACGTATTGCCTGAACTCGATTACGATTACGGCGCCCTCGAGCCCCATATCTCCGGCAAGATCATGGAACTGCACCACAGCAAGCACCATCTCGCGTACGTGAATGGTGCGAATCAGGCGCTCGAAGGCTTGAAGGAGGCGCAGGAGACCAAGAACTTCGCGCGCGTCGCGGCGCTCGAACATGCGCTGGCCTTCAACCTCTCCGGCCACATCCTGCACTCGCTTTTCTGGAAGAACCTGTCGCCCAACGGCGGGGGCAAGCCCGCGGGGGAACTGGCGCGCGCCATCGACCGCGATTTCGGGTCTTTCGAGGGACTGAAGGGCCAGTTCGTGAACGCCGCCATGACCACGATGGGATCGGGATGGGCGGCGCTCGTCTGGGATCCCGCCGGCCAGCGCCTCATCACGACCGAGATCCATGATCACCAGTCCGAGATGACGCCCGGCGGCATTCCGCTCATGGTCCTCGACGCCTGGGAACATGCCTATTATCTGCAGTACCAGAATGAAAAGGCCAAGTTCTTCGAGGCGGTCTGGAACGTGTGGAACTGGAAGGACATCGGAGAGCGCTTCGACAAGGCCAGGTCGGCCGAGATCGGCCTTGCATCGGCCACCACTTCCAAGAAGGCCGGGGGTAAATAGGCTACCGTAAGGGGCGGCTCGCTCCGCCCTATCGTTTTGCGGCGGACCCCGGTAGACTTGAAGTAAACCGGGGATCCGCCGTGCTTGCCCGTAACGCCGAGTGGATGTCCCCAGCGTTTCCCTTACTGACGACTAGGAGCTCACATGCATAAGAGGTACGCCGCGTTGGCGGCTATTGGCTGCCTGTTGGCGGCCCCGGTCATGGCCAACGGACTCTCGCCCAAGGCAAAATTGAGCTATAGCCTCGGCTATCAGTTCGGCGAGAACTTGCGCAACAATGGTGTCCCGGTCGAACCCCAGATCTTCACCCGCGCCATCAACGATGCGCTGAAGGGGGCGAAGCCGTTGCTGCCGCCCGCGCAGATGGCGGCGACGGTGGCCAAGTTCCAGAGAGAGATGCAGGCGCACAACATCGCGATGCTGAAGGCCCTGGGCGCGCGCGAGCAGGCCGCCGGCCGGGCGTTCCGCGCGAAGTTCGCCAAGGAGCCGGGCGTAAGGACGCTGCCTAGCGGCGTCGAGTACAAGGTATTGACCGCGGGGCACGGGCCGCGGCCGACCTTGAATCAGACGATCAAGGCCGATTACTGGGGCCGCTTCATCAATGGCCACCTGTTTGCGACGAACAAGAAGACCGGCGAGCCCGCGATCCTGCCCTTGAACGGCCTCATAGCGGGCCTCAAGGAGGCGCTGGTCCTCATGCCCGTCGGATCCACATGGCAGATCGTGGTTCCGGGCCATCTGGCCTATGGCCCGCAGGGGCGGCCGGCCATCCCGCCCAACACCACCCTGGTCTTCACGATTCACCTTTTGGGCCTGAAGAAGTAGCGGGGCGCAAGCCGTCGTGCGACCATGACATAGGGGCCTTCGGGCCCCGTGTTTTTTGGTGCGCCCGGCGGGGCGCATTCACGGAAGGGTGGAAGCCCTTCGCCCGACACGGGGACCGGGGGCCGAAGGCGCGGGCGTCGCGGGCGGCCGGGAATCCGGAGGAAGCCGGCTGGCACGA
>JAKAXT010000110.1 GCA_021816425.1 Pseudomonadota bacterium | reverse complement strand
GTACTATAAGGGCGAGGGCGAGCTCACGTTTTCGCAACGCTATTTCGGCAGCCCCGCCGAGGGCCTCATTTACATGCGCGTCAACACCAAGGAAGTGGGGTACCACAAGTAGGCGTGTGCAAGTCCGCGGGGCGGCGTGACGCCGCCCCGCGGTCGCGCCGCCTGTCGCGCCGGCGGTGCCCGCCCGGTCCGGACCCTAGACGCGTATGCTGACCCGCCGCCTCTGCCAGGCGGCGATCGAGCGCCGCGGATGTCGGATCTGGTTCCAGTAGTAGATGGCCTTGAACATGGTGACCGAGCGCCAGATCGGCGTGTCCCCGAATATATCCCCCGCGAGCACCGATAACAGCGCCTCTTTCACCCGGAAGATATTGCGCGGCCCCATGAAAAGATCGCGCATAGAGGGGTGGTTGATGCGGTAGATGAACCAGGAAAGCTTACGCAGGCCCTCGCGCATCGCCCGCTGGTAGCCCACGAGCGTTGCCTGAGCCTCCTTGGGATGGCGCAGACAGGTATCCACCGCATCGGCGGCCGCGAAGGCGCTTTGCATGGCGAGCAGGACCCCCGAGGAGAATACGGGGTCGATAAACGACAGGGCATCACCCAGCAGTATGTAGTTGGGCCCGTAGGCGCGCTCGCAGAAGTAGGAGAAGTTGCCGGTCGCCTCCACCGGAGTCACCATCTCGGCCGAGGCGAGGCGGGCGGCCAACTCCGGAGCCTGCGCGATGATGTCCCGAAAAAACGTTTCGATATCGGTCTGGCGCGTCTTCATGTAATAGGGCCAGGTCACGGCGCCCACGCTCGTGTCCCCGTCGGGCAGCGGTATGAACCACAACTATCCGTGCTGGAACCAGAATATCGAAATATCCCCTTCGGCCTCGCCCTCCTGCCGGATGGCGCCCCGAAAGTGCGCGTACAGCGAGGCGCTGTTGTGGCGCGGGTTGCGATACTTCATGTGCTCGCGGTTGCCCATGAAGGTGTCACGCCCCGACGCGTCCATCACGTAGCGCGCATGCCATGTCCGGCCCGTCTCCGATCCGTCATCGGCGTGCACGAGCGCGCCCGCGTCCGCAGGTGCGTCCACGACGCTTCGCACCCGACAGCCCTCGTGCACGATAGCGCCGCTGCGCGCGGCATTGTGCAAAAGCACCTTGTCGAACTCGGAGCGCCGCACCTGATAGGCGTAGGGCATGGTCTTGTCCCAGGCGTCCTTGAAGGCGAAGGTCTGGCTTATGTTTTCATGCCAGGGCGAAACGAATTGCACCCCGCGCTTTACCATGCCGATGGCGCGTATCTCGTCTGCGATGCCAAGCCGCTCGAAAAGCGGCAGATTGGCCGGCAACAGAGATTCGCCTATATGAAAGCGCGGGTGACGGTCCTTTTCCGCCACCACGACTCGATGTCCCCGCTTGGCGAGGAGCGCCGCGGCCGTCGATCCCGCGGGGCCCCCACCGATTATGAGCACGTCGCATTCTTCCGCAGGACCGCTGGATCCAGTCGTACCCGCCATAACATCCTCCCCTGTTGGTGGGGACGCCGTCTTATGGTTCTCGTAAGGCGCCCCTGTCGCGCGACGTGCCACGCCGACCCCGACGCAAACCCGCCGTGCATGAGCATCATCGCGAAATCTTCCGAGGGCGCGCGGCCCATCGCCCGCCCCGACGCGGCCCTCATTCGCGGCGCGCGCCGTCTCCCGAAACCTCGCTTTATGCACCCCTTTTTTCTCGATATGCCGCAGCGCCGCCTGCCTCTGCCGACATGCGCCAAAAGCATGGCACCTCGCCGCGCCCATGATTTGATATCGCTCAAGAGGGAGGCGTCACCGCGGAAGCGACACAGCGCCCATCCGGACCCGTGGGTCGCGCCCCACTTTTGGGCGCGGGCCGGCCCGCCCGCGATCCAGGCCTTATGCGCCCAGGTTTGCCCGTCCACTCCGGCCTTTGGCATACTGCCGGGGACGCTGTAAGAAAAAGCCGTCCGATGGCGGCACGCGATCCGTGCGCGCGCAGGCGCCAGGGCCATTGGTCGTTCAGGGCACGACGGGTTCCTTGACGTGAAGGCGCCGCTTGCGGGCCTTAAGGGCGCGGTCCGCAAGGATGGCTGGGGTGGGCCGCCTGCGCCTTGGGCGCTGGACGGGAGGAGGGGGCGTGTCGAAGGCGATAATGGACGAACTGGTCGATGTGGCCGCGGCCCCCTATCGGAGCGCCGGCCGATTTCCCTGGCACTTCGCGCGCGGCAAATTGACGTACGACCCCATCTTTGGGGAACTTTTGACGCGAGGCCTCATCCCGGATGGCGCCCACATCCTGGACCTCGGCTGCGGCCTCGGTCTCCTGTCCTCCTGGCTCATGGCCGCGCAGGACCTCTGGAGACGCGCCGCGTGGCCCGCGCCGTGGCCGAAGCCACCGCGTCTTGCCTCCTACCGCGGCATCGAGCGCGGCAGGCGTGACGTGGCGCGCGCCTCCGAGGCGCTGAGGGCCGGTACAGTCACTTGCGGCGACATACGCTCGAGCCCTTTCGGCGCCGCGAATGTCGTTGCCATCTTCGACGTGCTGCACTATATCGACTGCGCCTCCCAGGACGGGGTCCTGGAGCGCGTGTGCGAGGCCCTGACGCCGCGCGGCGGGCTTCTGCTTTTGCGCATCGGAGACGCTGCCGCCGGCTGGCGCTTTCATGTCACGCGTCTCGTCGATGTCGTCATGACGTCCATCCGCGGGGCGCGTTGGCAGCGCTTGCACTGCCGCCCACTCGCATCCTGGCTTGCGCATCTCGATGCCCTCGGGTTCGAGGTCACGGCCGTGCCCATGAGCCGCGGTACGCTCTTCGCCAACGTGTTGTTGATCGCGCGCCTCCCCGCCGCCCGAAGCGCGGCCGTCGACGGGGCCCCCGCGACCCCATCGGGCGTTTGACGGCGAAGCCCCGGACCGGAGGGCCTTACAGGGACGCACGATGTCTGGGGCGCGCACGCGCGGCCCAGGTGTGCCCCCGGGACCCTGGACCCCTGTCTTGGGGCGATTTCGCATGAATGGTGCCACGATGCGGTCCGGCCGCCCCGAAGCCCGCTTTGCGCCTTTCGGTCGCGCCCCGCATCGCGATATCGCAAAAGGCCCTGCCGTTCGTCGGGTTCTGGTAGGCAGAGGAGCGGGATCGCCGTCTGCCTCAAAATCGCCGCGGCACCGCAAACAAAGCCGGAACTCTTCCAAAAAATTGAGAAATATGGCAAATTAGCGGCGCCATCGCACCCTGCCCGCCCGAGGTATCGACGGGCGATGCGGCTTGACCGCCTGCCATTTAGCCGCTAGCTTGAAGAAAGTGGGTGCATGGGACTCATGCCGTCCTTGCGTTCCCAGGACCGCGGCGCCTCAGACCGCCCACCCACGTGTCCCGGAGACGAAGAGGGGCCCTCCCTGAGTCAGCCAATCACGGGTGTTTTTCCGGATCCCCCACATCGTACGCGGCCACCGCCAGGAAATGACCTTTTGTGATGAAATGCGTAAACGACTTCCGTCTCCGTCTCGCCGGGCGCGAACTGGTACCCATCATCATAGGTGGCATGGGCGTCGACATCTCGGCCGCATCCCTGGCGCTTGAAGCGGCGCGACTGGGCGGCATCGGGCATATCTCGGACGCCATGGTTCCCACCGTTGCCGATCGGCGATTCAAGACCAAGTTCGTCGCGGAAAAGCTCAAGAAGTACAAATACAACGTGTTGAACAACGACAAGGCCGACGTCCAGTTCGATCTTGCGCGCATCGCGGACGCGACCGCGCTGCATGTCGGCCGCACCATGGAGGCCAAAAAGGGTCCGGGGCTCATCTTCATAAACTGCATGGAGAAGCTCACCATGAATGCGCCGCGCGAGACCCTGCGCGCCCGGCTTGTCGCCGCGCTTGATGCGGGCATCGACGGGATTACGCTGGCGGCGGGCCTGCACCTGGGGTCGCTTGCGCTCATCGAAGATCATCCCCGGTTTCGTGACGCACAGTTTGGAATAATCGTGTCCTCGTTGCGGGCCCTTTTGCTGTTTTTACGCAAGAACGCCCGTCTTGGGCGCCTTCCCGATTACATCGTGGTCGAAGGGCCGCTCGCCGGCGGGCACCTCGGCTTCGGCATGGATTGGGCGCAGTACGATCTGAAAACGATCGTCGCGGAAATACTGCACTACCTCGCGCAACAAAAGCTCGATATTCCCGTCATCCCCGCCGGGGGGATATTCACGGGTAGCGACGCGGCCGAATTTCTCGAGTCCGGCGCAAGCGCCGTGCAGGTCGCGACCCGCTTTACGGTGACAAACGAGTGCGGGCTGCCCGAAAAGGTGAAACAGGAGTACCTGCGCGCGCGCGAGGACGACATCGAGGTCAATATGGTCTCGCCTACCGGCTATCCCATGCGCATGCTGAAAGGCAGTCCCGGCATAGGAGCGGCGACCCGCCCGAACTGCGAGGCCTACGGCTACTTGCTCGACGGCTCGGGCCACTGCGCCTACATCGATGCCTATGAGCGCGAACGCGCAGCCCGGGGCGCCGATACCGCCTTCTCGGTGAAGGACAAGAGCTGTCTCTGCACCCACATGCGCAACTTTGCCATATGGACCTGCGGCCATTACACCTACCGCCTCAAGGACACGACCCGTCTTCTGGCCGATGGAAGTTACGAACTGCTCGCCGCGGAGCATGTTTTTCACGATTATCAGTACAGCAAGGAACACGAGATTCGCCTGCCCGGATCCTCCTGCCCGCCGAAAGCGGACCCCGTAAGACGTATTCGCTAGGCCGATCCCCGCGCAAGCCGCCCAAGCCACGGCGCCTCGGGACTTGCGGCCCGCGGTTGACCCGCCAGCCATTGCCCGCCGGCCACGAACCGGAATCGCAACGCAAATAACCCCCGCGTATCGTGTGTGGCCGCCCGCGTGCAGAGTCGGCGCCGTACCGTGATCTGTACCGCAGCGAGGGATGGCGGCTCATCCTTTGTCATCGCCGGGGCAGGTGCCCTGCCGGACAAGCGCGGCTACGCTCCCTACAAACCTTGAGGCGGCGCACGAAATGGGCGGGCGCCTCGCCGTCAAGAATGGAATCGGAATGCAAAATAACTGCGCGTATATTGCGCAGCCTATTGTGTAGATAGTCGGCGTCATGCGGCGCAGCACGTACATTCCCCTTGTGGTTCAGTAGGTTCGGTTCGCCCCATCTGTGACATTTTACCCCGATACAGGCCGGGCTCACCTCGCGCCGTGCTCGACCTTGTAACAACCTGGGCCATTCCTATTGCCGGAAAAACTGAGCGCTGCACGACGGTCGCCCGCGCGGGGCCCGCATCGCCGACAGCTTTCTGCAGAGCTTGGCCAGCCATTGCAGGTTAGAACCAGGGCTGTCATCAAGATTACGGGGGCCGCGCCTCGCCATCGAGCGCGACTTTGTAACAGCTTGGGCCATTCTCGTGAGAACAGAAAGCGAGTGCTGCACGATGATCGGCCTGCTTGATTGTAAGTGATGCGCACCGTCGGCAGGTGGCGCAAAATCTATACGCAACCTGGGAAGACGTCGCCCGGAGTTGTCTGCCAGCGATAACTGGGCCGGTTTTTCTTCAACCCGAGCGTGGTCGGGCGCGCCGAATGGCGGAGCCGTTAATCCGCGGTTTGGCATGTAGGCCGGGCGCCCTGCATACTGCACCATTATGGTGTCAAAATGGTTGGAGACTCAATGCCCACCACGTTAACCTTGAAAAATATCCCGGACGAGGTGTACGAGCGCCTGAAAGCAGCGGCAGAGGTGCATCGTCGCAGCTTGAACAGCGAGGCCATAGTGTGCCTCGAGGCTGTGCTCATACCGACCAAAATGACTCCTGGTGACCGGCTGGCCCGGGCCCGGCAGCTGCGGTCGACCTTGGATACCCAGTTTCACGTCGGTGACATTGACGCGCTAAAGAAGCAAGGTCATCCATGATCGTCGTGGACTCGAATGTGCTGGCGTATCTGTATCTGCCGGGGGAATTCACCGCAGCAGCAGAAACTTTGATGGAGCGCGACCCCGACTGGAGCGCACCCCTTCTTTGGCGCAGCGAGTTCCGGAACATCCTTGTCGGCTACCTGAGGCGCGGGCAACTAACCTTCAGTCAAGCGCATGCTCTCCAGAGCGAGGCGGAGGACCTGCTGAAAGACTGTGAGTACGAAGTGGACTCGCGGAGTGTTTTGGAGTTGGCGCGTGACAGCGAGTGTTCTGCATATGACCGCGAGTTTGTTGCGCTCGCAATGAGATTGGGAACGAGGCTGGTAACCATGGACGGCAAGGTGCTGCGTTCGTTTCCGAACATCAGTGCCCCACTCGCAGCGTAAGCGCGATGCACGGAAGCGAACGTTGATCGCGGTGCGGGGGTCCGTGTCGACGATAGCTTCATGTGGCGCGTCATTGCAGGCCCTTAAGCCGTCGATCCCATCGAGAGTGCGCGGCCGCTTTCGCCGTTCAGATAATTCCACCCTTGCGGGTCACAAGCATTCGCCACGCGCTGTGCCGGCCAAGGCCCGCGGGTGGAGGTCCATCTCGATGAATGGCACGGACTTGCCCCGGATTTCCAGAACGCGCTCCCCCTTTTTAGCAAAGCCGATCTTTTCATAGAGGCGTCTGGCGCCAGGGTTGTTCTTCCGGACGATCAGGTGAATGCGCGCCAATCCCATTTGGGAAAAGGCCCGCTCTAGGGTCATCCGGGTGATGATGGTGCCAAGCCCTTGGCCCAGACGGTCCGCCCGGAGCGCGATCCGATACTCGGCATCATCC
>JAKAXT010000109.1 GCA_021816425.1 Pseudomonadota bacterium | reverse complement strand
CTGGTGGCCATAGCGAGCGGGAACCACCCGATCCCATTCCGAACTCGGAAGTGAAAACGCTTAGCGCCGATGATAGTATGGGGTCTCCCTATGCGAAAGTAGGACACTGCCAGGCTTTTAATGCAAGACCCCGATGGCTTATGGCGATCGGGGTTTTTTTTGGCCTGCGGCCACTCTTTGCTAGACTCCCCCAATGAGTCTGATTCATGAAATCGTTCAGGCGCTTGGCGATGGCGAGCGGCACTCGGGTGTGGCGCTTGCGCGGCGGCTTGGCGTAAGTCGCGCGGCGATATCGAAGGCGGTGGCGCTTTGTTCCGAGGTGCCGATCGAGGTCACCCGTTTAGGCTACAGCCTGCCGGCGGCGTTTCGGCCCCTGGACGAGGGGCGTATCCGGGCCTTTGTGGCGGAGGCCGGGTGCCGGTTGGAGAGCCTTGCGATCCACGAGGAGGTGGGCTCGACGAACCAGGTCCTGCTCGCGGCGCCGGGGGATGGGACCTGCGCGTGTCTTGCCGAGCGGCAAAGCGCCGGACGCGGGCGGCGCGGAAGGGTGTGGCGCGCCACGCCTTACGGGAGCCTGCTTTTGTCCGTGGCCTGGACCATCTCCGGGACGGCGCGACCGCTTGGCGTGCTGAGCCTGGCCGCGGGGGTCGCCGTCATGAGGGCGCTCGAGGCCGTGGGGGTTCGGGACGCCGCCTTGAAGTGGCCGAACGATGTGCTCTGGCAGGCCCGCAAACTCGCCGGGATATTGATCGAGATGCGCGGCGAGGCGGATGCCATGCGCGTCGTCGTCGGCGTGGGCCTGAATGCGGCGGTGAGCACGGCCACGGCGGCGGCCATCGACCAGGACTGGGTGGATCTGCGCCGCATCATCCCGTCGGTGGACCGTGATCGGCTGGCGGCGCTTGTGATTGCGGAGCTCGACACCGTCATGAGCGATTATCGCGAGGGGCGCGAGGCGGCGCTGCTCGACGCGTGGCGCAGGCGGCATGTCTTCGCCGGCGTGCGCGTGCGGATCCATGAGGGGCAGGGCGTGTGCGAGGCGCGGGTGATCGATGTCGATGCGGACGGGGCTTTGCTCGTGGAGGCGGGGGGCGTGCGCCGACGCGTGCAGTGCGGGGAAGTGAGTGTGCGCCCGCTATGAGACTGCTCTGCGACCTGGGCCACACCCGCCTCAAATGGGCATGGGCCGATGGGCTGACGCTGTCGGCGTGCGGGTCGGCCGCCTATGAGGGGGCCGGCGGGTACGCGGCGCGGCTGGCGGGGGGCGGGACGCCGTCTGCGGTGGTCGCGCTCTCGGTGGCGCGTGATCGCAATGAGGCCTTTGCGCGTTTCTGCGAGGAGCGCTGGGGGATCACGCCACTTTGGCGCGGATCGCTGCGGGAGGGTTTTGGGGTGTCGAGCCAGTACGAGCCGGCCGGGAGTCTGGGTGCGGATCGCTTCGCGGCGGTCGTGGGCGCCCGTGCCCGCTACCCCGGTCGGCCGGCGTGCATAGTGGATTGCGGCACGGCGATCACGGTGGACGCGCTGGACGCCCGAGGCGTCTTCCGCGGTGGCGCCATCCTCCCGGGGATCGCCGCCGCCGCTCGGGCGCTGCGGGGGATCGCCCCGATGCTCGTGGCCCCCGAAGGGGGTGCGGATTACGGGCCGTGTGGCCGCAATACGGGAGACGCGGTGGGCGCCGGCCTCGTGCTCGGGGCGGCCGGCGCCGTCGAGCGGATATTCCATGATCAGGAGGCGATAGTGGGGGCGGGTGCCTTGTTGGTATTGACCGGTGGGGATGCGCCGCGCGTGAGCCCTTATCTGACCTGCGCCCACGAGCACCTGCCCCACCTCACGCTCGAGGGGCTTGCGGTGATGGCGCCATGAAGGCCCTGGCGGCGCTTTTGCTGTTTGCGAACCTCGCGCTCGGCCTCTGGAACTACACGCACGGACCGGCGCGTCCGGCCATTCCTCGCCCGATCCATCCCGAACGACTGCAGGTGGTGTCGGCGGCAACCCTGAAGGCCGCGCCCGCCCAGCCGCCGGCGAACCCAGCCGCTCAGGCCCCGGGCGCCGAGGCGAACCCCGGGGCGGCCAACGGGGGGGGCAAGGCGGCGCGGACGCCGCCTGTCTCCAAGCCCGAACCGGCTGCCGCGACGCCGGCTCGGCCTTTCAAAAAGACGGCGTTCACGGCGCCCGTGACGGTGACGACCACCCGGCCGGCGCAGTGCTGGGATCTGGGGCCTCTGCGCCAGCACGCGGCCGCTGCCGCGCTCCTTGGGCGACTGCATCTCCCGGGGCGCATCGTGCGCCGCCCCGGGCCGCCCGCCTACCGTCTCTACCTTCCCGCCGGCACGCCCTGGCCTGCCCGGCCGGTCCTGCATGAGCTCGGGATCAGGGGGGCCTATGTCACGCACGCGCCCTCGGGGGGCGCGGTCTTGTCCCTCGGCGTCTTTCTGCGCGAGACCGCCGCCGCCCGCGAGCTGCGGGCCTTGCGCGCCCACCATGTGGCCGCGCGCCTAGGACCCTTTGGCGCGCCGGCGCGCTATTACGCCGAGGTCCATCTGGCGTCCGCATCCGCGGGTTTTTGGAAGCGACTGGGGCCTGTCGGGCATGCGCCCTGCGCGGGCGGACCGTAGTGACGATGTGGCGGTGCCCGCGGCCGGCCGGCATCGTCAGGGTCCTCGCCTGGGCGGGCCGCGCGCGGCTTGTCATGGCGTCCGCCGCCTCGTCTCGAAATCTTGAAAGTCGGCAAGCCCGCTCTCCATGAAGGCCCGGTTTAGGTTCCGCCGTCTCTCGAAAATGGAAATCGCCTGCGCGAGGACGTCGGGCGGGAAAAACAGCGGATCCCCGCCCCGTAGTCGCGCCAGTATCCACGTATAGGCCTGTTCCGCGCGACCGGCGGCGCCCGCGGATCGAGTCAGGGAGCCTGGTCGTATCCTGTACTCGTGGAGCGGCCGAGCGCATAAGTACGCGCCCCCGTTGCGGGCCATCAGGGAGAGATTGAAGACCGCCTCCTCGGCGAAGCGCAACGGCTCCTGAAATCGCGTGTCCCCAACGAGGTCGCGCCGATAAACGGGCCAAAGGCTCTCGCTTACCCGCCCATAGAAGTCGAGATCGTGCCAGCCCTCGGCGGGGTCCTTCCAGTAGGTCCCGCAAGGGCGCTTTTCGTGGCGGTAGCAGAAACGGACGTTATCGAGGGCGATGCCCCGCTCGTGCGCGAGGGGGGCCAGCCGAGAGAGCTTCTCGGTACACCACGCGTCGTCGCTGTCGAGAAAGGCTATGAGCGGCCGGCGCGCGTGCTCCAGCCCCACGTTGCGCGCCGCCGATGGGCCCGCACGACGCCTCCCCGTGCGGAGGAAGAGGATTCGAGGGTCGGCCGGGAGGAGGGGCGCGTAGTCGATCATGTCGTCTGCGACCACGTAGAGCTCCCAATGCGGAAAGCTTTGCGCAACCACCGAGTCGACCGCTGCGCGAATCGTCGCCGCGGCCTCGTACGCCGGCATGATGACGCTTACGCGCGGTGATTCCCCCATAGAAACCGCCTTTCCCTTGTACGATGTCCCTTTGCGGGCGGCCGCGCCGTCCTTGAGTCCGGGCCCGGATCGCATGGTCAGCCCGCGCCATCCTCGGCCGCCATGATAGCGGTCCCGATCATTTCGGAAAGTCCTCGAAGGGCGGCGCCGTGAGCGGTGTCGCCGCGCGCTGGACGGGAGGCCTGCCAGATCATGGTCGGGGTCCCCGCGGCCGCCAAGCCCGGTCTCCGCCCCGGCGTCGACGGAACGCCCGACGTCCCGATATCGGGCCTTGCGGCGCGGATGCGATCGCGCGCCATGGCGGCGCGCCCGATCGGTTCGTCGCGTCCCGCAGGCCGACAGGATACCGCGGCGTCATGAGATTCCCGCGATTCATGATAAGCGAACGAGACCGGCGCGGGGGCGAAAAGAGGGGGCGTGGCGCGCGAGGGCGCTCGCCGCCGCCGCTAAAATGCCCCGACCCCAGGCGCGGGCCGCCGGTCACGGGACCGGGCCCTTTCGCCCTGAGGGGTGGCGGGCGCAAGGGGGTTTTGGCGCTCGCGGGACGGAAGCCTTGCTGCAACCCGTGCATTTCCCTAAAATACGTCCCCACTTCCAGTGCCCGCATAGCTCAGCTGGTAGAGCATCTGATTTGTAAAATTGCACCTGCGTTCGGAAACGGGCGCAGTGGAGATGGCTAAAACGGGGAAACCTTGGGGCCCAACCTCGTGGCAATCCCGTGCTAGCCGCGATGAGCGGCGAGTGTAGAGACTTTACACCATCCACCTAAACCACGCCCTTGCGCGGCACGGTGAAGAGAAAGTCCAGACCCCAAACCATTCGTGGGCTGCGAAAGCAGTAGTGGGTATGAATCAGAGGGTCGGGGGTTCGAATCCCTCTGCGGGCTTACACCTTTTTCGGGTCTTTAAATTTAGAGTTGGGCGGCCGCCCCGAGTATACGTTCATGGAAAAATTCCCCGCCGACGCCGAGAACGGCGCGCTTGCCTACTATGCCGGCCTCGAGGCGCGGCTTGCCAGGGTCCGGGAGCGCGTATCCCGTCCGCTCAGCCTGGCCGAGAAGATCCTGTATGCCCATTGGGTGGACCGTGGCGGGATGCCGGCGCCGGGTTCCAGCACCGAGGCCTTTCATCCCGATCGCGTGGCCATGCAGGATGCCACGGCGCAGATGGCCTTGCTGCAGTTCATGAGCGCGGGCCGCGCCGAGGTGGCGGTCCCGACCACGGTCCATTGCGATCACCTGATTCGCGCCAAGGTGGGCGCGCGCGAGGATCTCGCGATCGCCGAGAGCGCGAACGAAGAGGTCTACGCCTTCCTGGCCTCGGTGTCCGCGAAATACGGCATCGGGTTTTGGGAGCCCGGGTCGGGCATCATCCATCAGGTGGTGTTGGAGCACTACGCGTTTCCGGGCGGCCTCATGATCGGCACGGATTCGCACACCCCGAACGCGGGCGGGCTTGGCATGCTCGCCATCGGCGTGGGGGGTGCCGACGCCGTGGACGTGCTGGTGGGGATGCCTTGGGAGCTGCAGTGGCCGAAACGGATCGGCGTGCAGCTGGTCGGTGCCCTGTCGGGCTGGTCGAGCGGCAAGGACGTGATCCTGAAGCTCGCGGGTCTCCTGACGACGAGCGGCGGGACCGGCCACATCATCGAGTATTTCGGGCCCGGCACCGCGTCCTTGAGCGCCACCGCCAAGGCCACGATCACGAACATGGGCGCTGAACTGGGGGCGACCACCTCCGTGTTCCCTTTCGACGAGCGCATGGCGGCCTATCTCGAAGCGACCGGCCGCGGCCGGCTCGCGGCCAAGGCCCGGGTCCTGGCGGACCATCTCGCGGCCGACCCCGAGGTGGCGGCCCACCCCGAGGACTATTTCGACCGGGTCGTGACCATCGACCTCGCCACGCTCGAGCCGCATGTGGTGGGTCCGCACACCCCCGATCTGGCCCGCCCGATCTCGGCCTTTGGGGATGAGGTGCGCTCCCGCGGCTACCCGGAGGTCTTGCAGGCGGCCTTGATCGGCAGCTGCACGAACTCGTCTTATGAGGATATCGGGCGCGCGGCGCACGTGGCGCGCCAGGCGCGGGCCCTGGGGGTGAAGGTCAAGGTCCCGTTCCTCGTGACCCCGGGCTCCGAGCAGGTGCGCGCCACGATAGAGCGGGACGGGCTGTTGGCCGATCTCACCAGCATAGGGGCCACCGTGCTCGCCAACGCCTGCGGGCCCTGCATAGGCCAGTGGCAGCGCGAGGACGTGGCGCCGGGCACGCCCAATAGCATATTGACGTCCTACAACCGCAATTTCCCGCGCCGCAATGATGGCAATCCCGGTACCCATGCCTTCATCGCAAGCCCCGAGGTGGTGACCGCCTACGCCTTGACGGGCCACCTGGCCGACAACCCGCTCGCCGGGATCGAGGTGGACGGCAAGGTCGTATCCCTGACCCCGCCTTCCGCCGCCGAGCTCCCGAGCGCGGGCTTCGTGGGCGGGACCGAGGGCTACAGGCCGCCCCAGGAAGGGGGCGCGGGCGTGGCCGTACGGATTCGCGAAAACAGCGAGCGCCTGAGCCTGCTCGTGCCGTTCCCGGCCCCGCGACCCGAGGACTTCCAGGAGCTGCCGATCTTGTTGAAGGCGGTCGGCAAGTGCACGACCGACCATATATCCGCCGCCGGGCCCTGGCTCAAGTACCGCGGCCATCTCGATCGGATCAGCGACAACCTGTTCATGGGCGCCGCGAATGCCTTCAGTTCGGCGGTCGGCACGGGCTTCGACGTCATGACGGGCGAGGCCGGTGTCCCGTTGAGCGCGCTCGCGCGGACCTATAAAGCGCGGGGCCTCGGCTGGGTGGCGGTGGGCGACAGCAACTATGGGGAGGGCAGTTCGCGCGAACACGCGGCCATGTCGCCGCGCTATCTGGGCGCGCGCATGATCCTGGTGCGCAGCTTCGCGCGCATCCACGAGACCAACCTGAAGAAGCAGGGGGTCCTGCCGCTCACCTTCGCCGACCCGGCCGATTACGACCGCCTCGAGCGCGAGGACCGCGTGAGCCTGCCCGCCATAGGCGAGATCGAGCCGGACCGGCCTGTCCGGCTCGTGATCACGGGTGCCGGGGGCCGGACCTGGGAAATGGAGGCGCGCCATACCCTCACGGCCGAGCAGATAAACTGGTTCTGGGCGGGTTCGGCCCTGAACCTCATGGGGGCGCGATCGCGGGCCTAGATCGCCGCAGGTGTTGACAAGGGCTCATCCCTTAATCACAATTCGCGGCTTACTGTTTGGAGGGGTACCCAAGCGGCCAAAGGGATCAGACTGTAAATCTGACGGCTCTGCCTTCGGAGGTTCGAATCCTCCCC
>JAKAXT010000108.1 GCA_021816425.1 Pseudomonadota bacterium | reverse complement strand
GGCCCGTAGGTCGGGCCCGGCGGCCTCGTCCCGCCCACATCGTCACCTTTCATTTCTTTTAAGGATCGCTTGCATGCATACAGGTACTACGCTTACCCAATTCATCATAGAAGAGCAACGCCGGGTGGTAGGCGCGACCGGCGACTTCACGTCGCTTCTGAACGACATCGTCACCGCGATCAAGGTCATCTCGAACGCCGTCAACAAGGGCGATCTCATGGGCGTCCTGGGATCCGCCGGCAGCGAAAACATCCAGGGCGAAACCCAGAAGAAGCTCGACGTCATCACCAATGACGTCATGCTGAAATCCAACGAATGGGCGGGCCATCTGGCGGCCATGGCCTCCGAGGAGATGGAGGACATCTACCCGATACCGGGCCGGTTCCCGCGCGGCAAGTACCTCCTGGTTTTCGATCCCCTCGACGGCTCCTCGAACATCGACGTGAACATATCGGTCGGGACCATCTTCTCGATCCTGCGCTGCCCCGAGGGCGTGAGCGAGCCCACCGCGGCGGACTTTCTGCAGCCGGGCACCAAACAAGTCGCCGCCGGCTACGCCCTCTATGGGCCTTCGACCATGCTCATGCTGACCACAGGCCAGGGCGTGAACGGCTTTACCCTGGACCGTGACGTGGGTGAGTTCCTGCTCACGCACCGCAACGTGCGCATCACGCCCGACACCCGCGAGTTCGCGATCAATGCCTCGAACGAGCGTTTCTGGGAAGAGCCGGTGCAGCGCTATGTGCAGGAGTGCCTGCAGGGCAAGGAAGGGCCGCGCGGCGAGAATTTCAATATGCGCTGGGTCGCCTCGATGGTCGCCGAGGTGCACCGCATCCTGATACGCGGCGGGATCTTCATGTATCCGAAGGACACCAAGGACCCGAAGAAGGCCGGCAAGCTGCGGCTCATGTACGAGGCCAACCCCATGTCCTTCATCGTCGAGCAGGCGGGCGGCTTGAGCTCCACCGGTCGCGAACGGATCATGGACATGCAGCCGACCGGCCTGCATCAGCGCGTCCCCGTCATCCTGGGCTCGCGCAACGAAGTGGAGCGCGTCATCTCCTACCACAAGGCGTAAGGAGGGCTGGGGCGCTCGCCGAGGCCTTGAGGGGTCCGACTAGGGCCTCAAGGGGCGCGGCGGCTGTCCCATGGCAACGCCGGCTGCGGACACACCCGGCTTTCGGGATCCGCAGCCGGTCGCGCTAACCCCCTGAGAAGCGCGGGTCGGCGCACGCACCTGCCCCGACACCCCATGCCGCGAAGAACCACTCGGCGATGGCGTTGCGTGGGCGTCATCGATCTTTCGCATCCCCTGCACGAGCCCCACGACATCCCGGCCGCCTTAGGCGCGCCGCGGGCGCTCTCGCGCTGGGCCCCTACAAGCCGGCGGCTCACACCCTCCGCCCGACCTCTTCCCACAGCGCCCGCGCGATCACGCCCGTCGCACGGTACCGCCGGCCCACCCGGATGGCCTTATTACCTGGACGTCGACACCATTTCTTCACCCAGAATCCGGCACAAGGTCAGGGCCGTCAGAGGCGCATCGTCCCTGGCGGGCGATGCCTTGGGCGCTTCATTCACGACGGGCGACCGGTCCGCCCCATGAGCGACATGCCCTGGCCGCGGGCAGCGTGGGCGGGCCCTGCGCAGAGGCGCGCGTCCACGCCGCGCGACACGCCTTCGGGTGGCGATTGCGCGCCGCAGGCGGCAATCTTGAAGACCGGCAAGACCCGCCTGGGCATCGGTCCGGGCGCACCACCACGCATGGCTCGGCGGCAACGGGCATGATCCTCATCGCGGTCGCCGAGACGGCGCGCGGCGATACGTCCCGCAAGAGTCCCGCGCGGGTTTTTCTGAGGCAATGGGGAGGCAGAGGGATCGCCCCTACCTTGTGGATCTTACCGAGGAATTTGGCGCGCCCGGAGAGATTCGAACTCCCGACCACCTGGTTCGTAGCCAGGTACTCTATCCAACTGAGCTACGGGCGCGTTGCGTGGGAACTACCCATGTAAGGACGACTGCCGTCCGTGTTGCCCTCCCCCATCCTTCGGAGAGCCGGGAAGCGTCTCGTAGGCTTCGAGCCTCTGAGCGCCCCCTCTTCGCCTGTCGCCTGCGGGCCCTTACGATCCCGCCTACCAACCGACAAGGCGCCGCATTATAAAGCCTTGGCGCGCTTTGTGCCAGCCTTCCCGGGGCCTTATGTCACGCCGCGTAGCGCGTGACAAAGCGCGGCATGTAGGCCGCCCCGGCTGTCTTTCCGAATGATGGCGGAGAGAGAGGGATTCGAACCCTCGATGGAGTTTTTGACCCCATACTCCCTTAGCAGGGGAGCGCCTTCGACCGGCTCGGCCATCTCTCCTAGAGAACGCACAGCATACCTTGTGCGAAGGTTTCGGGAAAGTGTGCGCGCGAGAATCAGTCCTTATGGACCTCCTCGACCACCCCGACCTCGCGCTCCTTCTGGATACGCTCGTAGATCTCCTCGCGGTGAACGGGAACATCCTTCGGGGCATTCACCCCGATCCGGACCTGATTGCCCTTGATGCCCAGTACCGTGACCTGCACGTGGTCGCCGATATTGAGCGTTTCTCCGATACGTCTCGTCAGAATCAGCATATCGCCGCTCTCCTAAAAGCCTGCCTCGAGCCTTCCTGGTGTCCGGCTCCCCGTAAGGGCCTCTGCGGGCCCACTCCCCTGTCACTGCTCATCCCTGAGACGACGCTCGCCGACTCATCATCTTGCAGCTTCTATGCCAATGGCACCGCGGCTGTCGCCTCAGCGTCTAGACCGAAGGCGCTATGGAGCGCGCGAACCGCCAGTTCCAGATATTTTTCCTCGATCACGACCGAGATCTTGATCTCGGACGTCGAGATCATCTGAATATTGATGCCTTCTTCGCCCAAAACACGGAACATCGTGCTTGCGATCCCCGCGTGCGACCGCATCCCCACGCCCACCACCGAGATCTTGGCGATACGCTCATCGCCCCGCACCTCGCGGGCCTTCAAGGCCGCCGCGGTCTTCTCCAGGATCTCGCGCGCCTGACGATAATCGGCACGCGGGACCGTGAACGTGAAGTCCGTGGTCTTATCGGCCCCCACGTTCTGGATGATCATGTCTACGTTGATGTTGGCATGCGCGACATCGCCCACGATGCGATAGGCCACGCCCGGCTCGTCCGGGACACCCTTGATCGTAAGCTTGGCCTCGTCCCGGCTAAACGCGATCCCCGATATCAGCGCCTGCTCCATGTTGGATTCCTCATAGGTGATCAATGTTCCGGGGCCGTCGCCAAATGACGACAAGACCCGCAGGGGCACGCGATACTTGCCCGCGAACTCCACCGAGCGGATCTGCAGAACCTTGGCGCCGAGACTTGCCAGCTCGAGCATTTCCTCGACGGTGATGCGCTCCAGCCGCCGCGCCTGGGGACAGACGCGCGGGTCGGTCGTATACACGCCGTCCACATCCGTGTAGATCTGGCATTCATCCGCCTTCAGGGCCGCGGCCATGGCCACCGCCGTGGTGTCCGATCCGCCGCGCCCCAGCGTAGTGATATTGCCGTCTTCATCCACGCCTTGGAATCCGGCGATCACGACCACCCGCCCGGAGGCCAGATCCTGACGCACCCGCGCATCGTCGATCGCCGTGATGCGGGCCTTGCCGTGCACGTTGTCCGTGCGGATATGGACCTGGGCGCCGGTATAGGACCGGGCTGGGCAGCCGATCTGCTCCAGGGCCATGCTGAGGAGCGCAATGGTGACTTGTTCGCCCGTGGCGAGCAGTACGTCGACCTCGCGGGGCGGGGCGTCGGGGTGGATGGCGCGCGCGAGGCCCAGCAGGCGATTGGTCTCGCCGCTCATGGCCGACACCACCACCACCATGTCGTGGCCGCAAGCGCGCTCAGCCGCCACGCGCTTGGCCACCGCCTGGATACGCTCCACGGTCCCGACGGAGGTGCCGCCGTACTTCTGCACAAGCAAGGACATAGATTGGGGACTTGACGTTTTGAAAGACGCGAAGATTACCGCGCCCTTCCTTGCCTGTAAACGAAAACCCTTTCTTTTTATGTAAGCTTGGTGCCGAGATAGGCGCGCGCGGCCTCGAGGGCCTGCTCGAGCGCCCCGTTGTCGGCCCCGCCCGCCTGCGCAAGTTCGGGCCTCCCGCCCCCTTTGCCCCCCAGGACCCGCGCCGCCTCGTTCACGAGATCGATCGCGTTCACGCGCGCCGTCACATCGGGCGTGACCCCCGCGATCAAGGTCACGCGCCCGCCCGAGACCGAGGCCAGAAGCACGGCCGCCTGCCGCAGCTGCCCCTTCAGGCGGTCCATGGCCTCACGCAGGCCCTTTACGTCGACGTCGAGCCGACCCACCAGGGTCTTCACCCCGCCCCGATCGACGGCGTCGGCCGCCAGGTCGCGGCTCGCCGCAAGCCCCGCCTGGGCGCGGGCCAAGCCGAGCTCCTTCTCCAGGGCCTCGGCGCGGGCCTTCATGCGCACGACCCGCTCGACCAGATCCTCGCGGCTCGCCCCGACGGCCTCCGCGGCCTCATTCAAGCGGCTCTCGAGCAGGCGCACATGGTCGAGCGCCGCCTGCCCGGTGACCGCCTCGATGCGCCGCACGCCCGAACCGACCGCCGTTTCGGTGAGGATCTTGAAGAACCCGATGTCGCCGGTCCGCGCCACATGCGTGCCGCCGCAAAGCTCCGTGGAATAGCCGCCCATGGCCACCACCCGCACGCGGTCGCCATACTTCTCCCCGAAAAGGGCCATGGCCCCGCTGCCTACGGCCTCGTTCAGCCCCATGTGCGAGATTGCGACCTCGCTATTGGCGCGGATCGCCTCGTTCACCGACTGCTCGACGGCGGCGAGCTCGGACGCCGTGAGTGCCTGCCCGTGGCTGAAGTCGAAGCGCAGCCGCTCGGGCCCCACGAGCGAGCCGCGCTGCGTCACATGGGTCCCCAGGATGCGCCGCAGCGCGGCATGCAAGAGATGGGTCGCGGAGTGGTGGGCGGCCGTCGCGAGGCGTCGCGAAGCGCTCACCACCGCGTTTAATTCGTCCCCGACCCGCAAGGTCCCCTCGGTCAGGCGGCCCACATGCGCAAAGCCCTTGCGCGTGTCCTCGACCAGAAAGCGCGCCCCGCGGCCTTCGAGCAGCCCCTGATCGCCGACCTGCCCGCCCGACTCGGCATAGAAGGGCGTGCGGTCCAGGAACACGATTCCTTCCTCTCCGGAGGAGAGCAGCGGCACCGTGCGGCCGCGAGCGGCGAGCGCCCGCACCCGCACGGGCAACGACACGGTCTCATAGCCATGAAACGCGGTCTCGCCACCGACTACGACCTCATCGCCGCGGAAGCTCTGCGCCGAGCGCGCCCGCTCGCGCTGCGCGTCCATCTCCCGCTCGAACCCGGCCATGTCCACGGAAAGCCCCCGCTCGCGGGCGATGTCGGCCGTGAGGTCGGCCGGAAAGCCGTAGGTGTCGTAGAGCTTGAAGACGGTCTCGCCAGGGATCACCCTCCCTGCCTTGAGCCCCGCGATGTCCTGTTCCAGAAGCCTGAGCCCCTGCGACAAGGTCTCGGCGAAGCGCTCCTCCTCCTGCCGCAGCACCGCCTCCACGTGGCTGCGGTCGCGGGCGAGCTCCGGATAGGCCTCGCCCATCTCGCGGATCAAGGGCGCCACGAGGCGATAAAAGAACGGGGCCGTAGCGCCCAGGCGATGCCCGTGGCGCAGGGCGCGGCGCACGATGCGCCGCAACACGTAACCGCGGCCCTCGTTCCCCGGCATGACGCCGTCTGTGACCAGGAAGGCGGCGGCGCGGATGTGGTCGGCGATCACGTTCAGGGACTTGTCGCGCAGGTCCTTGAGGCCCAGGACCTCGCCCACCGCCCGAATCAGCCCCTGGAAGAGATCGATGTCGTAGTTGCTCGTCACCTTCTGCATGACCGCCGCCATGCGCTCGAGCCCCATGCCCGTATCCACCGAGGGCTTGGGCAAGGGGCTCAGACGCCCGTCGCGGTCGCGGTCGAACTGCATGAAGACCAGATTCCAGATCTCGACGTAACGGTCGCCGTCGGCATCAGGGCTGCCGGGCGGACCACCCGCGATCGAAGGCCCATGATCGTAGAAGATCTCGGAGCACGGGCCACACGGACCGGTGTCGCCCATCGACCAGAAATTGTCGGCCTCGCCTATGCGGCTAAAGCGCGCCGGATCCACGCCGATCTCGTCGAGCCAGATGCGTGCCGCCTCCCGATCCTCCTCGAAGACCGTGACCCAAAGCCTGTTCGCGGGCAGACCCATCTCGACTGTGAGGAATTCCCAGGCGTAACGGATGGCATCGCGCTTGAAGTAGTCCCCGAAGCTGAAATTTCCCAGCATCTCGAAGAATGTGTGGTGACGCGCCGTGTAGCCCACGTTCTCCAGGTCATTGTGCTTGCCGCCTGCCCGCAGGCAGCGCTGGGCGCTCACCGCGCGCGTGTAATCGCGCCGTTCCTGGCCGAGGAAGACGTCCTTGAACTGCACCATGCCGGCATTCGTAAAGAGCAGGCTCTGATCGTTCGCCGGCACGAGCGGACTGCTCGGCACCACCTGGTGGCCGTGCCTTTCGAAAAACTGCAAGAAGCGACTGCGTATCTCGGTGCTCTTCATGGCCTATTGATCGTCGTTATCCGCGTGGCGCGTCACCGCGTACATGATTTCTTCATGGCGAAAACCTCTGGTCTGCAAGAAACGGGCCTGTCGTGCCCGCTCCTCGCGATCCCGCGGGAGCTCGCCCCCGAAGCGCTTGGTGCGGGCCGCCACGGCGCACCCCCTCCACGAGCCGTCCATGGAGGCGAGCGCCGCCTCGATGATCTCCGACGGCACGCCCTTGGCCTTAAGCTCCACCATGATCCGCAGCGGCCCCACCCCTTGGGCGCTGCGTCCCCGAACCCGCTCCTCGGCATAGCGCTCGTCGGAGA
>JAKAXT010000014.1 GCA_021816425.1 Pseudomonadota bacterium | reverse complement strand
GGGAAGGGGGCGACGCACCCGCGGACGGACGGGCTCGAGCGTGGCGAGCTTGCGCCCACACGGCCGCGCTATGCCCGCACGGGCGAGCCGCGCCCGAACGCCCGGCCCTCGCCTTGGTCGCCAACGCCGCCGGCGCGAAGCCGGGGGGACGCCATCACGGTCGACCTGACCGGCAAGGGCAGCCGGCGCGCCCCTTTCTGAAAAAACGGGCCGTTCGGCACGAGCCCCGCGCGGCCCCGGGATCCCTGGACCCCGGCGTACACGAGGGCGTTGTCGGGGACCTCGCCCTTGACGCCGTCGGGCAAGGCCTCGACGTGCTGACCGAGCGGGTAGGGACGCCGCATCAGCATGAAGACGGTGGCCGTGATAGCGCTCGGGATGGTCCGGACCGCCACCATGCCGGCGCCCAGGACCGCCAGGAGTCCGGCGAAGGTGGCGAGGACGCCGGTCGCCGGGAAGCCGGCAACGCGCAGGGCGATGAGCGCGAGGGGGACGTGGAGCACGACGGCCCCGAACCGCCCGATCATGTGCGGGGCGCCCACCGCGAACAGGCTGTTGCGCCGCAGGGACGCGGGCGCCCGGTAGAGGCCGCGCTTTAGGGAACGCAGAACGAAAGGTCCGCCGACCAACGCCAGAAAAGGTTTCCAGAGGTTGATGAGGACGCGGTGGTAGGACACGGCGTCGGGCTGCATGGGCCGATTATACCGCGGACGGAGCGAGGGGCGAGGGCGGGGAGGCGGGCCTAAGCCGGCTTGACGGAAATACGCAGGTGAAGGTGCTGCCGAGGCCAAGGGCGCTGTCGATGACGAGGCGCGCGTCGTGGCGCATGAGGACCTGGGCGACGATGGCAAGCCCAAGCCCCGTACCGCCCGAGGCCCGCGAGCGGTCGCTGTCGACGCGATAAAAGCGCTCGGTGAGCAGCGGGATGTGCCGCTCGGCTATGCCCTCGCCGGTGTCGGTCACGGCGAAGCGGCCCTCCGCCGCGTCCGCGTGCCAGCTGAGGCGGATGGTACCGCCCGCCGGCGTGTGGCGAACGGCGTTTTGGACGAGATTCGTGAAGGCGCTGCGCAGCTCCTCGACATTTCCGACCAGATCAGGACCCTCCACCTCGACCTCTATCAGATGCCTGCGTTCGGCGCTCAGCGCGATGGCGATGCTCGAAAGGCTCTTCAGGAGCGCCGCCATGTCGATGGCCTCGTCATGCGCACGGGCGGGCGTGGTTTCGAGTCGCGAAAGGGACAGGAGATCATCGACGAGACGGCGCATGCGTTCGACCTGCTCGCGCATGAGCGCGATGGCCGAACGCGTCTCCTCGTCCTTGGCGTCGGCAAGATCCGCGAAGGTCTCCAGAAAACCCTGCAGGACCGTAAGCGGCGTGCGCAGCTCGTGCGAGACATCGGCGACGAAGTGCCGGCGCATCTCCTCGAGCCGCTTCAGGTGCGTAATGTCGCGCGCGATCACGAGTTTTTCCCGCGCCCCGAAGGGGATGATCTGCACGATGACCGCGAGCGGATCGACCGGGCCCTTCAAAATCAGGGGCTCATGGTAATCGCCGGCGGCCAGATAGGCCCCGAACGCCGGGTCGCGGATCAGGTGGACGATGCGCGCGCCCGCGTCGCGCTCGGCGTGGAGACCGAGCAGGCGCTCGGCAGGGGGGTTCGCCCATTCTATGATGTCGCGCTGCGTGAGGACGACCATGGCATCCGGCATGGCGCTGGCGGCCGCCTGCAGGCGATCGAACAGTCCGGTCAGACGTTCCTTATGGCGCTCGCTGTCGCGATCCCCCTTGTGGACCTCGCGTATGACCTCGTCCCAGAGGCCGCCGAGTTCGGGGATGGGCGTCGGGCGGCCGCGCGCGAGCCAGCGATGGAGGCGGGCCAGCTTTGTGAGCAGCAGGATGACCAGGAGACCGAGCGCGGCCGCCAGTCCGCCCACGGGATGGCCAAAGAAGGATCCTGCCAGACCGCCGCCGGCGGCGACTGACAAAGCCACCCACAAATCGCGCCGCCACTCGGGATGCAAGCCTATGGGTCTCCGGAAAATCGATAGCCGACCCCTCTTACGGTCTGAACGTAACGATCGTAACCGCTCGGCGTGAGCGCCTTGCGCAGACGCCGAATGTGCACGTCGACGGTTCGCTCGTCAATATAGGTATTGCTCCCCCACACGGCATCGAGGACCCGTTCGCGGCTGTGGACACGCTCCGGGTGGGTCATGAAGAAGTGCAGCAGCCGAAATTCGGTCGGCCCCAGCGTCAAGCGCTCCTCGTCGGCGAGGACCTTATGGGTGGCCGGATCGAGGAGGAGGCCGCCTACGGCCACGATGTCGTCGGAGGCCATGGGCGCCGTGCGCCGCAAGACGGCGCGCACCCGCGCTATGAGTTCGCGGGGGGAAAACGGCTTGGTCATGAAATCGTCGGCGCCGGTATTCAGCCCCCGGACCTTGTCCTCTTCCTCGGTGCGGGCGGTGAGCATGATGATCGGGATGTTCTGGGTCAAACGCTCCCGGCGCAGCCGCCTGGCATAATCGACCCCGTCCAGACCTGGCAGCATCCAATCGAGTAGAATGAGGTCCGGGAGCTCGGCCACGAGGCGGGTCTGGGCCTCGTCGGCGTCTTGCGCCTCGGCGCAGCTGAAATCGGCCTGCTTCAAGGCAAACCGAACCATGGCGCGGATTGCCGGCTCATCGTCGACAACAAGGATCTTTCCAGGCATGATGTCCTCCCTGTCGCCCATTCAACACAAACAGTATGACGCTTTTGTGTCAGGCGCAACGGTGGCGCAAGGAGACCCTCGACGCATGCGCAAAAACACGGTTCGGCCGACCGACATCAAGCTGCACCAAAAATCCCGCATTCTCGAGGTGATATTCACGGACGGGAGCCGATTCGAGTTCCCGGCCGAGTACCTGCGCGTGTATTCCCCCTCCGCGGAGGTGCGCGGACACGGCCCGGGCCAGGAGGTCCTCCAGGTCGGCAAGCAGGCGGTCAATATCGTCGGGGTGGAGCCGGTCGGGACCTACGCGGTACTGCTGCGCTTCGATGACGGCCATGACACGGGGATCTACTCCTGACCTGCTCCACAACCTCGGCCTGAACCAGGACAGGCTCTGGCACGAATACTTGAACCGCCTCGAGCAGGCGGGACACGGGCGGACCTGAAGCATGGACGACGAACGGACAGAACCCACCACCCATTTCGGTTACCGCGAAGTCCCGGAGAGCGAGAAGGGCCGGCTCGTCGGGCGCGTCTTCAGGTCAGTCGCCACCCGCTACGACCTCATGAACGACCTCATGTCGGGGGGGCTGCATCGCCTCTGGAAGGCGTTCGCCCTGGGGATCGCCGCCGCCAAGCCCGGGGAGCGCGTCCTGGACCTGGCCGGCGGCACGGGGGACCTGGCGGCGGCCATGGCCGGACGCACGGGCGACAAGGGGCTCGTCATCCTGAGCGACATAAACGAGGCCATGCTCGGGGTCGGCCGCGACCGCCTCATCGATAAGGGGCTGACCGGCTCCGTAAGCTATGTCCAGGCGAACGCCGAGGCGCTGCCCTTTCCCGACAACACCTTCGACCTCATAACGATAGGGTTCGGGCTGCGCAACGTGACGCGCAAGGAGCAGGCGCTTGCGGCCATGTGCCGGGCGCTCAGGCCCGGCGGGCGCTGCGTCGTGCTCGAGTTCTCCCATCCCCGGTCACGGCTGTTCGGGCGCCTGTACGATGCCTACTCCTTCGGCATCGTGCCGAAGCTCGGGCGCTACGTCGCGCGCGACGAGGAGAGCTACCAATATCTGGTGGAATCGATTCGCAAGCACCCGGATCAGGAAGGGCTCAAGGCCATGATGGAGGGCGCCGGACTCGGGCGCGTCGAATACTGGAATCTCACGGGCGGGATCGTGGCCGTACACAAGGGCTACAAGCTCTGATGGCAAGCACGCTGGCGTCCATGGCGAGAGCGCCGGACGAGAGGGCCGCGGGCCCCTGTTACGCCGGTTTCTGGCGTCGCGTGGCCGCCGACCTGATCGACAATATCGTGCTGCTGCCCGTGATGGGGGCGCTGGTCCCGGCACGCTGGCCCGCGCATCCGACACTCATGACGGTGGCCCAGGCCATGGCGGCCCACCCCTGGCGCCAACTGCTCGTGGCCGCCTTCGGGGTCGCGTACTCGGTGGTGTTCTGGGTGAGGTTTCTCGGGACACCGGGGAAACTGCTCCTCTCCTGCCATCTCGTCGATGCGCGCACCCTGGGCCCCTTGAGCGTGGGCCAATCCCTCTTGCGCAACCTGGGATACCTGGTGTCCTATGCGACCCTGGGCCTGGGGTTCTTGTGGATCGCCTGGGACCGGCGCAAGCAAGGCTTCCACGACAAGATCGCGGACTCGGTGGTGCTCTATGTGCCACGCCGCGTGCAGCGGGGGTAGGCGTGCGCGTCGCATTTTTTGCCCTGGAACAGATCCTGAACGCGCCGTTTCGCCTGGACTCGGAGGCACGCGCAGGCCTGGCCGCGCTCGAGGGCCGGTCCGTGCGCGTGGCGCTCGAGGCGCCGGCTTTCTCCTTCGATCTTGCGTTCACGAAGGACCGTATCCTGGTCCGCGCGCCGACGGCGAGCTGCGACGTCACCGTGCGCGGTTCCGCCACACAGCTGCTGGCGCTCATGCGCGCAAAGCCCGAGCAGACCCAGAAGATCGTCGCCTCCGGGCTCAAAATGGACGGCGACGTGGACACGGCACTCGCCATGAAGCGGCTTTTCGAAAACGCGCCCGTGGATTGGCAGGAAGTCCTGGCGAACATCATGGGTGACGTCCCGGCGCATTTCGTGACGCGCGGCCTGCGCCGCGTCGGCGGGTCCCTGCAATACGCCGCCACGCGCCTCGCGGCCAACGCGGTCGCCTTCCTCCAGGACGAGGAACGGGCGCTCCCGCGCCCCTGGGAAATGGACGAGTTTCTGGCGGCCGTGGATACCCTGAGGGACGACGTGGAGCGGCTCAGTCAGCGCGTACGACGCCTCAAGGCACGGTGATGCTGACCTTCGGGCGCGCGCGCCGCCTTTTACGGATAGCCGCGGTCTTCATTTCCCACGGTCTCGACGAATTCGTCGTCAATCTCCACCTCTTCAGGCCCTATGCCTACATCATGCGGCTCGCGCCCTGGCGCTGGCGGCCGACGACCGCATCGCGGGGCGAGCGGCTGCGGCGCGCCCTCGAGGAACTGGGACCGATCTTCATAAAGTTCGGGCAGATGCTGTCGACGCGGCCCGACCTCATACCCGACGACATCGTGGTCGAGCTCGCCCGCCTGCAGGATCGGGTACCGCCGTTTCCGAGCGACCAAGCCGTGGCCCTCATCGAGGCCGCCTACGGCACGCCGCTCGCCCAGGCCTTTCGCACCTTCGACATGACGCCCATAGCCTCCGCGTCGGTGGCGCAGGTCCACTTCGCCACCCTGCACGACGGCACCGAGGTGGCGGTCAAGGTGCTGCGCCCGGGCATCGAGGTCATCTTGCGGCGCGACCTGGCGCTGCTTCAGACCCTGGCGCAACTTGCCATGCGCTATTGGCCGGACGCCCGCAGGCTGCGGCCGCTCGAGGTGGTGGAAGAGTACGAGAAGGTCGTGCACGACGAGATGGACCTGGCCCACGAGGCCGCCAATGCGAGCCAGCTGCGCACGAACTTCCGCGATTCCTCGCTCCTCTATGTGCCCAAGGTCTTCTGGGACTATACGCGCCGCACGGTGATGGTGATGGAGCGGATCACGGGCGTGCCGATCTCCAATCGCGAGGCCTTGATCGCAAATGGCGTCGATCTTCGCAAGCTCGCGCACAACGGGGTGGAGATCTTCTTCACGCAGGCGTTCCGCGACGGCTTCTTCCACGCCGACATGCACCCCGGGAATATCTTCGTATCCTTCAGCGGCCAGTACCGCGCGGTCGATTTCGGGATCATGGGGACGCTGAGCGCGGACGACAAATACTACCTCGCCGAGAACATCCTGGGCTTCCTGAACCGCGACTACCGCAGCATCGCCGAGGCGCACGTGCGCGCGGGCTGGGTCCCCAAGGGCACCCGCGTGGACGAACTCGAGGGCGCGATCCGCACGGTGTGCGAGCCGATCTTCGCGAAGCCGATCAAGGACATCTCGTTCGGCCGCCTGCTGCTCAGCCTCTTTCAGACCGCGCGCCGGTTCAACATGGAGGTCCAGCCTCAGCTCGTGCTGCTCCAGAAGACCCTCTTCAACATCGAGGGGCTCGGGCGGCGCCTCTATCCGGACCTCGATCTGTGGATCACGGCCAAGCCCTTCCTGGAGCGCTGGATGCGCGAGCAGCTCGGCCCGCGGGCGGTATGGAACGCGATCCGCAAGGAGTATCCGAACTGGATCCACGTGCTTCCCGAGATCCCGCGCTACCTCGGTGCGGCGCTGAAACAGGCCAAGGACGGGGAGCTTTCGGTGCGCGGGCAGTCCGACGAGATCGAACGTCTGGCCCTCGACATGCGCGTGCGCCATCGTCGCATCATGATCGGGCTCTTCGGCGGCATACTCACCACCATCGGACTCGTGATCTTCGGCGTGACCCACCCGCTCGTGGCCCGCTACCTGGGCCTCATGGAGGTCGTGATCGGCGTGCCGGGCTTCATACTGCTCGCCTGGTCGTTGTTCGACCTCGGGCGCCGACCTGAATGAGCGGAACGCCGGGGGCGAGGCGCGCAAGGCGCCCGTCCCCCGCTCTTCAGAAGTCGTAACCCAGGCGCAGGCCTATGACCGGCCACATCTTATAGTGACTCGCATGCGCGTTGGCGTTCGCCTGCGCGGCGGCGACATCGGACGCCAACTGCGGACTGGCGCCGGATTTGCTCGCGCTCAGTTGCACGTTGGGGCTGCCGGTGAAGAGCACGCCGATGTCAAAGCCCATGGAGAAGCCCGGGTGCCGCCCGGCCTTGCTCCCCCAGCCTATGCCGAAATAGGGCGCGAGACGCCGATAGGTGACCTTGCCGGAAAATGTACCCACCTGGGACCCCGGGTAGGAGGTTCCGTTGATCACGTAGGTGGCGTTGGGATTCGAGGAGTAGGCGGTCACCTGGTTCTCGTCGACCATGACGCCGCCTGTGAAGCGAAACGCCCCTGAGAGCGGGTAATAGTTGAACAGCACGGGTATGGTCTGGAGCCGCACCGTCCCCTGATAGGGGATGCTGTTGTTCGAGTTCGTATAGGTCCCCGTGCGGGCCTGGCTCAAATGGTTGATGCCGACGGCCAGATCCAGGGTCCCGGGGATGAGCGCGGTCGAGACCTGCACACCGTAGCCCAGGGTCGAAGCCCCGACCGAGAGATTGACCGGCTGCGCCGCCGCCGGGACCGCCACGACGCCGCCCACGAGCACCGCGAGCGCGCCCGCGCCTCGCCTCCACATCCAGACACCCATCTTTCGCCCCCTCCACAGAAAAGTTGCCACCTTTTATCGTCGGCGACGCACAAGACGGAGGCCCGCCGCTTTCTAAGCATAGCAGACGCGACAGCGGAAGCGGCATGGGCGCGGCCCTCGTCGCGGACGATCGGGACGGGCTCGGCGGGGAATGGGGGCGGGGCGCCGCGCCAAGGGGGGCGGTTCGATCACGGGGTCCAGGGAAGGGCCTGGAACCAAAGCATCCGCCGGCAGGGGCGGGGTAGCGAAGGCGCGCGAACGGGCGTCGCGGGCGAGTTGCTCAGCCCCAGTCCAGTCGCTTCGTGAAGCTCGCCACGCTCGGGCGCTCTTCGTAGCCGAGCGAAGGGTAGAAGCCGCGCCGGTAGGAGTCGCGTTCGCGGCTGTTCAGGACGCTTATCCGGAAGCATTTGCGGTCCGCGGCCTCGCCCTCTATCGCCCCCATCAGGGCCTTGCCGACTCCGCGACCCCGCGCCTCGGCGATGACGAAGAGCTCCGTCACATAGAGCTCGCGGCCGGCAAAGAGGAGATGGGTCACGATCTCGCCGTGGACGTAACCGACCACCGCCCGATCATGCTCGGCCACGAGCAAGAGCGCGTTTTCCTCGGTGATCAGCGCGGCCAGGCGCTGCCCGAGCGTGCTGCCATCGGCCTTGAAGGCGGGATTCCACCCAAGCTCCCGATGGAGCAGCATCACCCCCGGGAGATCGCTTGGGTGGAGCGGTCGAATCTTGATCGGCAAGGCATCCTGGCGCGCCATGGCATCATCCCCTGAAGTGTCGAAATATCGATATGCCGCGCAGCAGATCGAACGCCTCGCGCAGCTGGAAGTCCTCATCCAGCAGCTTGCGCGTGGCCGGCGAAAGCGCACGCCGCTTCGGTGCCGCCTTGGGCGGATTCGGGTTGGCGAGATGCCCCGGCAAGTCCGTCTCGCGCAGGAAGCCGCCGGGCGTTCCCGACACGAACTTCCCTTCGTGGACCACGATGTTGGGCGCGATGCCGAGGTTCTGGATCGAGCGGCCGTTGGGCGTGAAATAGCGGGCCGTCGTGAGGCGCAAGGCGCCCCCGTTGCCCATGGGCATGATCGTCTGGACGCTGCCTTTGCCGAAGGTCTTGGTGCCCATGACGACCGCGCGCTTGTTGTCCTGGAGCGCGCCCGCGACGATTTCGGCGGCCGACGCCGACCCCCCGTTCACGAGCACGACCATGGGCGCGCCATGCAGGAGGTCCGGACCGTGAGCGCGGAACACGACGTCCGAGCTCGGGATGCGGCCGCGCGTGCTCACGACGATGCCGCTGTTCATGAAATCATCGCAGACCGCGACGGCGGCGTTCAATACGCCACCCGGGTTGTCGCGAAGATCGAGGATGAGGCCCTTCAGGGGGCCATGATTCTCGGCCTTCAGGCGCACGAGCGCGCGCGTCACTCCCTTGCCGGTGCCTCCCTGAAACTCGGATATGCGCAGGTAGGCGTATCCGGGCGCGAGCAGGCGGCTTGCGACGCTGTGGATCTTTATGACCTGGCGCTCGAGCCGGAACGTGAGGGGTCGGGCCTGGCCCTTGCGCAGGATCGTGAGGGTCACCGTGGAGCCCGGGCGCCCGCGCAGCAGGCGAACGGCCTTGCGCAGCGACAGGCCCTGGATGAAGGTCCCGTTGATCCGCACTATGAGATCGCCCGGCTTGATGCCGCTACGGCCCCCGGGCGTGCCGTGGATGGGGGTCACGACCTTCAGAAAGCCCTTGTACTCGGTCACCTCGAGGCCGACCCCGCCGAAACGTCCGGTGGTATCAACGCGGAGATGGCGGTACTGGCGCGGATCGAGGTATTGGGAATGGGGATCGAGATTGTTGACCATGCCGCGCAAGGCATTGTCGATCAATTCGTGGCTGCTGACGGGAACGACGTACTCGGCCTTCACGATATTGAAGACCTCGGCAAAGGTGCGGAGCTCGCGCAGAGGGAGGTGCGAGAGGGTCGCGCGCTCGTGTGCGGCCCGGTCGGCCTGCACGGCACGCTCGACTGTGAGGCCGGCCCCCAGGAAGACGCCCGCCAGCAGGATCAGGGCGTAGCGAGTGAGGCTCTTCTTCATCGCAACAGTTCTCCAAAAAATGCGCTCAACGCGCCAACCAGATCAAGGGATTGAGCGGATGGCCATCGTGGCTTATGTCGAAATACAGTCCAGGTCGTGAAAATCCGCCGCTGTCCCCGACGGTGGCGATGACCTCGCCCGCGCGAACCACGTCCCCCACACGCTTAAGAAGGGTCTGGTCATGGCCATACAACGTCATATACCCGCCCCCGTTTTCCAGTATCAACAACAAACCGTAGCCGCGCAACCAGTTTGCGTAGACGACGCGCCCCGGGAACACGGCGCGCACGGGCTGCCCGAATCGGCTCGGGATGAGCACACCCCCCCATCGGCCCAGCCCTCCGGGGCCGCCCTCCGGCCGCAGCGCCTGGTAGCGGGCCGGCACCGGCATGGGCAGCCGTCCACGATAACGCGCGAACGGGCCCTTGATCTGCGGGATGGGGCCCGCGACCTTGGGGAGACGGCGAAGCCCCCGCACCAGCGCGCGCAGACGGCGGGCGCGCGTGCGCAGGGCCGCCAATCGGGCGCCGCCTGCGCGGGCGCGGCGGTCGAGGGCGGCCACGGCCGCGGCGCGGCGCGCGAGCGCTGCCTCGAAGCGGCGCGCCTGGACGGCCTGGGCATGCGCGCGTGAGCGCAACTTGGCAGTCTGCACGGAATCCGCGGCCGCCGTCGACTGCAAGGCCCTCGTGGTCTGCCGCAGGGCCTGGAGACGCCGCGCCCGCGCGCGCAGGACGTAACCGTAGTACGTCATCACGCGCGCCAGGAACTGCGGATCCTTCTGGCTGAAGAGGATCTGGGCCGCGCCCTGGCGGCCGGCGGCATAGGCCGCCCGCGCCTGGCGATCGATCTCGTGGCGCTCGCGCGCCTCGGTCTTGCGCAAAGCGGACTCGCGCGCGGCCAGGACCCGCACCTGCGTTTGCGACCGCCTGACCGCGGCTTGCGCCCGCAGGAGCGCCCGCCCGGCGCGGGCGACGCGGTCTTCCGAGAGACGCAGGGCGTCGAGGGCCGCGCTCCGCTGGCGCAGGGTCTGATCGAGATGGCGCTGCAATGCCGCCTCGCGCGAGCGCAAAAGCCGCAGGTCGTGGCGGGGTCCGGCGTACGCGGCCCAGGGCGCAAGAAAGAGAGGGAGGGCGAGGGCGAGGCGGCCAAGCAAGTCCGTGAGTGGCCGCTTTCGGAGCCCTCCCGCGTTCACGCCAGCTCGATCAGGGCCTGTCCGGTCATCTCGGACGGCGGCGTGATGTTCAGGAGGCGCAGCATGGTGGGCGCCACGTCCTCCAGGGAGCCCTGCGGGCTGATGCGCGCGGGGCGCCCCACATAGACGAGCGGCACGGGATTCGTGGTATGCGCCGTATGCGCCTGACCGCTTTCGGCATCGAGCATCTGCTCGGCGTTACCGTGATCCGCGGTGATCAGCATCTCGCCGCCTTTCGCCCGCACGGCCTCGTCCACGCGCGCGAGGCATTTGTCGAGCGCCTCTATGGCACGCACGGTCGCCGCGAAATCGCCGGTGTGCCCGACCATGTCGGGATTGGCGAAGTTGCAGATGATGACGTCATGGCGACCGGCGGCGACCGCGCGGATCACCTCGTCTGCAACCTTGCTCGCGCTCATCTCGGGCTTGCGATTGTAGGTGGGCACGTCGGTCGGCGAGGGCACGAGGACGCGCTCCTCGCCCTCGAAGGGCGACTCTTCCCCGCCGTTGAAGAAAAATGTGACATGCGCGTACTTTTCGGTTTCGGCGACGCGCAGCTGGCGCTTGCCGAGATCCGCGAGATAGGACCCGAGCACATTGACGAGGCGCGCCGAGGGAAACGCCACGGGGACATTGAAGTCGGCCTGGTATTCCGTGAGGCTCACGAAGCGTCCGAGACGCGGTCTGGCCGCCGCGACGAAGCCGTCGAACGCCGGGTCCACGAAGGGTCTGCTGATCTGGCGCGCGCGATCCGACCGGAAGTTCATGAACACCACCACGTCGCCGTCGCCTATCGGGCGCGGGGCCTCGCCCGGCGGGGCCACGATCGTGCCCTTGACGAACTCATCCGTCTCCCCTCTGGCGTAGGCCAGGGCCAGGGCCTCGGCGGCGGTGCTGGCCCGATAGTCGGCCTTGGCCGCGGTCAACAAATCGTAGGTGGCCTGGATGCGCGGCCACCTGTGGTCGCGGTCCATGGCATAGTAGCGCCCGATGACCGAGGCGATGCGGCCGCGCCCGAGGGCCGCGAATTTGGCCTCCATGGCCGCAAGCGAGGCCCCGGCGCTCTGCGGAAGCGTGTCGCGCCCGTCGAGAAAGGCGTGCAGATAGACCTGGTTCAGGCCGCGCGTCACGGCGAGCTCGACCATGGCGTGGATATGGTCTTCGTGGCTATGGACCCCGCCCGGCGACAGGAGCCCGAGCACATGCAGGCTCTTGTGGCTGTCGCGGGCCAGGTCCACGGCGTCCGTCAGCGTCTTGTTCGTAAAGAACGCCCCGGAGGCGATCGCCCGGTTGATGCGGGTATACTCCTGGTAGACGACCCGGCCGGCACCGAGATTCAGGTGACCGACCTCGGAATTGCCCATCTGCTTCGACGGGAGGCCGACGGCCGCCTCCGAGGCCTGGATGAGGCTGTGGCTGGCAGAGGCCCAGGTCTTGTCCCACCACGGCTTGCGGGCAGCCGCAATGGCATTGCTTTCGACCTGATCGCTGTAACCCCAGCCGTCGAGGATGATGAGCACAAGGGGTTTTGGTGTAAAAGGCATCAAACGCGCTCCGGGCGGGATTCCGTTGTCCGGTCTTTTAAATCCCACTTATATTGTATAATGTTTTGTTTCGGGCGACAGCCGGCCGGTAATGGCTTACTGTGCCGCAGCTCGTCCTTACGACCTAAGGGAGTCGATATGGTACCTTCCGAGATCATCCAGCCGCTGGAGGATATCCTCATCACCAACGAGGAGGACATCCAGCTCGCATCCAGGGCGCTGAAGGCCATCGCGCATCCGTTGCGACTGAAGATCCTCTGCATACTCGGCGCCGCCACGGAGGTGAGTGTACAAGATATCGTGGTCCAGGTGGGGACCTCGCAGAGCAATATCTCCCAACACCTGTCCATTTTACGCGACAAAGGCATCCTGGCCTCGCGCAAACACGCGAACAAGGTATTTTACCGGATCGCGGACCCCCGCATCCTGCAGCTCATAGGGGCCATGCGCATGGCCTTCTGCACCCTGCCCGACCCACGCTGAGGCATTCCCATGTTAGCGTTCGTAATTGCGCATTGGTATCTTTTCGCGGCGCTTGTGATCGTAGGCGGCCTGCTGGCGGCGGGCTCCGCCCTCGATGCGGGCGCGAGCGGCGAAAGGGTGACGAGCCAGGAGGCCGTCCAGATCCTGAACCGCAAGGCCGCCGTCATCGTGGACGTTCGCGAACCCAAGGAGTTCACGAGCGGGCATATCGCGCGGGCGATCAATATCCCCTTGGGGCAGGTGGCCACGCGCAGCCAGGAACTGAAAAAATACAAGGAGAAGCCCATTATCGTATGCTGCGCAAGTGGCGCCCGCTCGGCGCGCGCGGCGGCGATGCTGCGCAAGGAGGGCTTCACCGATGTGCGCAACCTCACGGGCGGGCTGTCGGCATGGCGCGGCGCGAATCTCCCCACCGTAACGTAGGGTCCTTATGGCAAAAGTCTTGATGTACACTACCCGCGTGTGCCCCTACTGCCAGATGGCCTTGCGCCTGCTCGAGAAAAAGGGCGTCGCGGTCGAGAAGATCCGCGTGGATGAAGAGCCCGCGCGGCGCCTGGAGATGGTCGATCGGGCGCGCGGTGCGAATACGGTCCCCCAGATATTCATCGGCGACCGTCACATCGGCGGCTACCGGGAACTCGCGCAACTGGACGTAAAGGGGGAACTCGATCCCCTGCTGGGCCTTTGACGCCCGATAAGCAGCCTCTCTCAATCACCTGTAAGGAGCCCTCGTGGCGGATCAAAACACGGACCCGGAAATCGTCTTCAGCCTGGAAAAGATCTACGTGAAGGATATCTCCTTCGAGGCGCCGCATGTCCCCGCCATTTTCCTCGAAAAGGCGGCGATGGAGGTCGATATGCAGCTTGGGATCGAACACAGCCCGATAAATCCGGCTGAAGGGCTCCATGAGGTCGTGTTGGCCGTGACCGTGACGGCACGCATGGACAAGCGCACCGCCTTCCTCACGGAAACCAAGCAGGCGGGGGTGTTCCGCATCACGGGCGTCCCGGAAGAAGAGCTCGTGAAGGTGCTGGAGATCGCGTGCCCCAATATCCTGCTGCCGTTTGCCCGGGAGGTCGTGAACGACCTCGTGAGCAAGGGCGGCTTCCCGCAACTGCTCATAAACCCCGTCAACTTCGAGATGCTCTACCAGCAGAAGCAGGACGGCGAAGCACAAGATGGGTCGAACGCCCACTGAGCCTGGGGCATCGGAGACGCTCGGTGTCCTGGGCGCGGGGGCGTGGGGGACCGCGCTTGCCATCGTCCTCGCGCGCCGCGGGCGCCGGGTCCTGCTCTGGGGGTCGGACGAGGCGCGGATGGCGCGGCTTGCACACGAGCGCGTGCACACGAGCGCCCTCCCCCATGTCCGCTTCCCCGATAGCCTGGAGATCGAAAGCGATCTGAAGCAAGTCTGCCAGGCCGCAAGCGGCCTGTTGGTGGCGGTCCCGAGCGGGGCATTCAGGACCGTCCTGCGCGCCATAGCGCCGCTCTGCGACGACCGAACCACCCTCGCGTGGGCCACCAAGGGGCTCGAATCCGGGACCCATAAGCGCCTGTCGGAGATTTACGCCGAGCTGCTCCCCGGAAGGCCCGCCACCGTACTGACCGGGCCGAGCTTTGCCCGGGAAGTGGCCGCCGGGCTGCCGACGGCGCTCACGGCCGCATCGGACGACCCGGTGAGCGCCGAGACCGTCGCATCCTGGCTCAGGGGCGAGCGCCTGCGGGTCTACACGAGCGACGACGTGATCGGCGCCGAGATCGGCGGGGCCGTGAAGAACGTGCTGGCGATTGCCGCCGGCATCAGCGACGGGCTCGGCTTCGGCGCCAACGCCCGCGCCGCGCTCATCACCCGGGGGCTTGCCGAGCTCCTGCGGCTTGGCATCGCGGTCGGGGGCCGGACCGAGACGCTCATGGGCCTGTCGGGCGTGGGCGACCTCGTGTTGACGTGCACCGACGACCTGTCGCGCAACCGGCGGGTGGGCCTCGCGCTCGCGCGCGGGCGCTCGCTCGGCGACATCATAGGCGAGCTCGGACAGGCCGTGGAAGGGGTGGCGAGCGCCCGCGAGGTCTACGCCCTGGCCCGGGAAATGGGCATAGACATGCCCATCACCGAGCAGGTCTACCAGGTCCTGTTCGCCGGGCGCAGCCCCGAGGCCGCCGTGGCCGCCCTACTGAACCGCGATCCCAAGACCGAGACCGACGGCATCGCCCCCTAGCCCTTGATGCCGGCCAGGATCTGCTTCAAGGCCCAGACCGGGGGCGCGCCCGAGTTCATGATGCGGATCGTGCCATCGGTTTTCTGATAGACGAGGATGGGCACGAGCGGGAAGCCGGCGGCTCGCGTATCGAGCTTCAAATTCCGCGCGAGTTCGTGGCGGACGGCGGGGGATGGCGGCCGCGGGGCGATCGAACCCCCGGTCTTCCAGGAATAATGGGCCTCCATGGCGCGCAGGGCGGCGCGTTTATGGGCCGCCTCGAGCAGGGCCGCGGCCTTGCCCACGCTGGACGAAGTGAGATACCCGACCGGGATCTCGTGGACCGTCAGGTGATAGGGCCCGATCAGCCCCCGCAGGCGCTCATAAAGGATGTGGCAATAGGGGCAGTTGGGGTCGAAGAAGTCATAGACGATGCGCGGCCCGTGCCCCGCGGTGATGGCGGTCGCCCCCGCGAGCGCCCGGTAGAGCGCGAGCCGGCGGGCCTGCTTGGCCGCGGCAGGGGCGCCATGCGCCCAGGCGCTCACGCTGAAGGCGGCGAGGCCGAGCGCGATGGGGATCACCCGCCATACGGACGCGGCCTTCGCGGGCGCGAGCCCTTTGCGGGCGGCGTTATGGGTCGGCGCGGGACTCAATTGGAGACCTCGCGCCGCAGATCGGTCGCATGCACGTGGCCCGCCCCCGCGGGGCCCGGATCGGCAAGGTGGGTGAGAAGGGCGTGGGGGCCCTCGTAACCCGGCCACTGTCCGACCGCCACCCCCTGAGCGCTCAACAAGACCAGGGTCGGCGGCCCGAAGGCGTGCAGATGGGCCAGGAGGCGTCGCGCGCGTCCATCGTTCCGGGTGACGTCGGCGCGCACCAGAACCAGCGACCTCAGGGCCGCCACCACACGTGGATTCCCGAAGGTATTGGTCTCCATGCGGCGGCATTGGACGCACCATGACGCCCAGAAATCCACCAGGACCGGTCGCCCGTGGGCGACGGCGAGCACGCGACGCAAGCCGCTCCGGCCGTGGATCGTCTGAAACGTGAGTCTCGGGCCCGGCAGCGACAGGGCGCCGTGTCCGCCGAGGCGCGCGAGGGGGGCCAGGGGATCGCGGGCGCCGGACAGGGCGCCGGCGCCCAGCATCAGGCCATAACCGAGCACGGCGATTCCGAGGCCCTTGGCGACGCCCGCATAGCCCCGCGCCGCGGAGGGCAGGGGCTCGAGGGCGCCGAAGGCGACGCTGCCGACGATGGCCAGCAGCGCCCAGAGGCCCAGGGTCACGGGGCCCGGCAGGATGCGGCTCTCGAGCCAGATGGCGACCCCGATCATCACGATACCGAAGATCGCCCGGATCTTGTCGAGCCAGGGGCCGGCCTTGGGCAGGAAGTGACCCGCCGAGGTCCCGATGGCGAGCAGCGGGAGACCCATGCCGACGCTCAGGGCGAAGAGGGCGAGCCCTCCGAAAACGACATCGCCGGTCCGCGAGATGAGCAGCAGCGCGCCGGCCAGGGGCGCGGCCACGCAAGGCCCCACGATCAAGGCGGAGAAGACCCCCAGTATCAGGCTGCCGAACACTTGGCCGCCCTGGCCGAAGCGGCCCAGGCGCGCCTGCACCGCGGACGGCATCTGCAGGTCGTACAGTCCGAACATGCAGAGGGCGAGGACCACGAACAGGGCGCTGAAGGCCGAGAGCACCCACGGGCTCTGGAAGGCCGCCTGCACATAGTGCCCGGTGAGCGCGGCGACCACGCCTGCGCCCGTGTAGGTCGCGGCCATGCCCGCCACATAGGCGAGCGACAGGGTGAACGGGCGGGCACGGCCCCGGCATTGACCGACGATGGTGGCCGACAGGATCGGGATCATCGGGAAGACGCAGGGCGTGAACGCGAGACCGAGGCCGGCCACCAGGAACAAGGCGAGAGTCGCCCAGGGCGGGGCGGTCTTGGCGACCGGCGGGGTGAGGGACGTGACCCGCTTCAACGTGACGGCATGCGGCCAGCCCGCCGCCGGGGCCTTCAGGACGACCGTCTTCGTGAGCGGTGGATAGCAGATGCCGGCATTGGCGCAGCCCTGGTAGCGGGCCGTGACCCGGATGGGCGAGGCGGCGGGGACCTCGGCGAACGGGATGGTGAGGGCGGTCCGGCCCTCGTAGACCTGCTGGTGGCCCAGCGCCGGATCATTGACCCATCGCCCCTCGGGCAGATGGTAGGGGGCGAGACGCACGGCGCGCGGTCCGACCGACAGATGGATGCGGCTACGGTAGAGGTGGTAGCCGGGCGCGGCGGTCCAGCGCACCCGCAGCTTGCCGCCCACGACGGCCGCGTGAAAGCGGAAGGCCTGATCGGGGGCGAGCGGGCGCGCGGCCGCGATCGAAAGCGCGCCCCACAGGAACATCACCACAACAAGAACTGCTCGCCTGACCATCGGGTTTCGTCTTCTCAGCGACTCCTGCTTATAAAGACGAAGCAGGGCCCGTCTTATTCCCGGCCTCGGACGCGCGGAGGGATGATCCTTACGATCCGCCCTCCGCGCACTCCGGGCAGGGAACGGCATAGCCGCACTCTTTTTGCGGGCAGACCTTCTCGGTGCCCCGGCGCTTGGTGGTCTTGACCGTGAGGATGGGGTGGCCGCACTGCGGGCACGGCTCGGCAAGCGGCGGATTCCAGACCGCGTATTTACAGTCCGGGTAACGCGAGCAGGAGTAAAAGAGCTTTCCGTATCGGGACTTGCGCTTGAGAAGCGTCCCCTCGCGGCACTCCGGACACACCACCCCCGTGTCCGTCGGCTTCTCCAGGGGCTCCATGTGCCGACAGGTCGGATAATTGCTGCAACCCACGAATCGGCCGTAACGGCCGCGCTTTATGACAAGCGGGCTTCCACAGAGCGGGCAGCTGCGGTCGGGGATGACCTCGGCCGCCGGCGCCTCGGCCTCCTCGCCCAGATTGCGGGTGTAGTCGCACTCCGGATAGCCGGTGCAGCCGATGAAGTAGCCGTTGCGCCCAAGACGCTTGGACAGGGGCTTCTGGCACTGGGGGCAGGTCTCCGCCAGCACCTCCACGCCGGGCCGCTCGGCATCCTCCTTCTCGCTGACCTGGCGATGGAATTCGGCCCAGAAATCGCGCAGCAGGGGGATCCATTCCTTTTCGCCCCGCGAGACCGCATCGAGGTCGTCTTCGAGGCGCGCCGTGAAATCGTAATCGACATAGCGCTCGAAGTGCTGCGCGAGAAATTTATTGACCACCCGGCCGACGTCGGTGGGTTTGAAGCGGCGCTTGTCCAGAATGACGTATTCACGCTGCTGCAAGGTCGAGATGATGGTCGCGTAGGTCGACGGGCGCCCGATGCCGAACGCCTCCAGGGCCTTCACGAGGCTCGCCTCCGAGTAGCGCGGCGGCGGTTCGGTGAAATGCTGCTCCTTGTGGATCTCCTTCAACGCGATGCGATCGTTCTCGCGCATGTCCGGGAGCAGGCGGTCGGTCTCGTCGTCCTCCCCCTTCTTGTCGTCCAGGTCCTCCTGGTACACGGCCATGAAGCCCGGCACGAGCACCACCGAGCCCGTCGCCCGCGAGATGTCGCCGGGGCCGGCCTCGAGATCGACCGCCATGGTGTCGAGGACCGCGGGGATCATCTGGCAGGCCATGGTGCGCCGCCAGATGAGGTCGTAGAGCTTCATCTGGTCGGCCGTCAGGAAAGTCCGCAAGGCCTCGGGCGTGCGCGCGACCGAGGTCGGCCGTATGGCCTCGTGGGCCTCCTGGGCGTTCTTCGAGCGCGTCTTGTAGAGGTGCGGCGCGGCCGGCACGTTTTCGGCCCCGAACCGATCCTTGATCGTCGCGCGGATCTCGGCGAGCGCATCCTGCGCGAGGGTGAAGGAGTCCGTGCGCATATAGGTGATGAGACCCACGGTCTCCCCTTCGATCGCCACGCCCTCGTAGAGCTGCTGCGCCGTGCGCATGGTCCGCTGAGCGGTGAAATGCAGCTTGCGCGAGGCCTCCTGCTGGAGGGTGGATGTGGTAAAGGGCGGCGCCGGGTTGCGCTTGCGCTGCTTGCGCTCGACGCCGATCACCCGATAACGGCCGTCTGCCGCGCCGGCCTTGAGCTGCCCCTCGATCTCCGTGGCGCGCCTAGCGTCGGGCACCGCAAACTGGTCGAGCCGCGTCCCGGAAAGCGTGGTGAGCTTGGCGCGGAAGGCCTGGCCTTCGGCCTCCATCTCCGACTCTATGGTCCAGTACTCGCGCTCGACGAAGCGCTCGATCTCCTCCTCACGCTCGACGATGAGACGCAAAGCCGGGCTCTGCACGCGGCCCGCCGAGAGACCCCGCCGGACCTTCTTCCAGAGCAGGGGCGACAGGTTGAAACCGACGAGATAGTCGAGGGCGCGCCGCGCCTGCTGGGCGTTGACCAGGTTCTCCGAGAGCGCGCGAGGTTCGGCCACCGCCTTCTGGATCGCCCGCTTCGTGATCTCGTGGAACACGACGCGGTGCACGGGCTTGTCGGCGATCAGGCCCTCGTCCTTCAGGATCTCATAGAGATGCCAGGAGATGGCCTCGCCTTCGCGATCCGGGTCGGTGGCGAGATAGAGGGCGTCGGCCTTCTTCATCGCCTTGATGATGAGATCGACGTGCTTGCGGTTCTTCTCGATGACCTCGTACTTCATGCCGAAATCGTGTTCGGTGTCGACCGCGCCCTTCTTGGGCACGAGGTCGCGCACATGCCCGTATGAGGCAAGCGCGGTAAATCCTGTACCCAGATATTTGCTCATCGTCTTGGCCTTGGCGGGCGACTCGACAATGATGAGGTTCTTAGCCATGTGTCTTAAACAATAAAAGAGTTGGGCGCACTATGGGCCATGGGGGATGCAAACGCTACCCGGCGATTTCCTGGGGGAGGAAACCCTAGTTGAGGGCGCCCTGGGTTTCGTTGAACACGAGATCCTCCATCCAGGCGTAAGCCTGTTCCTGGCCGGGCTGATTGAAGAGCACCATGAGAATGATCCATTTCAGCTGCTCCAGATCCATCTCATCCGTCTCGAGCGCCATGACGCGGTCGATGACAAGTTCGCGTGCCGCGGCGTCCAGCACCCCGCCCTGCTCCAGGAACAAAAGGAAGCCCCGCGCCGACGTATCCATCTTCTTGTGCTCGTCCTCGGAATACACCCGCAAGGACTTGAGAGATGCGCTGGCGGGCAAGGCGGCCTGGTTGGTCCTCAGGGCCGCGAGTCCCTCGAGCCAGGCGAAGGCCTTGACGATCTCGGCCTTGGGAAAGCCGGCTTGCGCCAACTCATCGACCAGGGACTCCTGGTCGGGTTGGAAATCGGGCCCCTCATCCATGTAGTTCTCGAACAAGTACATCAGGACGTCGAGGACGTTTTCTTTCATTTCAGGATCTTGCACTCTACGGTCCGCTCCTGAGGTACGGCGCGTGGCGCCTTTGACTGAGAGCATGGAGCAAACCGCGGTCAAGGTCAATCTTACGGGGTCGCGACCGTATCGCCCACGTGGACCTCGCGGCGCGCCTGCATGATGACGCCATAGCTCACCCGCTTGAACGTCCGGAAGATCATGAGGAGCCCCAGGGGCTGCCTGCGCCCGCGCTCCGTTTCATGCGCGACCGGGTCGTAGAAGGAGCGCGGCCTGCTGTAGATTCGCAGGACGTAGCCGCGGCGGATCCCGGCGTCCTTGCCCACGTTGATGGCAAGCGCCGCGTAGGTGCCGAGATTCAGGTCGTCGTGCGTGGCCGCCACGATGACGCCGTGAATGCGCTTCTTGGGGGCGCGCGGGTAATAGTAAGGGATGGGCGGCTGTGGCTGCCACGGGATCAGGCGGTCGCCGGCCTGAACCTCCCGGATCGAGGACACGACCTCGAGTTCCGGCAGACGACCGCGCCGCACGAGCCTGGCGCGCCCGATGTACTTCGTCTCATAGGCCAGGAAATCCCCGTCCTGATTGTGCAACGCCGGGCCGCGCCGGTAGATCTCATAGACCTTGGCCGGGTGGGGCCCGAGATCGCGGGCATAAAAGCGGCCCACGGGGCCCAAAAAGGTGTGGCGGTGGACCGACCCGGCAATGTAGCCGAGCCGCCCGAAGGCGCGCCGCGACAGCGCGAGCGGCCGCTGCAGGAAGGGCCCGATGACGTTCGGGCTCAAGGTCGGGATGGCCCCGACCAGGGCGTGCGAGCGGACCCTGGGCTTCAGGACGACGGTGTTGCGGGAACGCCCGGTGACGACCTGGACCGGCCCCTCGTCGACCAGATAGGGCCTGCCATGGGCATACCGAAGCGCGATGACGTCGCCCGGATAGATGAGATCGGGGTCGCGAATCTGGACGTTGCGATTCCAGATCCCGGGCCAGCGCCACGGATCGCGAAAGAAATGGTTCGCGATGCCCCAGAGCGTATCGCCCTTGCGCACGACATAGCTCTTGGGGACGTGGGGAACGACCAGGCGACCCGCCCACGCGACAGGCGACAGGGCCGCCACCAATAGAAGAACAAAGCGAACTCGACGCATGCCCTGGAGTGTAGAGGGTGATTCGGCGGTCGTCCACCCGCCGGAGGGGCGCGCCGCACGGGATTCCGGTATAATGCGGTTTCATGGCACTGCGCGAAATCCTTCGTTATCCGGACCCTCGGCTGCGCAAGAAGGCGCTGCCGGTCGCGCGCGTGGACCAGGAAATCCAGGACCTCATCCGGGACATGGCCGAGACCATGTACAAGGCCCCGGGCATAGGCCTGGCCGCGACCCAGATAGCCGTGGCGAAACGCGTCATCGTCATCGACGTGAGCACCGACCACAAGGACCTCAAGGTCTTCGTCAATCCCGTCATCTGTGAACGCTCCGGGGTGTTCGGCATGGAGGAGGGCTGCCTGTCCGTGCCGGGCGTGTTCGAGGAGGTCGAGCGGGCCCAGAAGGTCACGGTGCGCGCGCAGGACCAGCATGGCGCGGCCTTCGAGCTGGTCGCGGAGGACCTCTTGGCGGTATGCATCCAGCACGAAATCGACCATCTGGACGGCAAGGTCTTCGTCGACTACCTCTCGCGTCTGAAACAACAGCGCATCCGCAAGAAGCTCGAAAAGCATCAGCGGCTGGCCATGTGAGCCGGTCGTGAGGATAGTCTTCGCCGGCACGCCGGCCTTCGCCTGCCCGACCCTGGAGGCCTTGATGGGGGCGGGCTACCCCGTGGTCGCGGTCCTCACGCAGCCCGACCGACCGGCCGGCCGCGGACGCAAACTGACCCCCACCCCGGTCAAGACGCTCGCGACGGCGCTTGGCATCCCGGTCCATACGCCCGAGAACGGGGCATCGGCCGAAGGGATCGTGAGGGAATACCGGCCGGATGTGGTCGTGGTGGTCGCCTACGGCCTCATCCTGCCGGCAAGCCTTCTGGCCATCCCGCGCCTCGGTTGCTTGAATATTCACGCCTCGCTGCTCCCGCGCTGGCGGGGGGCGGCCCCCATAGCGCGCGCGATCGAGGCGGGCGATCCGCAAACCGGCGTCACGATCATGCGACTGGACGAGGGCCTGGACACAGGCCCCATGCTGGCCTGCGCGCGCATCGACATCGGACCGGCGGACACCGCCGAGACCCTGGCCGACCGGCTGGCGCGTCTCGGGCCCGAGACCTTGCTTTCGGTGCTCGATGCCTTGCGCCGCGGCGCCCCTGTACAGGAGGTCGCGCAGCCGGCGACGGGCGCGACCTATGCGCGCAAGCTGCGCAAAGAGGAGGGGATCATCGACTGGGCGCGAGACGCGCTCGCCCTGGACCGGCAGATCCGGGCTTTCACGCCCTGGCCCGAGGCGCGCACCGTGATCAACGGCATCGCGACCAAGATCTGCGCGGCGTGCGCCGTGGCGACCGAGGGGCCGCCCGCGCCCGGCGTGGTCCTCCAGGTCAAGCCGGATCTTTTGATCGGCACCGGACGGGGGGCGCTGCGCGTTACGTGCCTGCAAGCCGCGAACGGCCGCGCGCAACCGGCAGCGAGCTTTCTGCAGGCGCACCCCCTGCGCCCCGGAGATCGGGTTGGCTGAGGCCCGCCACGCCTTGATCCTGCGCGCGCGGGCGGCCCGGGCGGTGGCCGCCGTGCTCGGTGGGCGCGCGCTCGACGCCGTGCTCGACGAGGACCGCGCGCAACACGGCCGCCATGGGCTCGTGGAGGAATTGGCGATAGGGACCGTCCGCCATGCGCCGCGCCTCCTCGCGCTTGCGACACCCCTCCTCAAGCGGCCGTTGCGCAAGGCCGACCAGGACCTCCAGGCGCTGATCCTCATAGGCCTCTATCAAGCGCGCTTCATGGCGACGCCGGCCCCGGTGGCGGTATCCGAGGCGGTCGCCGCCACCGAGGCCCTGGGCAAGCCCTGGGCGAAGGGGGTCGTGAACGCGGTGCTGCGCGCCGCCGCGACCAAGGAGGCGGCCCAGGATGACCTGAACCATCCCGCGTGGCTGGTCGCGCGGCTGAAGGTCGCGTGGCCCGATGCGTGGCGGGCGATATTGGCCGCCAACGATGAACGCGCGCCGCTCACGCTGCGTGTCGATACGCACCGGATCGCGCGGACCGAGTACCTGCACAGGCTGGCCTTGGGCGGCATCGCCGCCCACGCCCACCCCCTGGTCGACACGGCGGTCGTGCTCGGCCACGGCACCCCGGTGCTGGAGCTTCCGGGATTCGGCGAGGGCCTGGTGTCCGTCCAGGACGCCGCCGCGCAACTGGCCGCGCCCCTGCTCGCCGCCGCTCCGGGCGACGCCGTCCTCGACGCCTGCGCGGCGCCCGGCGGCAAGACCGGACATATCGCGCAAAGCGCGCCGCAGGCCCGGGTGACCGCCGTCGACTGCGACCCGGCGCGGGTGGCGCGACTGCGGCAGACCGTGGAGCGGCTCGGGTGCGAGGGACGCGTCCGGGTGCTGACCCAGGACCTCGTTTCGGACCCGCTTGCGGACCACTTCCAGCGCATCCTGATCGATGCGCCGTGCTCGGGGACCGGCGTCATCCGTCGTCACCCGGACATCAAGCTGCATAGGCGGGCGAGCGACCTTCCGCCCCTGCGCCTTGCGCAAGCGCAGCTCCTCGACCGGCTCTGGCAAAATCTGGCGCCCGGGGGCACCATGGTCTACGCGACCTGCTCGGTGCTGCCCGAGGAGAACGAGGACCAGATAGCGGGGTTCCTGGAGCGCACGCCCGAAGCGCATGAGGAACCGCTGAATTTCGGGGCGGGACGGCGCGGGCGCGCGGGCTGGCAGTTTCTCCCGGGCGAGGCCGGCATGGACGGATTCTACTATGCGCGCCTCGTGCGGGGCACCTGAGGATTGGAGGAGGCCCGCCATGGATACCGAGGCCCTGGAAAAGATGCTGGCGCACGGGCAAGACAACCTGCTCTTGCGCTTCGGGCTGGGCGGCGAATACATGCGCCGCGGGGAATACGACAAGGCGGTCACGCACCTCAGGGCGGCGGTCGCCTTCGACCCGAAGCACGCCGGCGCCTGGAAGCTTCTCGGCAAGGCGCTCACCGCCTGCGGACGCCCCGATGACGCCCGCAAGGCCTACCAGGACGGTCTAGGCGCCGCCCGGGCCGCCGGGCACCTACAGGCGGCGCGCGAGATGGAGGTCTTCCTGAAGCGCCTCGACAAGACCGCCTCCTGAGCCGTTCCGTCAGTACACGGGCGGCATCCCGGGGGGGCGGGTCTTGAAGCGCTTGTGGACCCAGAAATACTGCTCGGGGTGCTCGCGCACGCCCTCTTCGATGGCACGGTTGGTCGCCGTGGCATCGGTCAGGGCGTCGCCGCTCGGGAAGTTGGCAAGCGGGGGCGCGAATGCGATCTCATAGCCCTGGCCACGCGGCTTCTGCCAGACATAGCAGGGAACGACCTGCGCCGAGACGGCCCGGGCGAGCCGCCCGACGGCATGAAGGGTGATCGTGGGCACCCCGAAAAACGGCGCGAAGACGCTGGAGGGCTCGCCGAAGTCCTGATCGGGCAAATAATAAAGGACGCGGCCCTCCCTCAAGGCCTTCAATACCGGGCGCACGCCCTCCTGCTGGGTGATCATGGTCGCCCCGAAGCGTCCGATGGCGCGGCGAAAGGCCGCCTCGAAGACCGGATTGGGCAAGCGCCGATAGACGTTGGCCATGGGCCGCTCAAGCGACAGCACGCAGCCGATCTCAAGCGCCGCGAAGTGGGGAACGAGCAGGATCACGTTGCCGCGCGCCAGGGCCTGATCGTAATGTTCGCGGCCCCGAAACGTGACCAGGCGCGACAGGCGGGCGGAACTCGCCCACCAGGCGATCATGACATCGAAAAACCCCTGACCCAGGGAGGCGAAGTGGGCGCGCGCCAGGCGCTTGCGCCACGCATCGCCCTGTTCCGGGAAACATAAGCGGAGGTTCGTGGCCACGACCCGCCGACGCGAGCCGAGCAGCGGATAGGCGAGCCCCCCCAAAACCCGCCCCATGAAGGCGAGCACCGGCAAAGGGAGGTGGCTCAGACACCAAAAAACCACCAACGCCACCCGCGCGATGGCCTGTCCGAGGCTGCCCGTGCGCTCACTCATAAAGGGATCGCCCGTCCCTGCGCACGCGCTTGAAACGCTTGTATGTCCACAGATATTGCTCGGGCATGAGGCGGATCCCGTCCTCGATCGCGGCATTCATGCGGGTGGCGTCGGCGAGCGCATCGCCCGTCGGGAAGGACGCGAGCGGCGCACGGATCTCGATCTCGTACCCCCCGACTCCCGGCGACTTGCGGGTATAGCAGGGCAGCACCACGGCGTCGGCGAGGCGAGCGATGCGCGCGAGCGCCGTAAGCGTCGGGGTCGGTATCCCGAAAAAGGGCGCGGCGACGGCCTCCGCGTCGCCCGGATCCAGATCGGGCAGGTAATAGAAGGGCTTGTGTTCGCGGATGCTGCGGATGAGCGAGCGCAGCGGTGCGTCGTGGCGCCAGAGCGTCGCCCCATATTGTGTGCGGCGCGAAAACAGCGCGTGCTCGAGGAGGCCGGCCGGGGCGCGATACATGCTGATGCAGGGGCCCATGCTCGAGACCCGCAGGCCCCCGACCTCCAGGGCCAGGAAGTGCGGGGCCAGGAGGATGACGTTGCGGCCGCTTGCCAGCGCCTCGTCGTAGGGCGTCCGGTCGACGACACGCACGCGCCGGCGCAGTTCGTCCTCCGGGGCCCACCAGAGACGCAGGGTCGCGAACGCGTTTTGCCCCAGGGCCAGGAAATGGCGGCGCACCAAGCGCTCGCGGGCGGCGACCGGGAGTTCCGGGAAACAGAGGCCGATATTGACGCGCGCGATATGGCGCGGGCGCACCGCGACCACGTAGGCCAGCGCCCCGAGAACGCTCCCCATCATCATGAGCAGCGGCCAGGGCAGGGCCGCGAGCCCCCGCAGAAGCGCCCCCACCGTACGTTCCGGCCACCGAAGTCGTTCAGTCATAGAGGGAGACCCCATCGTCGCGGGTCTTGAAGCGCTTCATGGTCCAGAGGTACTGTTCCGGCATCCTTGCGACCGCCCGCTCTATGGTCGCGTTCATGACAGCCGCGTCCCCCACCGCGTTCCCCGTCGGGAAATCGGCGAGCGGGGGTTCGAGCCAGAGCTCGCAGCCGCCGGCTGGCAGGAGGCGCGTGAAGCACGGTATGACCACGGCATCCGTCAATCGCGCGAGCCGCCCGAGGGTGGGCAGGGTCGCGGCCTGGACCCCGAAAAAGGGGGCATACACAGACTCCTTGGGCCCGAGATCCTCATCCGGCACGTAGGATGCGCCATAACCGGCCTTCACGGCCCGGACCAGCGTGCGTATCCCGGCGTCACGCGCGAACACGCGGCCACCGAAGCGCTCGCGCCCGCGCGTCATGACGAAGTCCAGGACCGGGTCTTTCAGGGGCTTCACGAACCCCACGTAAGGGAAATAGCGGGACAAGGCAAGGCTTGCCTCGAGACCCACGCAATGGCAATGCAGGACGATGACCCGGCGGCCCGCGGCGCGCGCCCTCTCGTAATGCTCGAGCCCCGTCACGCGCAGACAGCAATCGAGCTGGCGCTCGTCGCCCCACCAAAGGACCGCCATGTGAAAGAGCGCGAGCGCCGCCAGGCGGAAATGCTCCCGCACCGCCTGCGCCTGGCGTTCGGGACCCCAGTCCGGGAAGCAGAGCGCGATATTGATCGCGGCGATGCGCCGTCGCTTGGCGTTGCCGCGATAATAGAGGCGCCCGAGGGCGCCGGCGATCCCCGCGCGCAGGGCGAGCGGCAGAGAGAGGCTGGCCCGCATGAAGCCCACGGCCATCCAGGAAGGCCAGTGACGGGGCGCGAGCAGGCGCCAACGAAAAGGCGCGCGATGGGCGCCGGCAAGATCAATGGCCGCGGTCATGGGCGCGCATTGTGCCAGAGCCGCGCCCATCGGTCACCGCGCGGGGGCATCAGAGGAATCGGCGGTACCGAGCAGGGGACGCACGGCCTTCAGAAGATTGCGAAACAGCCCCTTGTGGCGCGACTCCTCGGCGGCCAGCAGGGCCTTCATCGCGGCACGCTCGGTGGGCTTCCGGAAGCACGCCGGACAGTTGTCGGCGATCACGGGCAACGCGGCGTTTCGGGCGTAATCGCGAAGTTGGCGCTCGCGGACATAGACGAAGGGCCGAATGACACGCAGATCCCCGGCATCGATGCGATAGTGGGCGCGCATCGTGCGCAGGGTCCCGGCATGAAAAGCGCTCATGAGGAAGGATTCGGCGATGTCGTCCAGATGCTGGGCAAGGGCCAGGACGTTGTAGCCGTGGTCGCGCGCGACGCGATACAAAGTCCCGCGGCGCATGCGCGAGCAGTAGCTGCAGAACGAGTCGTTGCCGAGTGTCGCCTGGGCACGCTCGGCGATGGCCTGCCGTTCGTAGAAGTACGGGACGCCGAGCATCTCCATATAGGGTATGAGCGGCGCCGGATCGAAACCCTCTATCCCCGGGTCCACGGTCGCCACCCCGAGATCAAAGGCCACCGGGGCCTTCTTTTGCAAGTGGCGCAGCACCTGCAGGAGGCTCAGACTGTCCTTGCCCCCGGACACGCCCAGAAGCACGCGATCCCCCTCGCGAATCATGGCGAAGTCAGAAATGGCCTGGCCTGTCAATCTCAACAATGGCCTTGGGGGAAGGGGCGACATCCAGGTATGTTAGCTGCTGGGCGGCGCCTTGCCAAAAACGGCAGCCGCCGACTGTCTTTTAACGAGAAAGCTATGTTATGGTAACGGTTTCTAGCAGACTAGCCCTCGCCCGATTTCGGCGTAATTTCACTTTCTTCAAGGACCTCACCCTAAAACACCGGGAGCCATCATGTCGAAAACCTACCTCTTTACGTCCGAGTCGGTATCCGAAGGTCATCCCGACAAGATCGCGGATCAAATCTCGGACGGGGTGCTTGACGCCGTCCTGACGCAAGACCCCCGCGGGCGTGTCGCGTGCGAGACGCTCGTCAACACGGGGCTCGTGGTGCTGTCCGGGGAAATCACCACCAAGGCGATCGTCGACTTCACCGACATCGCGCGCTCGACCATACGGCGTATCGGCTATGACGCGCGCATGGGCTTCGATGGAGACGCCTGCGCCGTGGTGGTCGCCATGGACAAGCAGTCGCCGGACATCGCGCAAGGGGTCAACGAGGGCGAGGGGCTGGACCTGGAGCAGGGCGCGGGCGACCAGGGTCTCATGTTCGGCTACGCCACGAACGAGACCGAGACGCTGATGCCCATGCCCATCACCTTCGCGCATACGCTCATGCAGAGGCAGGCCGCCGTGCGTCGGTCCGGACGCCTGCCATGGCTTCGCCCAGACGCCAAGAGCCAGGTGACCATACGCTACGAGAATGACGTCCCGGCCGCGATCGACACCATCGTCGTCTCGACGCAGCACGACCCCGAGGTGCGCTATGAGGACCTGAAGGAAGCGGTGATGGAGGAGATCATCAAGCCCTCGCTGCCGGAGGGCTGGCTCAACAAAGAGACCCGCTACTTCATCAACCCGACCGGCCGCTTCGTGATAGGTGGCCCGGTTGGGGACTGTGGACTTACCGGCCGCAAGATCATCGTCGACACCTACGGCGGCATGGCGCGCCATGGGGGCGGGGCGTTCTCCGGGAAGGACCCCTCCAAGGTCGACCGTTCGGCGGCCTACGCCGGCCGCTATGTGGCCAAGAACATCGTGGCCGCGGGATTGGCCGCGCGCTGCGAGATCCAGGTCGCCTACGCGATCGGCGTGGCGCAACCGGTCTCGATCCGGGTCGAGACCTTCGGCACCGGGGTGGTAAGCGACAGCCGCATCGCGGAACTGGTCGCCGAGCACTTCGATCTGCGGCCCAAGGCCATCATTCAAACCCTGGACCTGTTGCGTCCGATTTACGCGAAGACGGCGGCCTATGGCCACTTCGGTCGCACCGAAAGCGAGTTCCTGTGGGAGCGTACCGATAAGGCCGAGGTCCTGCGCGCGGCCGTCGGAGGCAAAAAGGTCCAGTCCCTGCGGTAGGAGAAAGACATGAAATCGGCTTTACACGCAAAAGAGGCGAACGACTACAAGGTAGCCGACATCGGTCAGGCGGCCTACGGCCGCGCCGAGATCGCGATCGCGGAGACCGAGATGCCGGGCCTCATGGCCTTGCGCGCGGAATACAAGGGGAAAGCCCCCCTGAAGGGTGCCCGCATCGCCGGCAGCCTGCACATGACGATCCAGACCGCGGTCCTGATGGAGACGCTCGTCGAACTGGGCGCGGAGCTGCGCTGGTCGTCGTGCAACATCTTTTCGACCCAGGATCACGCCGCCGCCGCCATGGCCGCCGCCGGCATCCCGGTCTTCGCCTGGAAGGGCGAGAGCGACGAGGAGTACTGGTGGTGCATCGAGCAGACCATCAACGGGCCCGACGGCTGGCACCCGAACATGCTGCTCGACGACGGCGGCGACCTCACCTCGGTGATGCATGAGCGCTATCCGGAGCTCATGAAGAACGTGCGCGGACTGTCCGAGGAGACCACCACCGGGGTGCATAGGCTCTACGAGCTCGAGGCCAAGGGCAAACTGCTCTGCCCGGCGTTCAATGTGAACGATTCGGTCACCAAGTCGAAGTTCGACAACCTCTACGGCTGCCGCGAATCCCTGATTGATGGGATCAAGCGCGCGACCGACGTCATGATCGCCGGCAAGATCTGCGTCGTGGCGGGCTACGGCGATGTCGGCAAGGGCTGCGCGCAGGCCTTCCGGGGCATGGGTGCGACCGTGTGGGTCACGGAGATCGACCCGATCTGCGCCTTGCAGGCGGCCATGGAGGGCTACCGGGTGGTGACCCTGGAGGAGGCCGCGCCGCTCGCCGATATTTTCGTGACCGCGACCGGCAACGTCCACGTCATAGGCCTCGAGCATGTGCGGGCCATGAAGCATGAGGCGATCGTCTGCAATATCGGGCACTTCGATTCCGAGATCGACATCGCGGCCCTGCGGACCCTGCCCTGGGAAAACATCAAGCCCCAGGTCGACCATGTGGTCTTCCCGGATGGCAAGAAGGTCATCATCCTGGCCGAGGGGCGGCTCGTGAATCTGGGCTGCGCGACCGGCCATTCGAGCTTCGTCATGTCGGCCTCGTTTACAAACCAGGTCATGGCGCAGATCGAGCTCTGGAATAAGCCGCAGGACTACAAGGTGCAGGTCTATACCCTGCCCAAGCACTTGGACGAGAAGGTCGCGCGCCTGCATTTGAGCAAGATCGGCGCGCACCTGACACGGCTCACGCCCGAGCAGGCCACCTATATCAACGTGCCGGTCGAGGGTCCTTACAAGCCGACGCGGTACCGTTACTAGGGGATGGAGTCGCAACGGCGCCACGCGCGGGTCTTCAGCTTCGAGTTCTTTCCACCGAAGAGCGAGGACGCGCGCGCGGCCTTTCACGCCGCCCTGGAGCAGCTCGCACCGCTCGACCCGCGATTCTTCTCGGTGACCTTCGGGGCCGGGGGGAGTACGCGGGAACGGACGCTGGAGACCGTCCGGGAGATCACGGAGCGCGGCAAGGCGGCCGCCCCGCACCTGTCGTGCATCGGCTCGACCCGCGACGGCGTTCGCGAGATATTGAGCACCTACAAGGCGCTCGGCGTGCGCCATATCGTGGCGCTACGCGGCGACCTGCCCTCGGGCATGGTCGATCCCGGCGACTTCCGTTACGCCTCCGAACTCGTGCGCTTCATCCGCGCGGAGACGGGAGACCACTTCCATATCGAGGTGGCCGCCTACCCCGAGGTGCACCCCCAGGCCGCAAGCGCCGAGGATGACATCAAGCACTTCCAGGAAAAGGTGGAGGCCGGCGCGAATTCGGCGATCACCCAGTACTTCTACAACGCCGACGCCTACTACTGGTTCGTCGACGCCTGCGAGGCGCGGGGACTTACGATCCCGATCGTGCCCGGCATCATGCCGATCACGAACCATCGCCAGCTGCTGCGCTTCTCCGAGGCCTGTGGGGCGGAAGTACCGCGCTGGATCCGCAGGCGACTGGAGGATTTCGGCGACGATGGCGAGTCGATACGCTCCTTCGGTCTCGACGTGACCACGTCCCTGTGCGCCGAACTGCTCGCGGCGGGCGCCCCGGGTCTTCACTTCTACACCCTCAACAAGGCGGCCGCCTCCAGCATCATCTGGGAACGGCTCGGGTTGTGAACCTGACGCCCCTGGGGTAGGTCGGGAGGGCCGCCTGGATCCGGGGCCATGCGGGGGGATAGGGGGCCGACAGGGTCGGCCGTTTCCGCGCCCCGTCACCCAAACACAACGCGACCCGCGGGCCGCCCCCACGATCACGCCGCCCTACGTAATGATTGCGCGCCCCAGCGCGCCGGGTACGCGGCCTGCCGAAAACGGTCGGGGCGGACGGCCTCGCCGCCCCCCTTCCCCAGGAAATGGGGTCTCCCAAGCCGCTCCCGGCCCGCAACCAGAACGGCGCCGGAGACGCGCGCATTCCGGGGCCCGCCATACCGACCGGCGCGCCTCTGTCGAGAAATGCGCCTTGCGTTCGACGGCGGGCAATGATGTACTTTGCTCCCGCTCGAGCGGAGGAGACGATGTGAAGCTTGTGACACCCCTTGCGGCAATCTTCGCGGCGGCCGGCGCCCTGACGGGCTTCCTGCTGCGTCCGTCCGACGTTTTCGGGGAACAGCTGCCGCTGTCGATCGTGCTCACGCGCGGCTCCAACCTGCATGGCCTGAACCGGCTCCTGATCCCGCTTGCCCAACGCTCGTTCAATGAAATGGCCGCCGGCCTCATCCTGGGCGCGGTCCTCGGGGTGGTCGTGGGCGCGCTGCTTACGCGGCGCTAGGAGAGTTTTCGCGCGCCACTCTTCCCCCGGACCGGGGAGGCCAGTACAATGCGCCGGTCCGACACCCAACCGAGCGTCGCCCTTATAGCATCACGCCACGTGTTGCATGTATACTGCGCGCCCCTTTCCCCCTGCGTCCCTATGACAACCCAGAATCTTCGGAATATCGCGATCATCGCCCATGTCGACCACGGCAAGACCACGCTGGTCGATGAACTGCTGAAACAGTCCGGCACGTTCGAGAGCCGGGCCAACATCAGCAGCCGCGTCATGGACTCGAACGACCTCGAGCGTGAGCGCGGCATCACGATCCTCGCCAAGAACACGGCGATCCGGTGGCGTGACCACCGCATCAATATCGTCGATACGCCCGGGCACGCGGACTTTGGCGGGGAAGTGGAGCGCGTCCTCTCCATGGTGGACTCGGTGCTTCT
>JAKAXT010000013.1 GCA_021816425.1 Pseudomonadota bacterium | reverse complement strand
CGTACCACCAATGGGCACTTCGGAGTCTCTTTTCTCGCATGGATAGGACATGGTCGTGTCGCGCCGTGGTCACTTACGGGCGGTTTCGGGATCTGGGCGGTTGTCGAGAGATCGCTTCGACATCGGATTACCAAGAGGCTAAGCGCGCGAAATCTGGTATTGGAGAGAAGGATCGACCCGAATAGAACGAGTAGCAATTTGGCACCAGACGGGGAAAATAATCCGGAGGACTCGTGATGACCAGTAACATGGCGTGGCATGCGCTAGGCGGACTGCTTGTCGTATCGTCCTTGCTCTGGCTGCTTTACGGCCCCCTGCAATCACTTATCGTGAGTTGGGCGCGTAACGAGATGTTTGTCGTGCGCGACGAACTTTTTGACCTAGCCATGGAAGGGCGGCTTTACTTTGATTCAGAGGTGTATAGAGCCTTACGCCGTTCCATAAATCAAAGCATCAGGTTCCATCATAAAATGACGTGGCTGCGTCTATTGGTGTTTCGCCTTGTTAGTGGGCGTGTCGAAAATCCGCAGCAGAACCTTGAGCGCGCCCTAAATCGTCTAGAAGATCGAGAACTGCAGGTTGCGATCAGGCAGAAGATGAAGAGGATGAGCAACATCCTGTTTTATTCGATGATCTTACGCGCGCCAGCGCTCTTGCTCATGACGCCATTCATCGCCGCTTTTTATCTGGCAGTTGGCCTGTTCACGAGGAAAGAGCCCAGGACCCAATTTCGTAGGGTGCAATCAAGGGTCAATAAGAATATCCAGGCGGATATCGTCATGGAGGCGGATCTTGACCTGGGGCGGAGACGAAAAGCATACGGATGACGACCATCGGAACGAGGCCTCGGTCCCTGTCCGCGTTGACGAAGCCCCCTTACGCGGGGCTTTTTTATCCCTTCGGGGAGCGGGCGCCTGATCACCCGTTCTCTGAGACTTTGTCCGTAGCGCCACCCTCCCGTGCCCCACACCGCGCTACGGCTTGGAGGCGCGTACCACGGAGTATGCCCGCCCAGGCCTTGTCGCAGAGAAGGGTGCCAGCGGGATCTAGGGCCGTGGGTAGGGCCCAAGAAACCGTGTGCCATCAAAGTGGATGAGGTGACCCGGGTGATCGGCGATCCAGACCTCCGACTCCCAAGAGATCGCTTCCTGGTACTTGTTGAAGGTTCGGCGATCCGGGAAGGCCGATACGAATACGAGGCCCGCCCCGGAGCCTCCAAAGAGGGCGTCCAGCTCGTGGCGGCGCTTGGCGTCCACGGGTCCGTGCGAGGTCACCGCCTCGGCCAGGATCAGCCAGCGCCGTTGCGGGTCGTAGATCATGACGTCCGGCATTTTGCCATGGCCGCCCGCCGTCACTCCGAGGGCGGCCAGGAGGATCTCGTTGCAGTACCCCCATTTTTTGCCCGTGTCGCCAGCGTAGACGAGCTCGCCGCCCGGAACGAACCGCGGGCCGAATTCTTCGCATAGCGCCTTGATAAGCGCGCTGTGTTTCCCGGGCGACAGCAAGACCTCGGCGCCCGGTGTCGCGCGTAAAGGGACCATGCGCAGTGAGCGTGGCATGGCGTGCCGGGCGGCGAGTGTCCCCTGGATGGCAAGAAACTGGGCCAGTTGGTTCGCGTACAGGTCCGTTCCCATGGTCCGCAGAGCATTCAGGCATGCGGGCTCTATCTGATAGACGGCATAGGGACTATTCACCGGTCGGTCGGGTTGGTCGGGATTGTAGGCGGCGATCCCCGCTTGGACGAATTGATGCATCGTCTGACGTCGGAAGGTCTCGCGCGTATTGGGCGCGTAGTGTTTATCGAAATGGCGGCGCGCCCAATCCATGATCGGCGTAATACCCATCAAGGGATCGGTCGCGGCGGCCCAGGGTTTGTCAGGGGTCAGGTCCAGCAGGGCCAGGAGACACAGGGCTGAGCGCTCGTTGCGCTGCGCCCGCGGCATACCAAGATCGCCCAACACCCGAAGGGCCTCCTGAATGTGTTGGGCGGCGCGCGCCTCATCGACCACGGGGTCGCTCCACGAGCGCGTCTATGGCGTCTTGGGTCAAGGGAAGTGTGGAGCCCCTGGCCCACCGCCCGTAGGCCGCGAGCGTCGCGCGGTCGGGGTAGCGCAAGGCCCGAAGGTCGCCGGCATTCACCTGGGTGTGGCCGCTGAAGACGCGAAAGGCCCGCTCGGCGGCGCTTGAGTTCAGGTAAACGGCGAGCCCGCGGGCCAGGTCTTCGGAGAGCCCCGCCTTGTTGGCATGGAAGACGTTGAGGTGGTTCTCGAAGCCGTAGAGGGGGTGGGGCAGATCCGCCGGGTCGACGACGAAGGCCACGAGGCGCCGCCGCTCCTCCTTTGAGGAAAAGCGTCGGGTCAGCGTATAGAAGCCGCGCGGCAGAAGTGCCTTGCGTGTCTCCGGGGTCAGCGCCAAGGCGTTCGGCTTCTTGTGGGTGACCGGCCAGACGAGATGACCGTCCCGGAAGTGGTGGGCGTAGAGGAGCGGGGCCGCATCCTCCCTAGGGTTTGGCAGGGTGTGCGCGCGCACGCGAAAATCCACGACCGGCCCCGTCGAGACCGTAAGACCCAATTCCGCCAGCGTGTGTTGGAACGTGCCGGTTCCCGGAACCTCGGGAGCCCCCGACGGGATGCGGATGAATACCCGGGCGTCGTCGGGATGGACGACCTCGGTGAACGGCACCTCGCGGCTCACGAGATCTTGGAGGCTCGCATCCCGGGAAAAGGACAGGGTCACGGGCCCGGGGCGCGCGCCGCGCACGAGGCGCAGGATGATATTTTCTTGCAACACGGCATCGTCGCGAAAGGCGCTCGTGCGACTATCGAAGACATGGATGTGGCGTATGGCCGCGCGCTCCAGAAGATAGCGGCGAAACGGCTCAAAATAGACGCCATTGCAGAAGCTGCGTGGGACGATGGCCACGATCTCGCCGCCTTCGGCCATGAGCGTGATGGCGAGTCCAAGAAAGGCGCTATAGAGGTTGACGGTCTCGAGGCCCGCGGCGCGCGCCAAGCGGCGATGCGCGGACGTCGTCGCGATCTTCTTGTAGGGCGGATTGAGGATGGCGTGGGTAAAGCGCCGTGCGCCCATGCCGCCCAGAAAGGGCGCCTCGGCCACGAAGTCCCGGTCGTGCACAAAGCCCTCGAAACCGAGACCTTGGTCGATGATGGGCGTGGCGATGTCGCTCATGTGCCGACGCAGATAGGCCAGCAAGATCGGGTCGATCTCGTAGGTGTGCGCCTCGAGCGTAGCTCCACGGGGGGCCCGCTTCCGGAACTCCTCGGCAAAGGCCTCGGTCAACGACCCGATGCCGGCGCCGGGATCGAGAAGTACGGTGTGCTGCGGCCACTGGGTGAATAGCGCCGCCATGAAGTCCGCGATCGCGGTCGGTGTCATGAATTGTCCGAGGCGTGACCGTTCGCGAGGGTCGAGGCGGGACGCTGCTTCGGCGCGCCGTGCATCGATCGTCTCGCCTAGGCGCGCCGCGGAACGCCGAATCAGGCTGTTACCCATGCCACTGCTCCCCTGGGGTCCGGATAGTCTCGTCGATTACGACGACGCGGAACGAGCCGGGATTCCCGTCTCTTTATCAGGGGCCGCGGAGCCGCGCCGTCCAAGGGTCTTTCCGGACATGCGGCCCGGGGGCCTGCCGCGCTAATGGGGATCGGCCCGCTCGTAGGCGATGCGGCCGCCCTGGATCGTCGCCACGACCTGGCCGCGCATCGAAGTCCCGTAGAAGGGGCTATTGCGGCCACGGGTCCGGACCGAGTCTGCAGTCGGCGTCCACTCGGTCTCCGGATCGTAAATGCAGATGTCGGCGGCCCGACCGGCGGCAAGCGTGCCTGCCGCGAGCCCGAGGAGTGTTGCCGGGCGGGAGGTGACCGCCGCCACGGCGTCCTTGAGGGCGAGTACGTTTAACTCCGCGAGACGCAAGGTCAGGGGCAGGAGCGTTTCGAGGCCGGCGATGCCCGGTTCCGCGTCGCTGAAGGGCCGCTCCTTGGCGTCCGCCTCGTGCGGCAGGTGGTCCGAGCAGAGTGCGTCGATCACGCCTTCGGCCACGGCCTCGCGGAGGGCGTCGCGGTCGGCGGCCGTGCGCGCCGGCGGTCGCAGGCGATAGTTGGTGTCGAAGATGCCGACGTCGTCTTCCGTGAAGTACAGTTGGTGGATAGGCGTATCGGCGCTCACGGCGAGCCCCCGCCTCTTGGCCTCCGCGATGAGCGCCACACCCCGCGCCGTCGATATCCCGCAAAAATGCGCGCGCGCCCCGGTCTCCTCGATCAGCATGAGGGTCCGCGAGATCTCTATGGTCTCGGCGCTTTCCGGTATGCCGGCAAGCCCCAGACGGGTCGAGACCCGGCCCTCGTGCACGACGCCCGCCCCGGAGAGCCAGGGATCCTCGGGTGTCAGGAAGACGAGCAGCCCGAGCCCCGAGGCGTACTCCAGGGCGTGGCGCAGGACGCCAGTATCCTTTATGGGCGCGCCGGCGTTGCCGACGCCCACGCAGCCGGCCTTGCAAAGCGCATGCATGTCGGCGAGATGGGTCCCGTTCAAGCCGCGGGTCAGGGCGCCGATCGGCAGGATCTCCGCGCCCCCGAAGTGGCGGGCCCGCTCGATCAGCCATTGGGCGGTGACGGGGGTGTCGATGACGGGGTCCGTGTCCGGCGGGCAGCATGCGCGCGTGATGCCGCCCGCGAGTGCGGCGCGCGCCTCGCTCTCGATCGTGCCTTTGTGCTCGAGCCCCGGTTCGCGCAGGCGCGCGCGCAGGTCGATGAGCCCCGGACAGACGACGAGCCCGTGGGCCTCTATCGTCCGATGGGCCTCGAAGCCGGAAGGCGCCTCGCCGAATCCCACGATCACCCCGTCTTGCACGAAGAGCGAACCTGCGGCGTCGAGGTCCTGCGCGGGATCGATCACGCGTCCGCCGATTATGGCTATGTTCACGGGGTCTTGCCCTCCAAGGCGGACGCGCCGGCCAGGCGGGCGAGTATGGCCATGCGCACCGCGATACCGTTTGTGACCTGCGGGAGGATGACCGACTGCGGACCGTCGGCCACCTCCGATGCGATCTCGAGCCCGCGATTCATGGGCCCGGGGTGCATCACGATGGCGCCCGGGTGGGCCAGCGCCAGGCGTTCGCGCGTGAGCCCGTAGAGGTCGAAGTATTCGCGTGCGCTCGGGATGAGCGCCCCGCTCATGCGCTCGAACTGGAGGCGCAACATGATGATGACATCCACGTCTTTCAGGCCCCGCGCCATGTCCGTGTAGGCCGTGACGCCCAGGGTCTCGACCGCCGCCGGCAGGAGCGACCGGGGGGCGACCACCCGCACCTCCTTGGCGCCCAGGGCCGTGAGGGCGTGTATCTGCGAGCGGGCAACGCGCGAGTGCAGCACGTCGCCTACGATCGCCACCGTAAGGCGCCGGAAATCCCCCTTGTAGCGGCGGATCGTGAACATGTCGAGCAGACCCTGGGTGGGGTGCGCATGGCGCCCATCGCCCGCATTGACGACGTGTACATGGTTGGGCACCGATCGGGCGACGAGGTCCGCCGCGCCGCTTACCGGGTGGCGGATCACGAAAAGATCCGTGTGCATGGCCTCGAGATTGCGGACCGTATCGAGCAGGCTTTCGCCCTTCTGAGTCGCCGACACGCTCGTATTGATGTTGATGATGTCGGCCGACAGGCGCTTGCCGGCGATCTCGAACGTCGTGCGCGTACGCGTGCTGGCCTCGAAGAACAGGTTGACGATGGTCTTGCCGCGCAAGAGCGGGACTTTCTTGATCTCGCGCTCACCTACGCTTATGAACGATTCGGCCGTATCCAGTATCTCGGTCATCGCCTGGCCGCTCAGGTCCTCGGTCGTGAGAAAGTGCCTGAGCCTGTGGCTATTGCCGGGTCGCGCGGTGGTCACTCGGTCTTCTCCAGAATCTTGATGCCGAGGGGATTGGGGCCGGTCAGCTTGATGTGTTGCCGGGGTTTGAGCGCGACCGCCGCGCCTACGATATCGGGCTGCACGGGCAGCTCACGGCCATCCCGCACGATCAGCACGGCAAGCGCGATCGACGCCGGGCGCGCGAAATCGAAGATCTCGTTCATCGCCGCCCGTATCGTCCGTCCCGTGTGCAGGACGTCGTCTACGAGGATGATGTGGCGCCCGTCGAGGGAGATCGGAAGATGCGAGGTCTTGACCTGCGGGTGTATGCCGACCTGGCTGAAGTCGTCGCGGTAAAACGAGATGTCGAGCGTTCCGAGCGGCTCTTCGAGCCCGAGCCGTTTATGGAGGCGTTCAGCGACCCACACGCCGCCTGTGTGGATTCCGATCAGGACCGGCCGGCGTTCCATGAAAGCCCGAGCGCCATCGGCCATGCGCGCAAGCGCTCCTTCCACATCGATCACGGATGCCCTATTCCTTTGCCCAGTTCATGCGACCGCGCCCTGAATCGTGGCTCATCGAAGAACGCCTGCAGTATGGCGACGGCGGCCAGCGTGTCGAGCATGGCCTTGCGCCGGGTCTTGCGTGCGCCCGTATCCTTGACGTGTTCGCGCACCGCGACCGTGGTCAGCCGTTCATCGACCCAGTATACCGGCAGATGATAGCGGCCGTCCAAGCGCCGCCCGAAGCGCAGACTCAAGGCCGTCATGGCATTGTCTGTGCCGTCCATGTTGCGGGGCAGGCCGACGACCAATCCTTCGGGCTGCCAGAGCCGCACGAGGCGCGCGATGGCGTCCCAATCCGGACCGCTCTTCAGGCCCGGGACGCATCCAGCCCCCTCCGCGCGCCCGTTCGCAAGGCGGCCGACGGCGACCCCGATGCTTTTTGTGCCGTAGTCGAATCCCAGGTAGGTCTGCGCGCTCACGCGTGGCCCGCGTCCCCGCACAGTTGCGCCATGTCGACGCCGAGCAGGTGGGCGGCCGCCGACCAGCGCGTCTCCGCGGGTGTCTTGAAGAGGATCTCGGAACTCGCCGGCACGCTGAGCCAGGCGTTGTCGGCCATCTCCTTTTCGAGCTGTCCGGGGCCCCAGCCCGCATAACCGAGCGCGAGCAGAAAATGCTCGGGCCCGCTGTCGTGCGCAATGGCGGTGAGGATGTCGCGCGAGGTCGACACGCCGAGCGTCTCGCTTACGGCGAGCGTCGATTCAAAGGCCCCGAGCGGTTCGTGCAGGACGAATCCGCGATTGTTTTGGATGGGACCGCCCAGGTAGACGACCTGGCCCGACGCAAGCTCCTTGGGGCTCTCTATGTCGAGCTGCCGGAATACGTCGCCGAGCGTCAGATCGACCGGCCGATTGATGATGATGCCCATGGCCCCCTCCGCGCTGTGTTCGCAGATCAAGGTCACGGTGCGAAAGAAGTTCGGATCGCCGAGGCCCGGCATGGCGATCAGGAATTGATTGGCGAGCGGTGTGGTCGTATCCATAGGGCCCTCGCGGCGAAGTGGTGGGTGGGCGGGCCCGCCCGTGGCCTTGCGGCCTCGTGAGCGTCGCGTCTCCGGGCGGGCCCGCCTCGCGGCCGGCCTGCTCGTCGATATCCCCGCACCGAAACGCACTGTGTGAGACGCGTCTAGTATCCGGCATGGCCGCCGGTGTTTCAAGGGAAGTGAGGGTTAGGGAGCCGCGCTTGTCGAGGGTGATTCCCCGGTCATATGCCCGCCCCGAAAGCGCCATGTCTCGATAATGGGCAAGACCGCGAGATTGGGGCCCTGCACGGCCGGAAGGGGCGCGAACGGGGCGGCCTTGCGCACCATGGCGACCGCGGCGTGGTCGAGCGCCGGATAAGGCGATGGGCGCACGATCTTCACGCTCCTCAAGTCGCCGTTTCTCAGGATTGCGACTTCGAGCACAAGCGAGCCTGTGAGGCCCCGCGCCCCGAACAGGCGACGATACTGCCGGCTCCCGACACGCTCCATCCGTCGTACCCAACGCGTGATGTAGCCCGCGTAGGCGAAGCGCCGCGCCGTGACTCCGCCGTGGCCCGCGCCTGCGATCCGTGCGGCGCGCGAGTCCCGGCGGATCTCGGCCTTCAGGCGCGCCTCTTCGTCGGACAGCTGGTTGGCGATACCGAGCTCCTCGGCGATCGCCGCGTGCAGCTGCCATGCGGGGTGCGCGAATGTGAGCCTGAGCGGGCCCCGCCGTGCGCGCAACAGTCGCAGGTGCTCGACGATGGCCTTGCGCGCGTGCCTCTCCGGCGTCGGCTGAGGCGTCCCGCCGTTTCTTCGGGTGGCGACGAAGGGGGTATGGGCGGTGCGTTTCTTGTGCACACCCCCTCCGCCCCGGATGTTGACCTGCGCGAGCCGTCGCGCATGAAGGGGCCTGGCGGCGCTCGCGGTCTGCACGAGCGTCACATCGAGGGCGCGCCCGCGCGATCCGTGGGGGATGTCGAAGCGCAGCCCCAGGATGAGCACGAGATGTAGAAGTCCCGCCAGGAACAGCGCGATACCCAGGCGGTCGGCGGCTTTGAGGCGGGCCCCCGTCATGCCGGACGCGCACCCGCGGCCATCTTGCGCTCCAGGGCGTCGAAAAGGTCGCCTGCGATGTTCAGGTGAAAAATGCGGTCCAGTTCGCGCAAGCCCGTCGGGCTCGTGACGTTGATCTCGGTGAGCGATTCGCCAATGACGTCGAGCCCCACGAACATGAGCCCCCGCTCCCGCAGCACCGGGCCCACGCGATCGCAGATGCGCCTGTCGGAGGCGCTGAGCGCCTGCCCGACGCCCGTCCCCCCGGCCGCCAGGTTGCCCCGCGTCTCGCCCGGGGCGGGTACGCGCGCCAGGGCAAACGGAACGGGCTCGCCGTCGATCATGAGGATGCGCTTATCGCCCTGGGCGATCGCCGGCAGGTAGCGCTGCGCCATCGTGTAGCGCTCCTCATTATCCGTCATGGTCTCGAAGATCACGTTCACGTTCGCGTCGCCCCGGGCGACCCGGAAGACCGAGCTGCCGCCCATGCCGTCCAGGGGCTTCACGATGATGTCTCCGTGCTCTTCCAGGAAGGCGCGCAAGGCGCCCTTTCGGCTTGTGACGAGCGTAGGCGGCATGCAGTCGGAAAACCAGGTCGCGAACAGTTTTTCGTTCGCGTCCCTGATGCCGGAGGGGTTGTTGACCACGAGCGCCCCGGCGCTTTGCGCATGCTCCAGGAGGTAGGTCGCGTAGATGTATCCCATGTTGAAAGGCGGGTCCTTGCGCATCAATATGATGTCGACGCCCGAGAGTTCGATCTCGCGGGCCTCGCCCAGTTCGCACCAACGCTGGTCGTCCTCGCTCACGACCATGCTCCGCGCCTGCGCCATCAGCCGATCCGCACGCAACTCGAGGTCGCGCGCCTCGAGGTAGTCTATCCGATAGCCGCGTCGCATAGCCTCGCGCAGAAGCCCCACGGTCGTGTCCTTGTAGGACTTTATGTGGTCGACCGGGTCCATGATCACGGCGAGCCTGCGCGTCATGCCGGGTCTCCCGAGATGCCCTGGAGTTCGCGGGCGGCAGCCAGCAAGGCGAGACGCGCTATGACGCCGTAGGCGTAAAAGCGGTTGGGCCCCGCGTCGGGGGCCTGCGTGCCGTCCGGGTTGGAGCAGCTTTCGGCGAACGCGAGCGACTGGAAGTGCATGCCGGGCGCGTTCAGGTTCTCGTCTATGCCGCGCGCGCCATGGACGCGGTAAAAGCCGCCCACCACGAACCGGTCCACCATGTAAACGACCGGCTCCGCCACCGCCTGTTCAGGTCCCAGCGTCTCGAAGGTGTAGACACCCTCCTGGACCATGACCTCCTGGACCGTCTGGCCCTCCTTGATCACCGACATCTTGTTGCGCTGCTTGCGGTTCAGCTGGCGCACCTCGTCGGCGTGGCGCACGGTCATGATCCCCATGCCGTAGGTGCCGGCGTCGGCCTTGACGATCACGAAGGGCTCCTGGGTGATGCCGTACTCCCGGTATTTCTCGCGGACCAACCCCAAGACCTCGTCCACGTTATGGGCCAGGCAGTCCTCCCCCTCGCGCTTCTGGAAGTCGATGCGGCCGCAGCGACGGAAGATGGGGTCGATGAACCAGGGATCGATGTCGTTGACCTCGCCGAATTCGACCGCGAGCCGCCGGTATTGGGTGAAGTGGTCCGACTTCAGGCGATTCCACCAGCCGAGGGACAGCGGGGGCATGACAGGTTGCGCGAGCCCCTTCAGGATCTCGGGCGGGCCCGCCGACAGGTCGTTGTTCAAAAGCACGAGACAGGGGTTGAAGCCCGGCACGGCCACGCGATCCCCCTCGCGGACGATCGGCGCCACGGGCAGCACGCGTCCGCTTGCGAGGGTCATGGACGAGGGCGCCTCTCCGTTGTTCAGCAAGGACCCGATGCGGACATGGTAGCCGGCGCGTTCGAGGAGCATGACGAGCGCGCCTATGTTTTCCCAGTAGAATGCGTTGCGGGTGTGGTTTTCGGGCACGAGCAGGATGCGGGCCGCCTTCGGGCAGAGACGCTCGACGGCCGCCTGCAAGGCTTGGACGCAGAGGGGGTGAAAGGCGGGGTTCAGGTTGTTGAACCCGCCCGGGAACAGGTTGGTGTCCACCGGGGCCAGCTTGAATCCCGCGTTGCGCAGGTCCACGGAGGCATAAAAGGGCGCAGGGGCGCTCAACCATCTCTCATGGAACCACTGCTCGATCCGCGTTTCGCGCTCCAGAAACCTCTCCTCGAGCGCCAAGAGAGGGCCGGTCAAGGCGGTGGTGAGGTGGGGGACGGCCTGGTGCATGGGCTCAAAGTCCATGAGCGAACCTCGTGTGGTGAAGAGTAGGCGAATAGTGACACCATGGGCAGATCAAAGGAAAGGCGGCGCCGGGGGTCCGGCTCGGTTCGCATGCGGACCGGCGGACGCTTTTTCGCCCCGACCCCTCGCCGGCGGAGTTGGCGATCCACGCGGTAACGGCCTAGAATTTTTTATCCGCGCGCTAAATGGATTTTGTCTACGGCGTATGCTAGTAAATCAGTAGGGTGCACAATAAAGCGCAGGAGCGGCTCGAAGAGGCCGCCTTTGAAACAGCGGCGAGGAATCCCGTGGGCATCAAGGTTATGGTAATCGACGACAGCAACACGATACGGCGAACGGCCGAAGCCCTCCTGAAGAAGGCGGGCTATGACGTCTACACGGCGGGCGATGGCTTCGAGGCGATGTCGGTCATCACGGACCGACGGCCCGACATCATCTTCGTGGACATCATGATGCCCAGGCTAGACGGGTATCAGACGTGCCTCCTGATAAAAAATAACAAGGACTTCAAGAATATACCGGTTATCATGCTCTCCAGTAAGGACGGCCTGTTCGACAAGGCGCGCGGACGCATCGCAGGATCCGAGGAGCACGTCAACAAGCCCTTTACCCAGGAAGAGCTTGTCGAGGTCATCACCCGGTATGTGCATTAGCTGATCCGCTGCCACAAGGCCCTGCGGGCGTTTGGGTTTTTGATTAAAGAGGAGAGACGCAATAATGGCGATTAAGAGTATCTTGGTGGTCGACGACTCGCCAACCGAACTGCACCTCCTGCAGGAGATGCTGGGTCGCAACGGGTTTACGATCACCACGGCCAGAAGCGGCGAGGAAAGCCTGGAGAAGCTGAAGACCATGCGCCCGGACTTGATCCTCATGGACGTCGTGATGCCCGGGATGAGCGGTTTCGAGGCCACCCGGACCATATCGAAGAGCCCGGCCACAGCCGGCATCCCGATCATCATCTGCACGACCAAGGGGCAGGAGACCGACAAGGCCTGGGGGTTGCGTCAGGGGGCCAAGGATTACATCGTGAAGCCCGTGGTGGAAAGCGTGCTGCTCGATAAGATCAGGGCGTTGTGAGCGATCGGGCCCAAGACAGCGCCTTCGCCCTGCTCCTCAGGATGCAGGCCGAGGCGCGTGTCGGCGCGCCCGGTTTGCCGGAACAGACCGAGACGGCCCCGCAATGGAGCGGGCTTGGGTTTCGTCTGGCCGGGCTATCGCTGCTTGTGTCCCTCGACCAGGTAGCCGAGGTCCTGGTGCGGCCCGAGGTCACGCGGGTTCCGGGCACGAAGCGGTGGGTGAAGGGCGTCGCCAATGTGCGCGGCTCCCTGCTCACCATCATCGATCTTGCCGAGTACTTCGGGAAGGCGCCCGTCCCCATGGACGACAAGGCGCGTCTGCTCGTCATGCACGTCGGCGATTTCAGCACGGCGCTTGTGGTCAACGAGGTTTTGGGATTGAAGCATTTCGATGCCGAGCGGGATCGGCGCGACATCGCGGGGCTCGACAACGCCGTCCTCATGCATGTGCAGACCGCCTATGCCCAGGACAATGCGTTGTGGGGCGTCTTTGATCTGCGTTCGCTGACGGAAAGCCTGACTTTCAAGCATGTGGCGGCCTGACAACGGCACGGGAAGCCGTTGAACGCGCAAGAACAACTACGAGGAATACTGAATATGGTGGCGAGACTATCCAAAAAGAAGGGGGTCGTTTTGGATCAGCCGACCGAAGAATTGGCATCGTTGGGCGGCGGGCAGGGCGAGCAGTTTGTCGAGGTGCAGCCGACGACCAGGAAAAAGCGCGCCAAGGCCGAACGCGGCAAGAAGGAGGCCCGGTCCGGGCGCGGCATAACGGGCGTCTCGGTCCTCCTCTTCCTCATGGTGGTCTCGCTCGTCGGGGTGGCCGTCCTGTTCGGTTCGGAGGCGCAGCAAGCCAATCAGGACTCCAAGTACATCGAGCAGTCGGATCAGCTGCTCATGCTGTCGCAGCGTATCGCGAAGGATGCCGCGGCGGCGACCCTCGGCGAGGAGAGCGCGTTTAGCGATCTGAAGCGCTCGCGCCTCGACTACCAGCGCATCATCGACGCCCTGAAGAACGGCGACCGCGCCCAGGGTATCCCGCCAACCCCGGCGCAGGTGCGGCCGGCGCTCCTGGCCCTTAATACCACCTGGGTCGGCGTGCGCCGCCACGTCGACGAGATCGTGAAGCAGGAAGAGCCGGCCCTCATGATGCATGACTATGTGGCGACCGTGGACCAGACCTCGCCCATGCTGCTCGCCTTGTGGGACGAGATCGTGACCCGCGGCATACGCGCCCATATGTCACGCCAGCTCATCTATCTCGCCGCCCGTCAAGGCATGCTGAGCCAGCGCATCCCGATGGAAGTGAACATGTTCGCCCAGGGCGGCAGTTCGGCGGCGGTCGCGGCCGCCGAGTTCGGCGAGGATACCAAGCTCTTCAAGGAGACCCAGGCGCAGCTGGGGCCGCAGCTTCCGGCGGCCACGCGCGCCAAGTTCGCGCGCGCCGCGGAGACCTTCACGGCCATGGACCAGAGCGTGCAGGGCATTCTGGCGAACGCGGCCCCCTTGTTCGTGGCTCAGCGATCGGGCGCCATGATCTTCCACAAGAGTAACAAGCTGCTCTCGCAGAGCCGCGCGCTCGTGAGGGGCTATGTGGCCCTCTCGCATGAGCGTCGATTCGAGAAGTTCGCAGGCTACGGCATGGCGGCCCTGTCCCTCGTGTTCCTCCTCCTGCTCGGCCGCAAGCTCGTTGGCGACGAGCGTGTCCGCGCCCGGCAAAGCGCGAACCAGAATCGCGAGACACAGGACGCCATTCTGAAGTTGCTAGACGAGATGGGCGATCTCGCGGACGGCGACCTGACCATCCAGCCGCAGGTGACGGAGCAGATCACGGGCGCGATCGCCGACTCGATCAACTACGCCGTGAAGGAGATGCGCAACGTCGTTTATCGAATCAACACGACCGCGCAGGAGGTGGCGAGCGCCTCGAACCGGAGCCGCCGCACCGCCGCCGAGCTGAATGAGGCCGCCACGCGCCAGGCCGCGCAGATTCTTGCGACCACCGAACGCATACGTACCATGGCGAAATCGATGGACGAGATGTCGCAGAGCGCCGGAAAGTCCGCGGAGGTGGCGCAAGGCTCGGTGCTCACGGCCAAGCGCGGCGCGGAGGCCGTGCAGAACACGATCAAGGGTATGGACGAGATGCGCGAGCAGATCCAGGAAACCGCCAAGCGCATCAAGCGTCTCGGCGAGAGCTCGCAGCAGATCGGGGAGATCGTGGAGCTCATCAACGACATCGCCGAGCAGACCAACATCCTGTCGCTGAACGCGGCCATTCAGGCAGCCATGGCCGGTGACGCCGGCCGCGGTTTCGCGGTGGTCGCCGACGAAGTGCAGAGGCTTGCGGAGCGGTCCGGGGCCGCCACCAAGCAGATCGCGGATCTCGTGAAGACCATTCAGGCCGATACCAACGAGGCCGTGAGTTCCATGGAGAAGGCCACGAATGGCGTGGTCGAAGGAACGCGCCTGGCCGATGCCGCGGGCCAGGCCCTGGGTCAGATCGAATCCGTTTCGGAGCAGTTATCGTCGCTCATCGTGCGTATCGCCAAGGATGCGCGTACGCAGTCCCAGGCAGCGACCACGGTGTCGACCAGCATGACAGAAATTCAGGAGGCAACGGCGACCACGTCCGCGGGTACCCAGCAGACCGCTGAGTCCATCGCCAAGCTGTCCGACCTCGTGGGCGAACTGCAGGCGTCGGTTGCCGGCTTCAAGCTGCCGGCCTAAGAGTCGGCGCGCCGGCCGGGGGTAAGATGGTCACCGAAAGCACTGTAGACCTCGGGACGTTGGGGTGGGTAAAAGACGAGATCGATGAGACCTTGAAGCAGGCGCGGCTTGCCCTCGAGGCCTTCATCGAGCATCGCGGCGACGAAACGAAGCTCAGGCTTTGCGCGACCTATCTGCATCAGGTGAGCGGCACCTTGAAGATGGTCGAGATCGACGCGCTCGCGGATCTCGTCGCCGAGGCCGAGGCCGCGGTCCAGGCCCTGCTCACCACCACCGAGGCGCCGCGCGAGGAGGCGCTCGAGCCCCTCGCCCGGACCTTGCTCCTGCTTCCCGACATCGTCGACAGGGTCCAGGCCCGCGGCCTCGGGGACGGCCTGAGCCTGCTTGAACTTGCGAATGAACTGCGCGCAAGCCGCGGTGCACAGGCGCTGCCGCCGCAAGCCTTCTTCCGGGTGGAGCTCTCCCCGCGTCCGCCAGGCGCGCCCGCCGCCGACGACAAAGGCTTCATCGAGGCCTTTCGCCAGCAGCGCCCGCTCTTCCAGGCGGCCTTGCTGAAATGGCTGAAGGGCGTGGCCCGCGATGTGAGCGGCCCGTCGATGCCCGATCTCCTGCGTCTCTGGCGCCCGCGGGTGGCCTTTGCGCCGATCGCCCAGTGCCTGTGGGTGGGCGAGGCCTTCCTCCGATTCCTGGTCTGGCAGGCCGAGCCGCGCACCGACGACAAGAAGCTCATCTCGCGACTCGATCAGTTGCTGAAGCGCTTCGCCGACGGACAAGACAAGGGCGGCATCCGCAACGCCTGCGAGCGGCTCACGCGGGACATGCTTTTCGTCTTGCGGGACGTCCGCTCGGACGACCCCACCGTAGGCGCCGTGCGTGAGGCGTTCGATCTGGAGAAGCCCCGCGAGGAGGGGCCGCGCGAGGCGTCGATCGCCGCCTTGCGGTCGATCGCGAGCGCCCTGAGCCAGGAGATCGCGCAGGCGCAGTCGCTCCTGTCACGCTGTTTCGATCCGCAGGACAACGGGGCGTCCGCCAACGGCGAGCTCGTGCGCCTGCTCGACAAGATGGCCAAGACCTTCACCACGCTCGAGGTGGCGCCTCTGAGCGAGCTTGCCGCGGCCATCACCGAGGCCTGTCGCGCCCTCGCCGACGGGCGCCTCCCGAAGTCGGGGGGGATCGCCATGGCCCTGGCCCAGGGGCTCCTGCAGATCGAAGCGGCGGCCCGCGAAATTCCCTACGGCTCGTCCGATTGGCGTCTGGGGGTGGAGGAGCAACGCCGCGTGCTCATGAATCTCTCCTCGGTGCCGGATACGAGCGGCATGGAGGTCTCCGAGGCGCCGCTTTCGGCGCAGGATCGCCGGCAACTGGTGGGCGCGGTCGCAGGCGAGATACGCGCCAACCTTGTGCGCATCGAAGAGGCCTTCCTGGCGTTCGCGGCCTCTCCGCGCGATCGCGACGGCTTGACGGACATCCCAAGCCTCGCCGCCCAGGTCGAGGCGGCCTTCCGTGTCCTCGAGGAGGAGGCGGCCGCCGGCCTTGCGCGCAGCCTCTACCGTGTTTTGGGCCGGCTCGCCCAGGGCGGGCTCGCCCCGGAAGGGCCGGTCGCCGAGGCGTTGGCGGCGGCGGTGGCGGGCCTCGAGGCCCATGTGAATGGCCTGGAGCGCGGGCGCGCCCTGCGCCCCATCGAGCTTGGCGACCTCGCGCGGCCGCTGGAAGGTGTGCTGGACGGGTCCGGGGCCGCCGAGGCGCAGCTTGCGGATACCAAGGGTGCGCCCGTCGCGGCGCGGCGCCCGTCGTTGGCGGCCGATCTCGCCATTGATCCGGAAATCCTTCCCGTATTCCTGGAGGACGCGCACCAGGCCGTGGCGCAGCTCGAGGAGTCGCTGCCGGCTTGGCGGGCGGATCTCGCCGACGAGGGCGCGGTGGGCGTGGCGCGGCGCGCCTTCCATACCCTGAAAGGCAGCGGGCGCATGGTGGAGGCCGGCGAGATCGCCGAGCTTTCCTATGATGCCGAGAGTCTTCTGAACAAGGTGCGCGCGCGCGAACGCGCACCCGATCCCCAGCTGCTCGCCTGGATCGTGCGGGCCTATGAGGCGGTGCGTGATTGGGTCCAGGCCGTGGAGCAGGGCCGCGGCCTGCCCGAGATGGCCTCGATCCGCGCGGCACTGCAGGCCTTGGCCGCCGGCCGCGAACCGCCGCCGCTCGATGCGCCGGCCGTCGCCATGAATACCGACCCGGTCGTGCCCGGGGAGCGGGCACCCACGCCGCGCCCGGAGGACCGCGCGGCCCCGGAATCGCGCACGATCGGCTCCGCTCCAGGGGACGCGCCCGTGGCCCGGGAAGACGTCGAGCCGCAGGCGCCAGCGCTCCCGGCCGACGCGGCACCGAATCCCCCGGTCGGTGTCCCCGCGGTTCTGGCGGACCCGTTGTTGCGCGACATCTTCGTCGCGGAGACGCGCGATCATCTGCGCGTCCTGGGGGCGGCCATCTCGGAAGGGGCCGACCGTCTGGTATCGGCGCATCTGCTCCGGGCCGCCCATACGATGCAGGGCAGCGCGCGTTCCGTGGCGCTCGTGGCCATGGCCGAATCCTGTGCGGGCGTGGAGCATTACCTCCAGGCGCTCGAGATCGGGCAAAAGCCTCTGGGGGCCGCGGGCGTCGACCTGCTCGCGAGCCTCGCCACCGCCACCGAAGGACTGCTCGCGGCGCTCGACGGCGGCGCCGACCCGGCGGCCCCATTCACGGAACTGGGCGCCCACTTGGCTGAGATCGCCCGCGCGGAGGGGCCTGCCCCGGGACTCACGTGGTGGCAAAAGAACCTGGCCCTGGCCGAAGGGGTCCGCGAGGGCATGGCCGCGGCGGACGAGTCCACGAACCCCTCGGAGGTCGGGTCGCCGCCGCCCGCCGCCCGCGAGCCCTTGTCCGATGGGCGCCGGGAGGCCGTGGTCGCGGCGCGGGTCCCGGAGGGCGCCGATGAGGCGGTCGATCCGGAGCTGCGCGACATCTTTTGCGATGAGGCGCGCGACCTCCTGGATGGTTTCGAGGGGGCGCTCGCGGAATGGCGCGTCCATCGGGAACGGTCCGACCTGCTCGACTCCCTGAAGCGGGTCCTGCACACGCTGAAGGGGGGCGCGCGGATGTGCGGCGCGGCACGCATGGGCGATCTGGCGCATGCCACCGAGGATCTGTTGCGACGGGTGGAGGAGGGCGGCCATCCCCGCGACGAGGCCTTGTTCGCGCTGCTGGATTCCGCGGCGGAGCACCTGGGAGAGCTCTACAAGGCCTTCATATCGGGCCGCGAGATCCTGGACAGGTCGCGCGAGCAGGCGCTGCTCGCGCAGCTGCAAGGGGAGACGGTGGCGGTGGAAGCGGCAGAACCGGCGGAGGAGCGGATTCCCGAGGCGCCGCCCCTCCCGCCGGCCGCCGCGACGGGCGATGCCCCGCCGGCCAACGATCCGGCCGAGGATCTTTTCAAGACCGAGACGGCAACCCAGGTGCGGGTGCGGACCGCGCTCCTGGATAGGCTCGTGGCCTACGCGGGCGAGGTCAGCATCGCGCGCTCGCGCATGGAGCAGCAGGTCTTCAGCCTGAAGGAGCACCTGGCGGAGCTGAACGGCAACGTGAAGCGTTTCCGCGACCAGGTTCGCGAACTCGAGATCCAGGCCGAGTCGCAGATCGTGTCGCGCGCGCGGATCGACGAAGGCAATGCCGCCCAGGACTTCGACCCGCTCGAGTTCGATCGCTACTCGAGGCTGCAACAGCTGTCGCGCGGCCTCACGGAGAACCTGCACGACCTGGTCACGCTGCACGGCACCCTCGATACGGTGGCAAGCCAGGCGGAGGCCGTGTTGCAGCAGCAGGCGCGCGTCAACACGGAGCTCCAGGAAGGGCTCATGCGCACGCGCATGGTGGGCTTCGCGACCCAAGCCCACAGGCTGCGCCAGATCGTCCGGCAGACCTCGCGGGAGCTCAATAAGCGCGTCGAGCTGGTTTTGACCGGCGCCGACGTGGAGCTCGACCGCCATCTGCTGGAAAGGATGATCGGGCCCTTCGAGCACATGATCCGCAATGCCATGGACCACGGCATCGAGTCGGCCGCCGAACGGGCGAAGTCCGGAAAGCCCGCGGTCGGCACCATTACCATCCAGGCCACACAGGAGAGCGGCGAGATCGTGATCCGCGTGTCGGATGACGGCGCCGGCCTCAATATCGACCGCATACGCGCCAAGGCCATAGAGCGCAGGCTCGTGCCTTCGGCGGCCCTCGTGAGCGACGAGCAGGTCATGCAGTTCATCCTGCTCCCCGGTTTCTCGACCGCCGCGAAGATAACGCACCTGTCGGGCCGGGGCGTGGGCATGGATGTCGTGCACAGCGAGGTGAAGAAGCTCGGCGGCTCCATCAGCGTCGATACCCGCGCCGGACGCGGAACCTCTTTCGTGATACGACTGCCGCTCACCTTGTCGATTGCGCAGGCGCTCATGGTCGGCTGCGGCGATCAGATGTACGCGATCCCGCTCGCCGCCATCGTCAACATCGTCGAGGCCCCGGCCGGGGCGGTGACGGAGGCCCTGCAGGCGAGCCGCCCGACCCTGCGCTATGGCGGCAAGGATTATCCCTTCATGGACCTCGGGGCGCGTCTCGGTATCGCCCGCGGGGCCACCTTGCCGCGCAAACTGCCGGTCCTGCTCCTGAGGCTGGACGCCCGCGAGGTGGCGGTCGCCGTGGACACCCTTTCGGGCACGCGCGAGGTGGTGGTCAAGTCCCTGGGGCCCCAGTTGAGCGAGATACGGGGGCTCTTCGGGGCCACGATCCTGGGCGACGGGCGGGTCCTGCTCATCATCGACATTCCGGCGCTATGGAGCGATGACGAGGGCCTGCGTGTCGCGCAAGTCCCGGCGGAGGAGCCCGCGCCGACCCGGCCCCATGTCCTGGTCGTCGACGACTCGCTCACCGTGCGCAAGGTGACGAGCCGCTTCCTGCAGAAGCAGGGATTCGACGCCGCCACCGCCAAAGATGGCGTGGAGGCCCTGGAGCAGCTTCGCGAACGGGTGCCGGACGTGATGCTGGTCGACATCGAGATGCCGCGCATGGATGGTTACGAGTTGACCGCGCGCGTACGCGACGACGTGCGCCTGCGTCACATCCCCATCATCATGATCACGTCGCGATCGGGCCATAAGCATCGCGACCGGGCCATGGCCCTTGGGGTCGACGTCTATCTCGGCAAGCCGTACCAAGAGGAGGATTTGCGTAAGGAGATCGAGGTGTTGCTGCGGCGAGGCCACGTATGACCGATCTACGGCATTACCTGGAACTGCGCTTCGCGGGACAGACCTTCCTCATGCCCAATGTCTCGGATATTTCCGTCGAGCCGCGGGAGAACATGCAGATCGAGCGGACGGGCCGCGCCGCCGCCCTGCGCATGGTGCAGGGAGACTCGTGGCTTGCCTATGCCCTGGGGCCGGACTGGTTGCCGCTTCCCGGGAGCGACTGGACCCGGGCGGTGTTCCTGGGGATCGGCGCCTCCCCGCCGGTCGGCCTGTTGGTCGATGATCTCAAGCTCCTGCCGGCCGGCACCCTGCGTATCGAGCCCTTTACACCCCTCGGACCGGCACCCGTTCCCGGACGGCACCTGTTCCCGGCGGCGGCCGTGGGCCGGGGGACACTGACCCTGGTCATGGCGCCCGAGGGGCTCGCCGCCTATCTACGCTCGCTCGGAGGTGACCATGGCCTTGGCGGATGACCGCATTCACGCCCTGTTACTGCCTGTCTCCGATCGCTATCTCCTGGTCCCGAGCGCCCTCGTGGCGGAGATCACGGTCGTCAATGCGCTTACGCCCGTGCCTTTGAGTCCGCCCTGGCTCCTGGGCGCCATGGCCTGGCGCTCGCGGCCGGTCGCGCTCTGCGATCTGGGACGTTTCTGGGGGCCCGCTGCGACCATGGGGCCGAAATCGCGCGCGGTGGTGTTCTATCCGCTCCCCGGCCGCCTGCCGACCGAGTTCTTCGCGGTCCTCACGAACGCCGAGCCGCAGTCGCGGACGATCGAGGCGCCCTCGGTCTTGTTGACCGACGAAGACGCGGTCCACCCCCACCTAGCGGTGTCGCTCGATATCGACGAAAGGCGTGCCGGCATTCCGGACATAGCGAGCCTGAAGGAACTCTTCTACGACGCCATCGCCGCGCCGGGCGGGTAGGGGCGGCCTCCCCGTCCCTTGCGCCCCGGGCGCCCGAGGGGCTCGGGGTCACGCGGTGGCTTGATCTATGGCCGCGGCCATAACCTCCACGACCTTGCGTATCTCGTCCTCCTGGATCACATAGGGCGGCATCAGGTAGAGGGTGTCGCCGAGCGGCCGCAAGAGGGCCTCGTGCTCCAGTCCATAGCGGTAGACGGCAAGTCCACGGCGTTCGCGCCCGGGATAAGCCTGGCCCGTGGCCTTGTCGGCCACCAGGTCGAGGGCCGCGATCATGCCGGTTTGCCGGATCGACGCGACATGCGGGTGGTCGCGCAAGGCGCCCAAGGCGTCACCCATGACGGCGGCAAGCCCCCGATTCGACGCGATCCAGTCGCCCTGCGCGAAGATCTCGAGGGTGGCGAGGGCGGCCGCGCACGCCAAGGCGTTGCCCGTGTAGCTGTGCGAGTGCAGGAAGGCCTTGCCGGTGCTGTAGTCGGCGAAGAAGGCCTCGTAGACCGTGTCTGTGGTGAGGCAAACCGAGAGCGGCAAATAGCCGCCCGTGAGCCCCTTTCCGAGCAGGAGAAAATCCGGGCGGATGGCCGCCTGCTCGCAGGCAAACAGCGTCCCCGTGCGCCCGAATCCGACGGCGATCTCGTCGGCTATGAGATGCACGCCGAACTCGTCACAAAGCGCCCGCAGGCCCTTGATGTACGCCGGATCGTGCATGCGCATGCCGCCCGCGCACTGCACGAGGGGCTCCACGATCACGGCGCACACGGTCTTCGCGTGTCGCGCCAGGATCTCTTTCATGCCCGCCAGGGCGCGCCCGGCGTGCTGCGCGCAGTTCATGCCGGTCTCGCGCAGCCTGCAGTCCGGCGACGGGGCGACATAGGCCTTGAAGAGCAGCGGCTCGTAGGGGGCCTTGTAGAGCCCGACGTCGCTCACCGACAGCGCCCCGACCGTTTCCCCATGGTAGGAGTGCGCGACGGTCACGAACTCGGTCCGCTGCGGCTGTCCCACGTTGCGCCAATAATGGAGGCTCATCTTGAGGGCGATCTCGACGGCCGATGAGCCATTGTCGCCGAAGAAGCATCGGGTGAGACCCGGGGGCGCGAGCGCGACCAGCTGTTCGGAGAGGGATATGGCGGGCTCATGCGTGAAGCCCGCGAGCAGGACATGCTCGAACTCGCTCAGCTGCCGCCGGACGGCCTCGTTGATGGCCGGGTGGGCATGGCCGAAGAGATTCACCCACCAGGAACTGATCGCGTCCAGATAACGGCGCCCCTCGAAGTCCTCGAGCCAGACGCCGTGTGCGCGCCGGACGGGGATCAGGGGAACGGCCGGATGGTCGTGCATCTGCGTGCACGGGTGCCAGAGGACTTTCAGGTCGCGCTCGACTAAGGGGCTGTTGGGCATAGTGACGATCGGTCCGAGGTGCGTGCATGGACTGGGCGCGGGGTTGGGCCCCGTTCCCTCGCGGCCCCGTCACGGGCGCAACGGCTTCGCCCGCGAAGGCAGTGTCCTATCATAGCGCCCCCGCCATCCTCCACCAAGCGAGGCCATGCGCAAGCGGCGCGAAGCAAGCGGGGTTGCCTTGCCCCTCAGTAGCCCCAATAGGTCTTCAGGATCCGGTCCTGACCGCGGTATTCGGCGGGCCTTGCCACCACGAAGCGCCGCAGGCCGATCGCCTTGAAGAGCGAGGCCGGGGCCCGGACCAGCGCGCGCCTGAGCCGGGTCCTTTGGGCCCGAGACCAGCCGGGGCCCACCGACAGGGCGATGTTGGGGAGGGGGGGTGTGGTGACCACGACCGAGAGATCCGCCCCTTGCGCCATGGCCCGGGCGACGAGCGGGGTCGGGATCATCGCCGCGGCGACTTTATGGGCCGCGAGCAGGCGAAACTCGGCGGCCGCATCGCGCGCGGCCACGACGATGGGGCGCCGGGTGACGTGGGGAAACATGCGATTCAGGAGCGCCGCGCCCATGCTCGGTATGCCGAGCGAGGCCACAGGCAGGCCCACGAGCGCGGAGGGTTCGAGCACCATCTCCGAGCCGCGCACCACGAGAGAATAGGAGACGGTCCCGGGCTCCTTGACGAGCAGGTGGTAGCCGAGATGCCTGAGCCGATAATCGGTGAAGTGCGCCGCATCCAGCACGAAGGTGGGTCTGGGGCGCCGGGCCATGTCCTGCCAGTAGACGAGGAAGTTGGGGCTTGTGACGATGTGGCACGGGCGTCCGAGGAGCCCTCCGAGATAGTGCGCGAGCGGCGCGAAGGCCTTATGCGTCGCCCGCTGTCCCAAGACCGGCTGGATGGCAAGCGAAAGCGGCGCCGCGTGGAGGCTTGCCGCGAGGGATAGCACGCCTATCGTCGATAGAAGCGCGATGCGGGCTCGGTCCATCATATGCCACCCCCCGGCCTCCTGGCCCTGCGACTTATGTCTCGTTCCAAGTATAGACAGCGGTCGATCAAGGTGTGCCATAATGCAGACCCCCAACGGCGTGGCAGATGGACGAGGCGGTATGGTCAGCACAGAGACCCCTGTTTGCGATTTCGGGCGACCCGCCCCCGATTTTGCGCTCCCCGCCACCGATGGCCGGGTGCTGACGCTGGCCGATGTGCGCGGCGAGCGCGGGCTGCTCGTCATGTTCATCTGTAATCACTGCCCGTACGTGAAGGCCATACGCGACCGCCTCATCCGCGACGTCGCCGCGTTGCGCGCGGAGGGGATCGGCAGCTGCGCCATCATGTCCAACGATCCGAAGGACTATCCGGAGGACTCGTTCGCCAATATGCAGCGCATCGCGCAGGAATATCGTTTCCCGTTTCCATATCTGTACGACGAGACGCAGGAGGTGGCGCGTCGCTTCGGGGCGGTATGCACACCGGATTTCTTCGGCTACGGGGCCGATCTGACCCTGCAGTATCGTGGCCGACTCGACGCAAGCCGCAAGGAGCCCGCGCCGGACGCCAGGCGTGATCTGTTCGAGGCCATGACCCAGGTGGCACGCACCGGCGTGGGGCCGCGCGACCAGATCCCGAGCATCGGCTGTTCGATCAAATGGAAGGAGGTCTGACCCTTTGATGGGCGACCAGGGCCTCGATCCTTGCAGCCATGCCGGTCTCGAGGTCCTGGAGGACCTCGTCCGGATGGTCGCCCATCAGGAGATCATGCCGCGTTTCGGTGCAAGCGGGTCGCAGCTCAAGGAAGACGGGAGCCTCGTGACCGCGGCGGACACGGCGGTCCAGGCATGGCTCGCGGAGGAGCTCCGGATGCGCTGGCCCAATTTCGGTATCGTGGGCGAGGAGATGTCGGAGGCCGAGCAGTACGCCTCGCTTCAGTCGGCGCACGGCGTCTGGTGCCTCGATCCGCTCGACGGGACGACGAATTTCGTCACCGGTCTGCCCTTTTTTGCCGTGTCCCTGGCCCTCCTGCAAGAGGGCGAGGCGGTCGTCGGTCTGGTCTATGACCCGGTGCGCAAAGAGTGCTTCAAGGCGCTGCGCGGCCAGGGCGCCTGGCTGAACGGCGAGCGTATGCCCGAGCCCGGGCGGCCGCCGGCCTTGCGCCGGTGCGTGGCGCTTGTGGACTTCAAGCGCCTGAAGCCAAAGCTCGCGGGGCGCCTCGGCGCGGACCCGCCCTATGGGTCGCAGCGCAATTGCGGCTCGTGCGCGCTCGACTGGTGTTGGCTCGCGGCCGGCCGCGCCCATCTTTATCTGCACGGCGGCCAGAAACTGTGGGATCACGCGGCCGGCAGCCTGATCCTGAGGGAAATGGGCGGGATCGCGACGACCCTGGAGGGCGCGCCCCTGTCCTATCGCGAGCTGAAGCCCACATCGGCGGTGGCGGCGCGGTCCCCCGATCTGTATGAGGTCTGGCAGGCCTGGATCGGCCATAACGCCTGAGGCCGCTTGCGACGGCTATTGCCGAACAGGGGCAGGTGAGGGAAAATACGCGGCTCTTGACTGCGGTTGGGGTCGTTGCGCCCAACCCGGGTGACGGTAGATCGCGTCCCTTTGGTGGGAGATTGGACCGCCAAGGGGATTTTTGTTGCCAGTAGACTGAAAGTCCGGATGGCGCGATTAAAGGCATGTTTAATCATGGGTGGGGCGGGCGGTAAGGCAGGATCTGCCTGGGCCGCCTAGCCTGATCGAGGAGCAGTGAGATGCAAAAGAGACCGATCCTGTTGGGGATCGTCGGTGATTCGGCGGCCGGAAAGACGACAATTACGAGCGGCATCGCGAAGGTTATCGGGCAGGACAGGTGCACGATCATCTGCACCGACGACTATCACAAGTATAACCGCGCACAGCGCGCCGAGAAGGGGCTCACGGCCCTGCATCCGGACTGCAATTACATGGACATCATCGAGCAGCACCTGAATCTGCTCAAGAATGGCCAGGCGATCCTGAAGCCCCATTATAACCACTCCACCGGCGATTTCGACCCACCGACCTACGTGGAGGCGAAGGATTTCATCATCGTCGAGGGCCTGCTCGGGTTCTCGACCAAGGCAATGCGGGACGCGTATGATGTCAAACTCTATCTCGCGCCGCCCGAGCAACTGCGCTTCCTTTGGAAGATGCGGCGCGACACGCAAAAGCGCGGACACACGGCCGAGGCCGTAGCCAAGGAGATGAAGCTCCGTGAGCCGGATTCCGAGGCCTTCATCCGGCCTCAGCGGAAATGGGCGGACATGGTCGTCTGCTTCTGGCCGCCCGAGACCGACAAGGAGGAGACCGGCAGCCACCTGAACGCCTCCCTGGTCTTGCGCCCCACCTTGCCGCATCCGGATCTGTCGGATGTCCTGGAGCAGGGCGGCAACGGCATCCACATGGAGCTGGACCGCGATATGGGTCTGCCGGTCGATCGGCTCGAGATCGACGGCAATATTTCGGACGAGAAGGCGAAATGCCTGGAGGATCTGCTGTGGCGCCATATTCCGGGCGAACACCACCACCTCCGGCGCGATGGCATAGGCGACATCACAGGGACCACGGGCGAGAAGCTCCGCTCGCACCCGCTTGCCCTGACGCAGCTGCTGGTCGCCTACCACCTTTTGAAGGCCGCATCCGGCCATTACCAGTAAAGATCACTGTTCTTTTTGAGGATCGATCATGTCTGTGAAGCCCGAAAGCCGCTCAAGAGCGGAGGGTCGGTTCGACCCCCGCCGCCGTGAACTTGCTAATGCCGTGCGCGCGCTCAGCATGGATGCCGTGCAGAAAGCCAATTCCGGTCACCCGGGCGCGCCCATGGGTATGGCAGATATCGCCGAGGTGCTCTGGAACGACTACCTGAAGCACAACCCGGCCAATCCGACGTGGTCCGACCGCGACCGCTTCGTATTGTCGAACGGGCACGGCTCCATGTTGCTCTACAGCCTGCTGCATCTCACGGGCTACGCCCTGCCGATCGACGAACTGAAGCGCTTCCGCCAGATGGGGTCCATGACCCCGGGGCACCCCGAGTACGGATACACGCCCGGCGTCGAGACCACCACGGGCCCCCTCGGCCAGGGGCTCGCCAACGCGGTGGGCATGGCGATCGCCGAACGCGCCCTGGCCGGCCAGTTCAACAAGCCCGGGCATGACATCGTCGATCACCACACCTACGTCTTCATGGGCGATGGCTGCCTGATGGAGGGGGTTTCCCACGAGGCCTGCTCGCTGGCCGGGCATCTCGGTCTTGGAAAGTTGATCGGGTTCTATGACGACAACGGGATATCGATCGACGGCGAGGTCCATGGCTGGTTCACCGACGACACCCCGAAGCGTTTCGAGGCCTACGGCTGGCACGTGATCCCGCGGGTCGACGGCCATGACGCGGAGGCCGTGAAGGCGGCGATAGAGGCCGCCCGCAAGGTCACCGACAAGCCCTCCCTCATCTGTTGCCAGACCGTGATCGGATTCGGCTCGCCGAACAAGGAGGGCAAGGAGGAGTCTCACGGGGCGGCCTTGGGCGAAAAGGAGGTCGCCGCGACGCGCGAGCGGCTCGGCTGGACCCATGGCCCGTTCGAGATTCCGGAGGCCGTCTATCGCGGATGGGACGCCAAGGGCCGCGGCGCGAAGGCGGAGAGCGAGTGGAGTCGGCGTTTCGAGGAGTACCGCAAGGCCTACCCCGACCTCGCCGCGGAATTCCTGCGTCGCATGCGGGGCGAACTGCCCAAGGATTTCGGCGCGCAGGCGGACGCCTTCATAGCCGAGACCAATGCCAAGGGCGCGAGCATCGCCTCGCGCAGCGCCTCGCAGAACACCCTGAACGCCTTCGGACCGAAGTTGCCCGAGATCATGGGCGGATCGGCCGATCTGGCCGGCTCCAACCTCACCTTGTGGTCGGGCTGCCGAGGGGTGTCGGCGGAGAATCCCGGCGGCAACTATATCTATTACGGCGTGCGTGAATTCGGCATGTCGGCCATCATGAACGGCATCGCGCTGCACAAGGGCTTCGTGCCCTATGGCGCCACCTTCCTGATGTTCTCGGAGTACGCCCGCAACGCCTTGCGCATGGCGGCCCTGATGAAGCAGCGCGTGGTCTTCGTCTACACGCATGATTCCATAGGTCTGGGCGAAGACGGACCGACGCATCAGCCGGTCGAGCAGCTCGCCACCTTGCGCCTGATCCCCAACATGTCGGTGTGGCGCCCGTCGGATGCGGTCGAGTCCGCGGTGGCCTGGAAGGAGGCCCTGTACCGGACCGGCGGCCCGAGCTGCCTCGTGTTCTCGCGCCAGAAGTTGACGCACCAGGCGCGTTCGGAGGACACCCTGAAGCAGATCCGGCGCGGGGGCTACGTCCTCGCCGACGCGCAGGGCGGCGCGCCCGAGGCCTTGATCATCGCCACGGGTTCCGAGGTCGGCATCGCGATGGAGGCCCACAAGAAGCTTACGGAGATGGGGCGGCGCGTGCGCGTCGTGTCCATGCCGAACGCCGAGATGTTCGATGCGCAGGACGAGGCCTACCGCCAATCCGTTCTGCCCAAGGCCGTCACCAAGCGCGTGGCCGTCGAGGCCGGCGTTACGAGCTATTGGCGCAAGTACGTGGGGCTCGATGGCGCCGTGGTCGGCATCGACCGGTTCGGCGAGTCCGCGCCCGCGGAGGCCTTGTTCCAACATTTCGGCTTTACCACGGCCCATGTCACCGAGGCCGTCTTGTCGCTCTTGAAATAATTTCGGGGCGGGGTCGCAGGCCTGGATGCCGCGCGCCCCGCGTCCTTTCCGGTTTTCATTCTATGGGAGATGGTGGTATGGCGATCAGGGTTGCTATCAACGGCTACGGGCGCATAGGCCGGAACGTGTTGCGCGCCTTATACGAGTCGGGACGGAACAAGGAGATCGAGATCGTCGCGATCAACGATCTCGGAAACGCCGAGACCAACGCGCATCTCACGCAGTACGACACCGTGCATGGCCGCTTTCAGGGCAAGGTCTCGGTCGATGGCGAGTACATGATCGTGAACGGCGACAAGATCCGCGTGGTATCAAACCGCGATCCGGCGCAGCTGCCCTGGAAGGACCTCGGGATCGATGTCGTGCATGAGTGCACGGGCTTCTTCACGACCAAGGAGAAGGCCTCCGCGCACCTGAAGGCCGGCGCGAAGAAGGTCATCATTTCCGCCCCGGGCGGCAAGGACGTGGACGCGACCATCGTCTATGGCGTGAACCACCGCGTATTGAAGTCCTCCGACACCGTGATCTCCAACGCCTCCTGCACCACGAACTGCCTCGCGCCGCTCGTGAAGCCCCTGCACGAGAAGATCGGCATCAAGCACGGCCTCATGACGACCGTGCATTCCTATACGAACGACCAGGTCCTGACGGACGTCTATCATAGCGACCTGCGCCGGGCGCGTTCGGCGACGCAGTCCATGATCCCGACGAAGACCGGCGCCGCCGCGGCCGTGGGCCTCGTGTTGCCGGATCTGAACGGCAAGCTCGATGGCTTCGCGGTCCGCGTGCCGACCATCAACGTCTCGCTCGTCGACCTCACATTCACCGCGGCGCGCAGCACCACCAAAGACGAGATCCACGAGATCATGAAGGCGGCCTCCGAGGGCGAGCTGAAGGGCATCTTGAACTATAACGACAAGCCGCTCGTGTCGGTGGACTTCAACCACGACCCCGCCTCCTCGACCTACGAGGCCACCCTCACGAAGGTCATGGAGGGGACTCTCGTGAAGGTCCTCGCGTGGTACGACAACGAGTGGGGCTTCTCGAACCGGATGCTGGACACGACCGTAGCCTTGATGAAGGCGCGCTAGAGAAGTCGAGGTGCCGATATGACGATACGGAAGATGGTCGATCTCGACCTCGCCGGCAAGCGGGTCCTGATCCGGGAGGATCTGAACGTCCCGCTGAAAGGCGGGGATGTGGCGGACGATACGCGCATCCGCGCAAGCCTGCCCACGATCACGGAGGCGAGCCGCAAGGGGGGGCGCGTGATGCTGATGTCGCATCTCGGCCGTCCCGAGGAAGGGGTGCCGGACGAGAAGTACTCGCTTGCGCCGGTCGCAAGACATCTGGGCAAGCTGCTCGGCAAGCCCGTGCGGCTCGTCGCCGACTGGCTGGATGGCGTGTCGGGGATGAAGGACGGCGATGTCGTGCTTTGCGAAAACGTCCGCTTCAACAAGGGTGAGAAGAAAAACAGCGACGATTTGGCGCGCAAGATGGCGGCTTTGTGCGACGTGTTCGTCATGGATGCCTTTGGCACCGCGCATCGCGCGCAGGCCTCGACCCATGGCGTGGCGAAGTATGCGCCGATCGCGTGCGCGGGACCGCTCCTTGCCGCCGAACTCGATGCCCTCGGGCGCGCCCTTCACAACCCCAAGCGGCCCATGGTCGCGATCGTGGGCGGATCCAAGGTGTCGACCAAGCTCGTGGTTCTGGAGAGCCTGTCGAAGCGCGTCGATCAGCTGATCGTGGGCGGCGGCATCGCCAACACCTTCATGGCGGCCGCGGGCCTCCCCATCGGGAAGTCGCTCTCCGAGCCCGATCTGATCGATACGGCCAAGGGCTTGATCCGCGAGACCAGCGCCCGCGGGGCGTCGATCCCGATCCCCGTGGACGCGGTCTGCGGCAAGGAGTTCGCGCCGGACGCCAAGGCGACCTTGAAGGACGCCAAGGACGTGGCGGCTGACGACATGATCTTCGACGTGGGTCCGAAGACCGTCGCGCTTTTCGCGGACATCTTGAGGAACGCGGGCACGATAGTCTGGAACGGACCCGTCGGCGTCTTCGAATTCGATCAGTTCGGCGATGGCACGCGCGCTCTGGCTCAGGCCATAGCGGAGAGCGCGGCCTTTTCGATCGCAGGCGGCGGCGACACGCTGGCTGCGGTCGCCAAATACGGCGTCGGCGACAAGATAAGCTATATATCGACGGGCGGGGGCGCCTTCCTCGAGTTTCTCGAGGGCAAGGTGCTTCCAGCCGTCGCCATACTGGAAGAGCGGGGCGCCGGTTCTTGAGACGGAATCCCGGGTGTGACACGGTCTGCGACAGGCAGGGGAGTAAGAGTGAAGTGATTATGGGTAAATGTTACGGAGCAGCGGCGGCGAACACCGTCGCTGCGTCTTGAGTCATGCAGCGCAGAACGAAGATCGTAGCAACCCTCGGTCCTGCCACTGACGACCCCAAGGTTCTCGATAAGCTGATCGAGGCCGGCATGGACGTCGTGCGTCTCAATTTTTCACACGATCTCCCGGAAGTCCATATGCAGCGCGCGGAATTCGTCCGCGACCGCGCGCAGGCCCATGGGCGCCAGATCGGGGTGATCGCCGACATGCAAGGCCCGAAGATCCGCATCGGGCGCTTCAAGGGCAAGCGGGTGCGGCTCGAGGAAGGGCAGCGCTTCGTGATTGATGCGGATATGCCCTTGGATGCGGGCGACGCCACGCGCGTGGGGCTCACCTACAAGGCGCTCCCGAATGATGTCGCGCGGGGCGCGACCCTGCTCCTGGATGACGGACGTATCGTCCTGTGGGTCGATGAGGTGAGCGGCTCCGAGATCATTTGCCGCGTTGTGGTCGGAGGCGAGCTGTCCGACAACAAGGGCGTCAATCGCCAGGGTGGCGGGCTGTCGGCGCATGCCCTGACCGACAAGGACCGGGAGGACATCAAGTGGGCCGCGAAGATCCAGGCCGACTATGTCGCGATCTCGTTCCCGCGCAACGCCAAGGATATTGAAGAGGCCCGCGCCCTGTTGCGTGCCGCAGGCGGCACGGGCGGCATCGTCGCCAAGATCGAGCGTGCGGAGGCGGTCGAGGCGGTCGAGGAGATCATCCGCGTGTCGGATGCCATCATGCTCGCGCGCGGCGACCTCGGCGTCGAGATAGGCGACGCGGCCCTGCCGCCCGTGCAGAAGCGCATCATCCGCCTCGCGCGCAAGATGAATCGCGTCGTCATCACGGCGACCCAGATGATGGAATCGATGATCGAGAACGCGATTCCGACGCGCGCCGAGGTCTCGGACGTGGCCAACGCGGTCCTGGATGGGACCGATGCGGTCATGCTTTCGGCCGAAACCGCCACCGGCAAGCATCCGGTCGCGACCGTTGCGGCCATGGACCGCGTCTGTCGGGAGGCCGAGAAGGAGGATGAGGCGGTGTTTTCCATGCACCGCATGTCCAGCCATTTCGAGCGCGTCGACGAGGCGATCGCCATGGCCGTGATGTACAGCGCGAACCATCTCCCGGTGCGCGCCATCGCCTCTCTCACGGAGTCGGGATCGACGCCTCTTTGGATGTCGCGCATAAGCTCGGCCGTGCCCATCTACGCCTTGACGCCGCATGTGGAAACCCGTAGAAAGGTGACCCTTTACCGTGGCGTGTATCCGATCGGATTTTCCCTTACCTCCGCGGATCCCGCGCGTATCATGGCCGAAGCGATCGACGAATTGCGCAGGCGCGGCGCCGTTCGAGACGGCGATCTCGTCATCCTGAGCATTGGGGAGCCGCTGGCGAAACCCGGCGGCACGAATACGATGAAAATCGTGCGCGCCGGGGATTTCGGGCCCATCGATTGAATTCGTTCCATTAGGAATCTTAAGGAGAAGACTATGTCCTTGGTATCTCTGCGCCAACTGCTGGATCACGCGGCGGAGCACGGTTACGGTGTTCCCGCCTTCAACGTCAACAACATGGAGCAAATACAGTCCATCATGCAGGCCGCCCACGAGGTCGACAGCCCCGTGATCGTTCAGGCCTCGGCGGGCGCGCGCAGCTACGCCGGCGAGCCGTTTTTGCGTCACCTTATTCTGGCAGCGATCGAGCAATATCCCCATATCCCGATCGTGATGCACCAGGACCACGGCGCGAGCCCCGCGGTCTGCCAGCGCTCGATACGTTCGGGCTTCAGCTCGGTCATGATGGACGGGTCGCTGAAGGAAGACATGAAGACGCCCTCCAGCTATGAATACAACGTGGAGGTGACGAGCCGGGTGGTCGACATGGCGCACGCGGTGGGCGTGTCCGTCGAGGGCGAGCTCGGGTGTCTCGGGTCGCTCGAGTCCGGCATGGCCGGCGAGGAAGACGGTTCGGGCGCGGAAGGGAAATTGTCGCATGATCAGCTGTTGACGGACCCCGAGCAGGCCGCGGATTTCGTGAAGAAGACCAAGGTGGACGCGCTTGCGATCGCCATCGGCACGAGCCATGGCGCGTATAAGTTCTCGCGTCCGCCCACGGGGGATATTCTCGCGATCGAGCGCGTGAAGGAGATCCACAAGCGGATTCCCGACACCCATCTCGTCATGCACGGATCCTCGTCCGTTCCGCAGGAATGGCTCAAGATCATCCATGAGTTCGGCGGCGACATCGGCGAGACCTACGGCGTGCCGGTGAAGGAGATCCAGGAAGGGATCAAGCACGGCGTCCGCAAGGTCAACATCGACACCGACTTGAGGCTTGCCATAACGGGCGCCATCCGCCGCAACCTGGCGAAGAACCCGAAGAACTTCGATCCGAGGAAGTTCATGAAGGACTCGGTGCAGGCCGGCAAGGACATCTGCAAGGCCCGCTACGAGGCATTCGGCTCGGCGGGTCAGGCCTCCAAGATCCGCGTCGTCGACCTCGAAGACATGACCAAGCGCTACGCGAAGGGCGAGCTGAACCCGCGCGTGAATTAG
>JAKAXT010000107.1 GCA_021816425.1 Pseudomonadota bacterium | reverse complement strand
CGATCTGCCGGATCCGAGATGTCGACCCCGTGGTGTACCTCGTATTTCTCCTTCAGGCCCCTCAGGATCGCGATGGTATCCTCGACCGAAGGCTCATCCACCAGGACCTTCTGGAAGCGCCGCTCGAGCGCCGCATCCTTTTCGATGTACTGCCGGTACTCGTCCAGGGTCGTCGCGCCGATGGCGTGGAGCTCGCCGCGGGCGAGCGCGGGCTTCAGCATGTTCCCCGCATCCATGGCCCCTTCGGCTTTGCCCGCCCCGACCATGGTATGGATCTCGTCGATGAAGAGGATGACGCGCCCTTCCTGCTTTCCGAGGTCCTTCAAGACGGCCTTGAGTCGTTCCTCGAACTCGCCGCGGAATTTCGCCCCGGCGATGAGCGCGCCGAGGTCCAGGGCAAGGAGCCGGCGGCCCCGCAGACCCTCGGGCACCTCGCCGTTCACTATGCGCTGGGCGAGCCCCTCGACGATGGCGGTCTTGCCGACGCCGGGCTCGCCGATCAACACCGGGTTATTCTTGGTGCGTCTTTGCAGGACCTGCACCGCCCGACGGATCTCGTCATCGCGCCCGATCACAGGATCGAGCTTGCCCTGGGCCGCCCGCTCCGTGAGGTCCACGGTGTAGCGGTCGAGCGCGCCGCGTTGCCCTTCGGCATTCTGGTCCTCGACCTTGCCCCCGCCGCGCCATTCCTCTATGGCCTGCTCGAGGGCCTGCCGGGACGCCCCGACCTCGCGCAGAAGCTGACCCATGTCCCCCTTGTCCTCGAGCGCCGCGAGCAAAAAGAGTTCGCTTGCGATGTACTGATCGCCGCGCTTCTGGGCGTACTTGTCGGTGACGTTCAGGAGCCGTGACAGGTCGTTTCCGATATGCACCTCACCGGCCGAGCCTTCGACGCTCGGGAGGCGGTCGAGAAGGCCGTCCAGACGCACGCGCAAGGCGTCCACGGCGATCCCCGCCTTCGTGAGCAGCGGACGGACGCCGTCTTCCTGATCGAGCAGGGCCGCGAGAAGATGGGCAGGCTCGATGAATTGGTGGTCCCGGCCGACCGCCAGGGACTGGGCGTCGGCCAGCGCCTGCTGAAATCGATTGGTAAGCTTCTCCATCCTCATTGCGGCGATCCTCGCTCAACGTTCGCCTTGGAAATGGGGGGTCTTTGAGGGAGTTTCAAGCGGCCGCCCTAGCGGCGCCGACCCGCGAGCGGACGGGTCGGAGCCACTACCGGCTTTGATAACAGGCTTAATCCGTCGACCGGACCGCGTGTTTGGCGAAGATTGGGCTAGGGGGCGCGGCCGAGGCCCGGCAACAGGGCCGTAAGCCCCACGGCCATGAACTGCACGGCCATCGCCGCGAGGATGAGCCCCATGACGCGCGTCGCGATATTGAGCCCCGCAGTCCCCAGACGTACGCCTATGGGCTCAGCCAGACGCAGCACGAGCCAGACCAGGACGCCGACGACCAGAATACCGGCGCTCAAGCCAAACTTCGGGCCGAGACCATGCGCCTTCTGGGCGTCGACGATGACGAGACTGATGGCCCCGGGCCCGGCGAGCAGCGGGATCGCCAGGGGGACCACCGCGATATCCTCCTTGGATTCGGCCTCCGCATCCTCCTCGCGCGTGTGGCGGGCGGGTGTGGATTTGGCATGGAACATGGCGATGGCGATCAAGAGGACCAGCAGGCCCCCGGCGATGCGAAACGCGGGGACGCCGATGCCGAAGATCTCGAGCAGCCGATGCCCGGACCAGACGGCGACCAAGAGAATGGCGGCCACCGCCGACGCGGTCTTGGCGGCGATGCGCCGCATGTCCTGCCGCGATCGACCGGCGGTGAGCGACAGAAAGAGCGGTATCGCGCCCAGAGGGTTCAAAATGGCGAACACGCCCACCAAATCCTTGATCACAACCGCCCTCCCTGTGTCATGCCCGGCGCCTCGCCGCCCCCGGCCCGGACCGGCGGGCCGTTCAAGCGGGCGTGGCGAGCGCGAGCGAAAAATAGCTGTTGTCCGCCTCCTCGTGGCGGCGCCACCGGAAACCGGCCGCCTCGAGGAGCGCCCGCATGCCCTCGGGCGTGAACTTACGGCTGATCTCGGTCAGTATAGTCTCGCCCTCCGTGAAGCGCGTGACAAGATCGATGCGCGACATGGTCACTTCATGGGCGCGCCGCGCCCGCAAATGCATCTCGATCTGCCCCTCGCCCTCGTTGAAAAAGGCCACGTGGGCGAAGTGCCGTTCCTCGAAATCGGCATCCAGGCGGGCATTCAGCACCTTGAGCAGGTTCAGGTTGAATTGCGCCGTGAAGCCCTGCGCGTCATTGTAGGCGGCGTCAAGGACGGCCTTCTCCTTTACGCGATCAAAGCCCAGCAGGAGAAAGTCCTCGGCGCGCATGGCGCCATGCAGGGCCGCAAGGAAGTTCAGGGCCTCGTCGTGGTTCAGGTTTCCTATCGTGCCGCCCAGAAACAGGAAGAGGCGCGGCCCCTCGGAATAGGGAAGCGCCGGCAGATCCACCGCGTAGTCCCCCACCAGAAGCTCCATGTCGAGCCATGCATAGCGGGCCCGAAGACGCGCCGCCGCGGCGCGCAGGGCCTCGTCGCATACGTCGAAGGGCTGATAGCGGACGTGAAGGCCCAGACGTTCGCACGCGGCGAAGAAGTGGCCGGTCTTCTCCGACGATCCGCTGCCGATCTCCACCAGGGTTCCGGGCGCCACCTGATCGAGGATCCCGCGCGCGTGGCGCGCCAGAAGCACCGACTCGGTGCGTGTCGGGTAGTACTCCGGGGTGCCGCAGATCCGCTCGAAAAGCAAAGACCCGCGGGCATCGTAAAAATACTTCGGCGGCAACTGCTTGCGCGGCCCGGAAAACCCGCGGCGCACGTCCCGTTCGAGCCCCGACGATCGCGACGACCCCGGCAGGCGCACAAGCGCGATTCCCGTCTTTCCGCGCACCCCCGGCCGGATACCCAGCCCCTCCACTGATCGCGTATTCTGTTCCATGACGCCTCCTGGTGATACAACCGAACACTCCCTTGCAGTAGAATCGCGGACATGTGTCGCCTCGCAGCCTACCTCGGACCGTCCATATCGCTGGCGCGATTTCTCCTGGCGCCGCCCCATGGACTGACCCAGCAATCCTACGCGCCCCGCGAGATGCAAGAGGGGCGCGTCAATGCCGATGGCTACGGCATCGGCTGGCGCGCGGCCGACGGGTCGCTCCCGCGCCTCACCTATAGCGTTCCGATATGGGCCGATCACAACCTGCCGACGCTCGCCCAACATATCCAGGCCCCCTTATGGGTCGCGAACGTGCGAAGCGCCACTGCCGGGCTCGCCAACCACCCGGCCAACACCCAACCCTATTGCGCCGACGGCCTCCTCTTCCTCCATAATGGCTATCTGGCCGACTTTCCCGCGGCACGCGCGCGTATGCGGCGGGCGTTGTCGCCTGACATCGAGTGCTCCATCGAAGGCACGACGGATTCGGAATACCTGTTCGGGCTCCTGCGCCAGACCCTCGCCGCCGCCGATTTCGATGTCCCGGAGGCCTTGCGCGAGACCGCGCGCCGACTGTTCGACGAGTTCGGGGTGGAACGCGGCCTCCTCAACGTCGTGGTCACAGACGGCGAACGCATCCACGCCCTCCGCCACGCCATTGGCGCCCGGTCGCCCACCCTCTACTTCACGACCGACGACGAAGAATACCCGGGCGCCGCGCTGATCGCATCGGAGCCCCTGACGGAGGGGGTCTATTGGCAAACCGTTCCCGAACATCATATCCTCACCGTCGACGGCGATAAACCCGCCCAACTCATATCGTTGTAAGCTTATGGACGCCTCGCTCTACGCCATCCTTCAAGATATCCGGGGCGCGGCCCGCGCGCTCGTGCGATCGGTCCCGGCGGCCGACCGCCGTCGCATGCACCACAAGGATCTGAGTCCGCTGCTCTGGCACCTCGGGCATATCCTGTACGTCGAACAGCAGTGGGTCGGGGAGCGTCTCGCAGGCCTTGCGCACGACGACGCCCGCGCGCTGCTCTTTCGGCCGGACGGCCTGCGCAAATCCGACCGCGGCGAGCACATGCCGGATCTCGACTCGCTCGCCCGGGATTGGTCCGATTGGGAGGGGCGCTTCCCCGAACTCCTTGCCACAGCCGAGTCCGCGCATCCCGACCACCCGCTTTTGGCCCGCGGCTTCATCCTGCGCTTTTTGATCCAACACCACGGTCAGCACCTGGAGACCATGTGTCAGGCGCTCGCGGCGCGCGCCCTCGGCGCCGACACCGGCGCATTCCATCCCTCGCGGCCTCTCGCGTCCGCACCGCTCGCGCTTTGTTATCGCCCCTGGACTGCCGGCTGCGGCCGGATCGGCGACGAGGGCCCCGACGGCTATGACAACGAACGCCCGAGCCACGATCTGCGCCTGCCCGGGTTTGCCATCGCCGAGCGTCCGGTCTCCAACGCCGCCTACCTGCGGTTCATCGAAGACGACGGCTATCGGGACGAGCGCTACTGGACACATGAGGGCCGCCGCTGGCGCGATCATGCCGGCGCGCAGGCACCGTGGCATTGGCGGCGCGACCGGCACGGATTCTGGTATGGCGTCGATCATTCCGGTCCGTTCGAACTGGCATCGGACGCCCCGGTATCGGGTCTTTGCGCCTACGAGGCGCGCGCCTTCGCGCGCTACGCCCGCGCCCGCCTGCCACACGAGGCCGAATGGGAGCTTGCCATGCGTGATGGACTTCTCAAGGACGTAGGCCGCGCGTGGGAGTGGTGCGAAAATCGCTTCTATCCCTATCCCGGATTTCATGCGTTCCCGTATCGCGGCTACTCCGTGCCATGGTTCGACGGGGCCCATACGACCCTGCGCGGCGCGAGCGTCTACAGCACCCCCTACACGCAACGCGCCTCGTTCCGGAATTTCCACGCCGCGGACAAACGCCACATCTTTGCCGGAGTACGCCTGTGTCATCCCTCGCGCCTCACTCACTGATCGCAACCCAAGTACGGACCGCCCTCGAGGAGGACGTGGGGTCGGGGGATCTCACGGCACTCCTCGTGCCTTCGCGGACCGCGCGCGCCGTCCTACGCACCCGCGAGGATGGCGTGCTCTGCGGCTGCGCGTGGTTCGACGAGGTCTTCGCGCAGATCGACCCCGCAGTGCACGTCACCTGGCGGGCGCACGACGGGGACCGGGTGGCCGCCGGCAGCGCGCTCTGCGAGATCGAAGGCCCGGCGCGGGCCTTGCTGACGGGCGAACGCACGGCCATGAATTTCCTGCAGACGCTGTCGGGAACCGCCACGCTTGCCCGCCGCTATGCCGACGCCGTGGCGCATACGCGCGCCCGCGTCCTGGACACCAGAAAGACCCTGCCCGGCCTCAGGCTCGCCCAGAAATACGCGGTCCGCTGCGGCGGCTGCGCCAACCATCGCATCGGCCTCTATGATGGCGTACTGATCAAGGAGAACCATATCGCCGCGGCCGGGTCCATCGCCGCCGCGCTGGCCCAGGCCACCGAACTTGCCGCCGGCCGCATGGTCGAGATCGAAGTCGAGACCCTGGAGCAGCTCGAAGAGGCCCTCGCAGCCGGCGCCCCGCGCATCCTGCTCGACAATTTTGCGCCGCCAAAGCTGCGCGCGGCCGTCGCGCAGACCGCGGGGCGCGCCCTCCTCGAGGCCTCCGGCGGCATCACGCTTGCCAACGCGCACGTCTACGCCGAAACCGGCGTCGACTTCCTGTCGGTGGGCGAACTCACCAAATCCGTGCGCGCCCTCGACCTCTCTCTGCGGCTCTCCCTGGCCTAGCCGCAGCCTCAGGCGTGCGCCGCCTGCGGCCGCGACAACGCCTTCTCGATCTGTTCATTGAACATCGGGATGTCGTCGGGCTTGCGGCTTGTGATGAAGCGGCCATCCACCACCACCGGCTCATCCGTCCAGCGGCCCCCGGCGTTCGTGAGGTCGGTCTCGAGGCTCGGCCAGCTCGTCAGGTGCCGGCCCGAGACCAAGCCTGCATTGATCAAGAGCCACGGCCCGTGGCAGATGGCGGCGACCGGATGGCCGGTCTGCGCGAAATGGCTCACGAACTCGACCGCCTTGCGGCTCAGGCGCAGCTGATCGGGGTTGGCGACCCCGCCTGGCAGCACAAGCGCGTCGTAGTCCTCGGGGCGCGCCTCCTCGACTGCCCTTTCCACCGTGAACTGCGAGCCCGGGGTCAAATGATTGAAGCCCTGCACCTTCTCACCGCGCTTCTTGGGGGCGATGAGCTCCACCGTGGCACCGCGTTCTTCGAGGTACTTGCGCGGCTTCTCGTACTCGACCTGTTCGACGCCGTCGGTCAAAAGCATGGCCACGCGCTTGCCTTGCAGACTCTTCGCCATGGTGTCGTCTCCTTAGCCGTTGTCCCTGGGGGCCGGCCAGTATCACGCAATCCATGCCAACGTCGCCATCCGCCCGCAGACCGGTGTCCTGCGGTAGGAAAAGAGTTCCGGATCCGAAAAGGTGCTCCGGCCTCCGCCATAGACGGCCTCGACCCCCGCGGCCATGAGCCGAAGCCGCGCAAGCGCATAGAGATCGGCGCGGTAGCGCCCCAAGGCGCTTCTCGTGAAGGCCGCGCGCGCCTCGTCGCCGAAGGCGCGTCGGACCTCGTCCCCCACCTCATAGTCGGCGGCGCCTATCGCCGGCCCAAGCCACGCGGCGAGCCGCGATGGGGATACCGGCAAGGCCGCCACCCCGGCCTCGAGCACCCCCGCCGCCAATCCCCGCCAACCGGCATGAACGACCGCGACACAGCGCCCCATGCGGTCGGCGAGCACGACGGGCAGACAGTCGGCGGTGAGCACGGCGCAGACGACGCCCCGGCGTGTCGTGAAGCTCCCATCGGCCTCGGGCGCTTCGGCAAACGGCGCCCCGGCGTCGACGATGACGCGCCCGTGGACCTGATTCAGCCAAAGCGGTGTCCGCCTGATCCCCAGTTCGCGGCAGAGGGCCGCGCGATTGGCCGCCACGTCCCGGGGCGCGTCGCCTACGTGGGTGGCGAGATTCAAGGAGGCATACGGCCCGCCGCTCGCGCCGCCCCCCCGCAAGGTGGTGAAGGCCCGGACGCCGAGCACGGGCCATGTGGCGGGAAGGACGCGCATCATGTCCCGAATTCCGCGCGCAAAGCCGCGAGCG
>JAKAXT010000106.1 GCA_021816425.1 Pseudomonadota bacterium | reverse complement strand
TCCGATCTGCATTCTCTTCATGAATTTCGACTCCGCCGCGTTGCGGCGCGCGACCGCCCGTCCTTAAGGAGGGTCGGCAGTCCACGCGGTCCGGGCAGCGCAGAGAGGGCCCGGAACTCGGGCATGAATCCGCTTTGAAACCCGTCGCTGTGAACTTTCCGCCTCCTGGGCAAGGGGCGCACATCCGAGCACCTCTCCAGTTGGGTGAGGGGTGCGAAACCCTTATGACAAGGCGACCGAAACGGTCAGCCTTCGAAAATCGTTTTGTATGCGCGTCGAAAGCTTGCTACTATCGGGCCCATACGATGGCGCACTATAGCAGCCGGGTTGCGCCCCGGCAATCTCTGGCTTCCCCCGATGTCTTCGCACGACAAGATGGCGTCAACGGTTCGTTTGGTCACGATAGATGCCGAGCGATCCGGGCAGCGCCTCGACAATTTTCTGTTGGCCGTCCTAAAGGGCGTTCCGAGGGCGCACATCTATCGGATTGTCCGCAAAGGCGAGATCCGGATCAATAAGGGTCGGCGCAAGGCCGACTATCGCCTCCAGGTCGGCGACATCGTGCGTATTCCCCCGATCGAGACCAAGGCGCCACCCCGGAAGGCCCCCGATCTGGCGTGGCTCGACGACCTCATGCTGTTCGAAGACGAGCACCTTATGGTATTGGACAAGCCCGCGGGCATGGCGGTTCACGGGGGTTCGGGGCTGTCTTTCGGGGTGATCGAGGCCTTGCGTGCCCTGCGACCGACCGCCCGCAGTCTCGAACTGGTGCATAGGCTCGATCGCTCGACGTCCGGATGCCTTCTGATCGCCAAGAGACGCTCGGCGCTGCGTGCGCTGCAGGAGGCCTTGCGGGGCGGGCGCTTCGGTAAGCATTATGTGGCCCTCTTGCAGGGGGTGCTGGGGGGCGGGGCCCGCACCGTGGACGTTCCGCTCCTGCGTCTGGAGACAGGTGACCGGCGGGTGGTCGTGAATGCCGCCGGGAAGCCCGCCCAGACGCGCTTTACGCCCCGGAAACGCTTTCAGGAGGCGACTTTGGTCGATGTGCGCCTGGGCACCGGACGCACTCATCAGGTGCGCGTGCACGCGGCCCACCTGGGATGCCCGGTGATCGGTGACGAGCGTTATGGCGATCCCAAGGTGAACGCCGCGTGGCACGAGCGGGGGCTCTCGCGGCTCTTCCTGCACGCCGCGCGGCTCTCGTTTCCGCACCCCCTGACGGGCGCCACCATGGAGGTCGAGTCACCGTTACCGAAGGACCTGGCGAGGGTTTTGGAGTCGCTCGATGATTAAGGAATACAGGCTTCTCATTTTCGACTGGGACGGCACGCTCATGGATTCGGCCGAACGTATCGTCCGCTGCTTCCAGGCGGCCGCCGGCGACTGCGGGATCGACACGCTCACCGACGACGCCATCCGCAGGACCATAGGTCTCGGGGTCGTGGAGGCCCTCGCGCGTATCCTGCCGGACACGGACGATGCCGGCCGACGGGCGGTCGCGGCGCGCTACCGTGAGCATTTCCTGCATCTGAACGATACGCCGACGCCGCTTTTCCCCGGCGTCGCGCAGGGGCTCGAGGGCTTGCGCGAGCGCGGCTATCGCATCGCGGTCGCGACCGGCAAATCGCGCATCGGGCTGAATGCCGCGCTCGAAGCGAGCGGTACTGGCGCGATCTTTTGCACGACCCGCTGCGCCGACGAGACGCGCTCGAAGCCGCATCCACGCATGCTCCACGAGATTCTCGAGGAAACCGGGGTGGGCGCGCGGGAGGCGCTCATGGTGGGGGACACGAGCTATGACATCGAAATGGCGGCGAACGCGGGGATGGACAGTGTTGCGGTAGGCTACGGCGTGCACGATATGGCCGACCTGCTCATCCACAGGCCGCGGCTCTGCGTCCAGACCTTTCCGGAATTGTGCTCGTGGCTGCCTTAGTGGTCTGCGCGAGCAGCCGCCTGATCGATGGCGGGGTGGGCCAGAGGTTCTCGCTCGTGGCGGGCGAGGAGGCCTTCGCCGTACGTTTCCGGGGCGTCGTTCGCGCCTACAGGAATCATTGTCCGCATCGCGGACTGGAGCTGGATTGGCAGGAAGGGCGCTTCTTCGATGACGAAGGGGAGGCCTTGATTTGTTCCGTGCATGGGGCGCGCTATGATCCCGTCGACGGAAGGTGCCAGGGGGGGCCGTGCCTCGGCCGTTCGCTCGAGGCGCTGGTCTGCCGGGAACAGGGGGGGATGGTGATCGTGGAGGAGGGAGAGCCGTGAGCGACGACAACGAAAAGAGGCACGACACCGGGCGCGACGAGCGCACGGCGAAAGAGAGCCGTATGGGGCTTGGCGAGGACTGGGCACGCTCGACACTCGAGAAGCTTGCCTTCGCGGCCTTGAACGAACAGAGGCGGCAGAGGCGCTGGACATTGGTCTTCCGGTTCCTGGTCGCCACCTTGATCGTGGCGCTTTTTCTGAGCTACGAGGCCTCGCATGTGCGTGGCGGGGGGCTTGCCGGGCGCTTCACGGCGCTCGTGCGTCTGGATGGGACCATACAGGCCGGGGGGCCGGCGAGCGCGGGGCCCATCGATCACGCATTGCGCCACGCCTTCGCGGCACACCCCGCGGGCGTCATTCTCGACGTCGACAGCCCCGGCGGGAGCCCCGTGCAGGCGAGCGACATGAACGCCGAAATCTGGCGGTTGCGCGCGCGTTACCCGCATATACCCTTGTATGTGGTCGTCCAGGATCTCTGCGCGTCCGGCTGCTATTACGTGGCGGTGGCGGGCGACCGCATCTATGCCAATCCGGCCAGTCTCGTGGGATCGATCGGGGTCCTCATGGACGGCTTTGGTTATACGCGCCTCATGCATAAGATCGGCGTCACGAGGCGCCTGTTGGTGGCCGGTGCGAACAAGGATTTCCTGGACCCGTTCTCGCCGCTTTCGAGGGCGCACAAGGCATTCGCCGAGAAGATGCTGGCGCAGATCCATGCGCAGTTCATCGAAGCCGTGAGGAAGGGTCGCGGTGCCCGCCTGCGGCCGCATCCGGGGCTTTTCAGTGGCCTCATATGGACGGGCGAGCGGGCCCGCGAGCTCGGGCTCATCGACGGGTTCGGGACGGTGGGGCAGGTGGCACGGCACGTGTTCAACGCCCCTCGCATCGTCGACTTTTCGCCGAAACCAGGGCTCGTCACCCGCTTCGCGCAACACCTGGGGGCGCGCGTGAGCCAGGCCTTCGTCGAGCAATGGCTGTCCCCTTTGCCGCGCCTGCAATGAACCGTGAAGCGCATACTTCTCAGTAACGACGATGGTTACATGGCGACGGGTCTCGAATGTCTGGCCGCGCATCTGGGGCGGACGGCCGAGGTCACGGTCGTCGCGCCCGACCGTGATCGCAGCGGCGCGAGCAATTCGCTCACCCTCCTGCGCCCGCTACGCGCTCAACGCGCCGGCAACGGCTTCATTTATGTCGATGGCACGCCGACCGATTGCGTCCATCTGGCCATCACGGGCCTGCTCGAACAGGAGCCCGACATCGTGGTCTCGGGGATCAACCACGGCGGCAACCTGGGCGATGACGTCCTGTATTCGGGGACCGTGGCGGCGGCCATGGAGGGGCGCTTCCTGGGGCTGCCGGCGATAGCCGTATCGCTGGCATCGGCGAACCCCACGCATTTCGCGACCGCGGCGCAGGTCATCGAGCGCCTGCTCGAGGGGCTTACGGTCGATACCCTGCCTGCCGACATGATCTTGAATGTCAACGTACCCGATGTCGCCTATGCCGATCTGCGCGGGCTGGAGGCGACCCGTCTTGGGCATCGCCACAAGGCCGAGGCGGTGATCCCGGGGCGTGATCCGCGCGGGCGAATGATTTATTGGGTGGGCCCGCCGGGTCCCGCCGCTGACGCGGGGCCTGGCACGGATTTCCATGCGGTCGCATCGGGGCGCGTCTCGGTGACGCCTCTGCATGCCGATCTTACGCGGCACAACGCCCTCGCCATGCTGACGGCTTGGTGCGGGGGGATCTTGTGAGCGGCACGATGCGCCACGGCGCCGGCATGACCTCGGCGCGGACGCGCGACCGGCTCATCACGCGCCTGCGCGAACAAGGCATACGGGACGAGGAGACGCTCGCGGCACTGTCGTCGATCCCGCGCCACCTGTTCGTAGACGAGGCCTTGGCGACGCGCGCCTATGAGGACACGGCCCTGCCGATCGGGCACGGGCAGACGATTTCGCAACCCTACATCGTCGCCCGCATGACGGCGGCACTGCGCACATCGGGCCCGCTCGAGCGGGTGCTGGAAATCGGAACGGGCTCGGGCTATCAGGCGGCGGTGCTCGCAAAGCTCGCCGGACACGTCTATACGCTCGAGCGCGTGGGAGGGCTCGCGCGCGCGGCCCGCCAGCGCTTCCAGGTCTTGGGCCTTGGCAATGTCAGTGTGCGCCATGCCGACGGTTGCGAGGGCTGGCCGGAAGAGGCCCCGTTCGACGCCATCATCGTCACGGCGGCGGCGCGGACCGTCCCCAAGGCGCTCTTCAGTCAGCTGAAGGAGGGGGGGCGGCTCGTGGTGCCGGTGGGCGCGGAGACGCAGGAACTCCTTTTGTACAAACGGCGCGGCACGGCCCTGAGCTTTGAGCGCCTGGAGCCCGTGAATTTCGTCCCGCTGCTGCCTGGCGGGATCATATAAGGTGTATCGCGCGTTTCGGCTCGGCTGCCTGCTCCTCGCGCTGTCGGGTTGCACGGCGCGCATTCCCGCGCCCATCGACGATGAAAGCGCGGCGCTCGTCGCGCATAACGGGCGTTATTGCGTCCTGCCGGGCGATACTCTCTATAGCATCGCCTTCGAGACCGGCCACGATTACCGAACTCTCGCCCGCTGGAACCATATCTCCGCGCCCTACCAGATCGAGGCCGGGGAATGCCTTAGGGTGCGGTCGCCGCGGGGGGTGACGCCTGAGCCGCGACCGGTCGCACCCCAACGACTCGGAGGAAGACCTCTCGGGCACGGCGAGCGGCTGCGTCCGACACCCCTGCCTTCCCGGGCCGCGCCCATCCATCCGCCGCCGATTCCGGCGCGCCGCGCACCCGCTTTTACGCCCTCGTGGATCTGGCCCGCACAGGGTGCCGTGAAGGTGACCTTCGGCAGGGGTCCGCTGAGCGGGCGCCCCGGCAATCGCGGGATCGACATTCTGGGGCGTACCGGCGAACCGGTCCGCGCCGCCGCCCCCGGCCGCGTCGTTTACACGGGCAGTGGACTTCCCGGATACGGCAAGCTTATTATCATAAAAGAAAATAATGAGTACCTGAGCGCGTATGCCCATAATGCGCGCATCAAGGTGGAGGAGGGGGCGATGGTGCGGCAAGGCGAGGTCATTGCCACTATGGGAGACAGCGGGACCGACCGGGTGGAGCTCGAGTTCGAGATTCGCCTGCGCGGCGTCCCGGTGGATCCCCTGCGCTATCTCCCGAAGAAACACCACTAGCGAACTAATCGAGGTGAACCGCCCATGGCCGAATCGGAACTGGACGATAACGCAGTGGAGGCAACTGAGCCGGAGGCTCTGGAGGGAGCGGAGGCGGACGACGCGGTAGAGAGCGAGGAGGCCGAGGTCGCAGTCGAAAGCGCGCAGGAGCGGGAGACGGACGATAGCGCAGGACCACAGGCCGATGCGACTCAGCTGTATCTGCGTGAGATCGGGTTCTCGCCGTTATTGACCGCTGAGCAGGAAGTCTATTACGCGCGCAAGGCATTGAAGGGCGATGTCGCCGCGCGACACCACATGATCGAGTGCAATTTACGGCTTGTTGTGAAGATTGCGCGACGTTACATGAATCGCGGCCTGGCACTGCTCGACCTCATCGAGGAGGGCAACCTCGGGCTCATACGCGCAGTCGAGAAGTTCGATCCCGAGCGCGGTTTTCGCTTTTCGACGTATGCTACGTGGTGGATCCGGCAGACCATCGAACGCGGGATCATGAATCAAACGAGAACCATCCGGCTACCCGTTCATATTTTAAAAGAAATCAATATTTATATGCGCGCCGCGCGCCACCTGGCACAGAAGCTCGACCACGAGCCCACGCCTGAAGAGGTGGCGACCATGCTGGACAAGCCCATCGCGGACGTGCGCGCCATGATGGGCCTGAACGAGCGCATCGCGTCGGTGGACGCGCCGCTCGACATGGACCCGGACCGCTCCCTGCTTGACGCCATCGCCGACGACAAGACGGCGGACCCGGAGAAGATCCTGCAGGAAGAGGATCTGCATGGGCAGATCTCCGCCTGGCTTTCGGAGCTGAACGAGAAACAGCGCGAGGTGGTCGAGCGGCGATTCGGCCTGAACGGGCGCGACGTCTCCACCCTCGAGCAGGTGGGGGCCGACATAGGGGTCACGCGCGAGCGCGTACGCCAGATCCAGGTGGAGGCCCTGCGCAGGCTGCGCGGCATGCTCGAGAAGAGCGGTTACTCGATGGACGCGCTATTCTAGACGGTCTTCGCGCCGGCTAGGGAGACGGGGGGTCGGCGAGGAGCAGGCCCGCAACCACGGAGCGACCCTCGCTCATGAGCAGATTATAGGTCCGACAGGCGGCGCCGGTATCCATGCACTCGACGCCCACCTGGGAGGCCAAAAACGGCGCGAGCCAGGCCTCGGGAGGAAAGCGCAGGGCGCTGCCCGTGCCGAGGATGACGATCTCGGGGTGCCATTGGGCGAGTTCGGCGAGGCTTGGGGCATCGAGCTCCCCGAAGTGCCGCGGGCGCCAGTCGGCGCTGAGGCGTTCGGGCATGAGAATGAGGCTGTGCTCGTAGATTTGGTCATCGATATGCAGCCGCCCCGGCTCGTAGCCACGCACCATGTAGCGGCCGTTGCCCGCATCAAGGTGAATCTTCATGGAAATCCTCCGGTCGACATTGACAGGGGGCGTGTTCGCCCGTATGTTCGCCATTCGAACGGCCGTGGTTGGCGCGCCGCTCATCTCACAACATCTTGCCAGGCGAACGGGGAGTCGGCCCGTCCGGGCGTCCTAGGTGGAGTATGGATCAGTTTCCCCGCATAAAGAGATTACCGCCCTACGTCTTCAACATCGTCAATGATCTGAAAGCCGACGCCAGGCACCGCGGCGAGGACATCATTGACTTTGGGATGGGCAACCCCGACCACGCGACCCCGCAACATATCGTAGACAAGTTGTGTGAGGCCGCGCAACGGGGTGATACGCACCGCTATTCGGTGTCGAGGGGCATCCCACGGCTGCGGCGCGCGATCTGCCGCTGGTACGAGACCCGCTATGGCGTGGCGCTCGACATGGATCGCGAGGCGATCGTGA
>JAKAXT010000012.1 GCA_021816425.1 Pseudomonadota bacterium | reverse complement strand
TCTCCCGCGGACGCGCCTGGGAAAAAGCCGCGCCGGTAGGATAGCCCCCGAAAAAACGCGGCGTGTGCGCAAAGGCTTCGGGGATCCTGTCGCGCGACGCCTGGATGGGGTTGTATCCGGGCGATCTGGACGATGCCGGGTTCGCGGAAGTCACCTCCCGCACGAACGGTCGATCCGACCCCGGCCGCGGCTGCCCCTCGACGGCCCACGTCAGGCGGCAAGAACGGGCGAGGCCGCGTGATCGTCACCCGCGTGACCACGCTCACGCGCATGGACGGGCCAGAGGCCGCCAAGGCCAACGAGGCGCTCTTCAAGCTCTCCGAAATCAGCAAACGGGTGGGCGGCCTGGGGGCCCGCGGGATGTTGGCGACCTATCGCCCGTTACGAGACAGCGAGCGACGTCTGGCGGAGGCCTTGAACATCCAGGGGATATGCGGGCCGGAGTTGGTACAGGCGAAGGAGACGCTCAAGCGCTGGGCGGGGTCACGGGTGAGGCCCTGAGCAGGCCGGGGGCCAAGACAGCCTCACGTTCCGCCATCGGAGGGGCCCCGTCCGGACCGTGCGCACCCTTTCGGCCTTCGCATCCGCGTCCATCGCATAAGCGGAGGCCGCCGACAAAGCCGTGACCGACGCGGGGGTGGGGGACCGGCGGGGCAGGCGCGTACCGGCATGCGCGAGACTGTCGTCCACGGGATCCCGGGATATTTCGGCGCGGGACGGCGGCGGCAGGCGGACGGTCTCGATGCGACCGGCCAAACCGTCGGCTACGCCAGGCGGCACACGACTTCGGGACGCGATGGCCCGCAGGGGGCCCCAGGGGACGGACCGAAGGACGGGCGCCGAGACCCGGTCCCTCGCGGGCCCGTGACCTCCGTGTGCGCATGGGGCGCTCATGACGGCCGCGGGTGGATGGGGATGACGGGACGCCCGCGGGCAAGCCCCGCGTCCAGGGTCTCGGGCTGCAGCGTCACATGGCCTATGTCGAAACGATCGTGCAGAAGATCCTGCATGACGGCGAGATGTCCGCCCCAGCGGTCGAGATCATGCACGACCACGTGCGCGGAGAGCGCGAGCATCCCCGAAGAGAGGGTCCAGATGTGCAGATCGTGCACGGATATCGTGCCCGGAACCTCGGCGAGCGCGCGACCGACGGCGCGCAGATCGACGTGGCTCGGCACCCCCTCCATGAGCACGTTCAGCGTCTCGCGCAAAAGTTGCACCGTCGAGTACAGGATGAGCCCGGAGATGACGAGCGACAGGATGGGGTCGATCGGGTACCAGCCCGTGAAATACACGACGGCGCCCGCCACGAGCGCCGCGGCCGACCCCAAGAGGTCGCCCAGGACGTGAAGGATGGCGCTGCGCGTGTTGAGCGTGTGGCGCTCGCGGCTCAAGGCGTACACCACGCCGCCGTTCATGAGGATGCCGAGCGCCGCCACCGCCATGACGGCCCCGCCTGCCACGGGCTCGGGTTCCTGGAGGCGGCGCACGGCGGCGATCACGATCGCCGTCACCACGCCAAGCAGCACGAGGCCGTTTATGAAGGCGACGATGATCTCGGTGCGCGCGAAGCCGTAGGAGTGGCGCGCCGAGGGCGGCCTGCGGCCCATCCAGACCGCGAACAGCGACAAGGCGAGCGCGAGCGCGTCCGACAACATGTGTCCGGCATCGCTCAGGAGCGCGAGCGAGTGGGCGAAGAGCCCGGTTCCGGCCTCGACGAGCGCGAACGCCGCGGTAAGTCCAAGCGACATCCAAAGCCCGCGACCCGCGGCGGCCTCCTGTCCGTCGGCGTGATCGTGGGCCTCGTGGTGATGCCCGTGTCCGTGGTGCGCGTGGCCCCCGCTCATGGCGGGGCCACGGGGTCTTGGGCGGGCTCGAAGGCGTCGTAGTAGAAGGCGTCTTCGGGCAGACCCTTCCGCGCCAGCACCCCTTTGGCCGCCTCGATCATACGCGGCGGCCCGCTTCCATAGACCTCGAAACCGGACAGGTCCGGCCAGTCGGCCGCGATGGCCTCCTGCACATGGCCCGTGCGACCCGTCCAGGCATCCTCGGCGGCGGGCCTCGAGAGCACGGGCGTATAGCGGATACGCGGATGGCGCGCCGCCCACTCCAGCGCCAGATCATGGAGATAGAGATCGGCCCGCGTGCGGCCGCCCCAATAAAGATGGAGCGGCCTCTCGGACTCGGCGGTCAAGGCCTGCTCGACGATGGCCTTGATCGGCGCGAAGCCGGTACCCGCCGCCATGAGGATCACGGGCTTGTCGGTGTCGTCGCGCAGGAAGAACGTGCCAAGCGGCCCCTCGAAGCGCAAAAGCGCGCGTTCCTGCATGGCGTTGAAGACATGTCCCGAAAACACGCCGCCCGGGACGTGACGGATATGAAGCTCAAGGAACTCGTCGGCGCTTGGCGCATTGGCGATGGAAAACCCCCGGCGCCGCCCGTCCCTCAAAAGGATGTCGATGTATTGGCCGGCCAGATACAGGAGGCGCTCGTTTTGCGGGAGCTTCAGGAAAAGCCGCATCACGTCCGGGGCAAGCTTCTCCATGCGCGCGACCCGGCATGGCACGGTCTTTATGACGATGTCCTTGGCAACACCGATCTCGCGCGCCAGAACGACCACCGGACCCTCGGGCACCGCCCGGCAAAAGAGCGCAAGCCCCGCCGCCTTCTCGGTCTCGCTCAGGGCCTTGGCCTCGTAGGGCTCGTGACGCACATCGCCCGAGACGATGCGCCCCTTGCATGTCCCGCACGCGCCGTTGCGACAGCTGTAGGGCAAGTGGAAGCCTTCGCGCAACGCGGCCTCGAGCAAGGTCTCTCCGGGAGCGGCCTCAAACTCATGACCGCTTGGCTCGATTCGGACTTTCACGGATGACGACCCCTTGGCTGACGAAGACTGAACGGCGCTATTGTCGCTAAAAGCGCGGGCGGGCGAAAGGGTGGCGCACGCCGCGCCACGCGCATCGGCCGTCGTGTCGCGCGCCGCGCGGTCCGTCCGAAAACACCGCCGAGCGCCGGACTTCCTCCGTTGACAAAAAGCCGCCCTCGGCCTTTAATGCCGGCTATGAAGAGCGGGGCCCAGGCGAGATCATGAGCAATCCCGAGGTCCTCGTCGAGACCGACGCGGTCACCCGTTTCTACGGGCCGAACGCGGCGGTATCGGACATGAGCTTCGTGATACGGCGCGGCGAAGTATTGGGGTTTCTCGGACCCAACGGCGCCGGCAAGACCACCACGATGCAGATGTTGAGCGGCAATCTCGCGCCCTCCTCGGGGCGTGTCCTGATCGGCGGCTTCGACATGCATGCCGCCCCCGAGAAGGCCAAGGCGCATCTCGGCTACCTCCCGGAGTACCCGCCCCTGTACCGGGAATTGACGGTCGACGAATACCTCGACTACGCGGCCGCGCTGCGGCGCATCCCGCGCAAGAATCGGCGCGCCTCGCGCGAACGCGCCAAGGCGCGGTGCGGGCTCGGCGATGTGGGCCGACGACTCACCGCCAACCTCTCGAAGGGCTTCCAGCAACGCGTGGGGCTCGCGCAGGCGATCATTCACGAACCGGACGTGGTCATCCTCGACGAGCCGACCGTGGGTCTCGATCCCAACCAGATCCGTGAGATCCGCGCGCTCATCCGCGAACTGGGCCGGGACCGCGCGGTGATCCTCTCGACACACATTCTTCCCGAGGTACAGGCAAGCTGTGACCGCGTGCAGATCATCCACAAGGGCAAGCTCGTGCTGAACGAGGAAATAGGCGCGCTCATGGCGCGCATGGAGTCGCAGGTGCTCATGGCGGCGTTTCGCAAGGCCCCCGATGTCGGCGCCATCGAGGCCCTGCCGCTCGTACGGTCGGTGATGGTCGAGGATGAACGGCGACTGCGCATCTTCCACGAGCCCGGCGCCGACCCCACCGACGAGATCGTGCGGCTCGCGCTCGAACGAGGCTGGGGGCTCCGGGAGATCAATCCCGAGCATTCCTCGCTCGAATCCATTTTCGCCGAATTGACCGGCGAATCGCCGGAGGCCGCGTGATCCGGGCGATCGCTTGGCGTGAGTGGCGGGCGCTGTTTCTGTCGCCGCTCGCCTTCGTCATATTGGGCGTCGTGCAGATCATCCTCGCGCGCCTCTTCCTCGGCCACGTCAACCTGTTTCTCATGATCCAGGCGCGACTTACGACCCTCCCGAACGCGCCGGGTCTCACGAGCCTGGTGGCGGCCCCCCTGCTCGGCAACGCCGGCGTCCTGCTGCTGTTCATCACGCCGCTTGCCACCATGCGGCTTATCGCCGACGAGCGCCATAACAGGACCTTGACGCTGCTCTACTCCTCGCCCGTGTCGCCCACGGAGATCGTGCTCGGCAAATACCTCGGCATTCTGGGCTTCTACGCCCTCATCATCCTCATGAGCCTCGCCATGCCGTTGTCCTTGTTGATAGGGGGGCGCCTCGACTGGGGCACCTTCGCCTGCGGTGTCGTGGGACTCGTCTTGCTGGCCTCGAGCCTCGCCGCGATCGGGCTTTTCATGTCGACCCTCACGCGCTACCCGGCGGTGGCGGCCATGGGGACTTTGGGGATCGTGTTCTTTCTCTGGATCGTCGACTACGCCGGGCACGCGCGCGGCGCAGGCGGCGCGGTGGTGGCCTACCTGTCGATCGTGAATCATTACGAGCCCTTTCTGCGCGGGCTCTTCGACACCTCGAACGTCGCCTATTACGTGGTCCTCACGGCGACCTGCCTGCTCTTTAGCGTCCGCAGGCTCGAGACCGACCGGCTGGCGACGCGATGAACCGCGAACGGATGGCCACGATCGGCGCGCGCGGCCTGTTCATCGTGCTATGGCTTACGGTGGCGGGGCTCGGCTTGTACGCCACCGCCCGCTTTCACATGGTCTCCGACTGGTCCGCCACGGGGCGCAACAGCTTGAGCCGGCCGAGCGTCCACGTGGTTCGGTCCCTGCGCGGGCCCGTGCAGGTCGTCGCGTTCGCGCACGGCGCCGCGGCGCGCCGGTCGGTGCGCGCGCTCATTGCCAAATACCAGCGCGTGGATCCGGCGATCCGCCTCTCCTTCGTCAATCCGGACGAACATCCGGCGCTCGTGCGGCGCCTGAACATAGGCTTCAACGGCGAACTCGAGATCCGCTACCAGGGGCGCCGCGCGCTGGTCTCGAGCCCGTCGGAGGCCGGCATCACCAATCAGCTCGCGCGCCTCGAACGCACGGGCATCCGCGACCTCACCTTCCTTACGGGCAACCAGGAGCGCGGGACGCAAGACGGCTCGGGGCTTGGTCTGTCATCGTGGGTCCGCGAACTGGGGGCACGGGGCTTCCGGGTGGGCTCCTTCGACCCGGGCGCGGGCAAGCCCTTCCCGAAAAACGCGGGCGTGCTCGTCATCGCCGACCCTCGCGTCCGCTTCCTGCCAGGCGAGGTCCACACGCTCGAGGGCTTCGTAAAAAAGGGCGGCAATCTGCTCGTCATGCTGGAGCCCGGGCATACCGAAGGCCTGGGCCCCTTGCTTGCGCGGCTCGGCGTGCGATTCCGCAAGGGGTTTGCGGTCGACCCGGCCTCGAGCCTGCTTACGGGCGCGAGCCCCGATTTCATCGCCGTGAGCCACTATCCGGCGCTCGGGCCCGTGCGCGGCATGCATCTCGTGACGGTCTTTCCGACGGCCGCGGCCCTGGCCCTGACGCCGGTCCATGGGCTGAAGCCCCTCCCCGTCATTGCCACGGGGAACGACGCCTGGACGCAGACGAAGCCGCTCGCGGGCCTTGTGACGCCACCAAAGGGCACGAACCCCTCGGTGCTCACGATCGGTGCGGCGCTGGAGCGCCCGTACCAGGGCCACAAGCAGCGCGTGGTGGTCGTGGGCGACAGCGACTTCGTCGCCAACAGCTATGTCGGCGAGGGCGGCAATCTCACGCTCGCCATGAATCTGGCGAACTGGCTTGCGCATGACGACACCTTCATCAACCTCCCGAACCGGGCCTCGCCGGATCTCACGCTGACTCTGACAGGCGGGGAGGAGGACGTCATGGCCTATGGCTTCCTCCTGGGGCTGCCCGTCCTGCTGCTCGCGGGCGCCCTGCGCGTCTGGTGGCGGAGGCGCAGGCTGTGAGGCTCACGCGACGCGGACTCACGAATGCGATTTTGCTGATCGTGGCGGCGGTCCTGGGGTGGCTCTTGTGGGACAAGCCCGCGCGGGCACCGGCCGCGGCACCGGCGCGACTTGCGCCCGTAAGGGGCGCGACCATCACCAACATCACGATCGCGCGTCCGGGCCGGCCGGTCATACGGCTGCGGCGCGATGGCACACGCTGGCAGCTCTTGCGCCCCTTCAAGGCGCGCGCCGACCGCTTCCGGGTCGAGGCCTTGACGGACATCGTTGCGGCCAAGCCCCATGATCACTTCGCGATCCCCAAGGGCTCGCTCGCGGCCTTCGGCCTGGCGCCGCCCCGGGCGGTCGTGAGCCTGAACCGCGAGCGCATCCTGGTGGGGCGCCGTCGCCCCTTCGGGGACCTGCGCTACGTCCTCATCGGGCACTCGATCGCGCTCGTGCCGGCCGAGAGCATCCATCCGCGCCGGCTCACGACCGACAGCTTTTTGAGCACGAGACTGCTCGGGGACCGCATCCATCCGGTGGCCTTCACCCTGCCGCACCTGGCGGTCACCCGCCACCACGGCATCTGGCACGCCACGCCGACACCCGCGCACGTCTCGAACGACCGCATCAACGCCTTCGTGGACGCCTGGCGCTATGCCCGGGCGCTCGCGGTCACGCGCTACCATGGGACCCCGCCCATCGGGCGGATCGTGATCCATTATGACCGGCAGGGCCCGAAGAAGGCCGCGCCCCCTCACGCGCTCGTCATCGACATCCTCGCCACGCATCCGGAACTCGTGCTGCTGAGACCCGACCAGGGGCTCGAGTACCACTTCCCGCAGCAGGTCGGCCAGCATCTGCTCACCCTGGCCACCCATGCCGGAACTCCCTGAGGTCGAGACCACCCGTCGCGGACTGATCCCCTGGATGCGCGGCGCCACCCTCGCCGACCTGATAGTCCGGGACCCGCGCCTGCGCTGGCCGATCGCCTCCGATCTCGGCGGGCGATTGCGCGGGCGCATGATCACGGATCTCGCGCGGCGCGGCAAATACCTGATCATTTCGCTCGAAACGGGCGCCCTCATCGTGCACCTCGGCATGTCCGGCAGCCTCAGAGTCGTGGGTCCCGAGATCGCGCCGGGGCCCACCGAGCCTTTCGATCTCGTGCTTGCGGGCGAGCCCGGCCTGCGGGTGCGCATGCGCGATCCCCGCCGGTTCGGGGCGCTCCTCTATAGCGAGGACCCGCTCAACCACCCCCTCATAGCCCCGCTCGGCCCCGAACCCCTGGAGGCGGGATTTGACGGCGCCTATCTGCGCGCCCGGGCGCGCGGCCGCACGATCGCGATCCGCGACCTGCTCCTGAACGGCCATATCGTGGCGGGGATCGGCAACATCTACGCCAACGAGGCGCTGTTCGAGGCCGGCATCCACCCGGGGCGGGCGGCCGGGCGTATCGGCGCGAGCCGCTACGAGGCCCTGGCGCAGGCGCTCGTAGCCGTCCTGTCGCGGGCGGTCGCGGCGGGCGGCACCACCCTGAAAGACTTCGCCGGGAGCGATGGGCGGCCGGGGTACTTTCAGCAACAACTCCAGGTCTATGGCCGCGAAGGGGCGCCCTGCCCGCGCTGCAAGGCCCCCATCGCGCGGCTTTCAGGAGCCGGCCGCAGCAGCTATTATTGTCCCAAATGCCAACGTTGACGGCGGCTTGGCCTATACTGGGTGGGGGATGGCGAGGTGAGGGAGGGGAATAAGGTATGAGTCAGACGGCGATCGAGCAGCGTTTCGAGGCTTACGGGCTATGGCGGCGGGACTTGACCGGGGCGCTGTCCGATCTGCGAACGTGGCTTGCCGAGCATGGCCTGAGCCAGCCGCAGAGCGATGCCCACCTCGACCGCATGCAGACCGCGCTGCGCGACGACCGCCTCTATCTTGCCTTCGTCGCCGAGTTTTCGCGCGGCAAGTCCGAGCTCATCAACGCCATCTTTTTCGCGGGCCAGGGCCGGCGCATCCTGCCCTCCAGCGCGGGCCGCACCACCATGTGCCCGACCGAGCTCTTTTACGAGGCCGACAGGCCCGCGAGCATCAAGCTCTTGCCGATAGAGACGCGCCGCAACGGGGTGACGGTCGCCGAGTTCAAGGGCTTCGCCGACGAGTGGCAGACCCTGCCCCTGGACGCGGACAACCCGGAGGCCATGGCCGCCGCCTTGGCCCATATCGCCGAAGTCAAGCACGTACCGGCGGAGGAGGCCCGCGCCCTCGGACTCACGGTCACCGACGACATCGCCAAGACCGGGGCGGCGGTGGACGCGGAAGGGGAGGTCGAGATCCCGCGCTGGCGCTACGCGCTCATCAATTTTCCGCACCCCCTGCTCGCCAACGGGCTCGTGATCCTGGACACCCCCGGACTGAACGCCCTGGGCGCGGAGCCGGAACTCACGCTGAACACCCTGCCGAACGCTCACGCCATCCTGTTCGTGCTCGCCGCCGACACGGGCGTGACGCAATCGGAGATCTCGGTCTGGCGCGACCATGTGGCCGGCACCCATAAGGGCCGCCTCGTGGTCCTGAACAAGGTCGACGGGCTCTGGGACGACCTGAAGAAGAAAGGCGATGTGGAACGCGAGATCGTACGCCAGGTGAGCGAGACCGCGCGCTACCTGGACGTCCCCGAAGAGCGCGTCTACCCGGTTTCCGCGCAAAAGGCGTTGAATGGCAAGGTCCGCGGCGATCGGGGCCTCGAGGAGCGCAGCGGCATAGGCGCGCTCGAGCGGGCGCTCGCCGAAGAGCTCCTGCCGGGCAAGGGCGGCCTGGTCGCCAGGACCGTGGCCCGCGAATTCGACGAGGTCGAGGCCTCCGTGGAACGCGTGATCGGACAGCGGCTCCAGGGCCTGCGCGAACACTGGGGGGAGCTTAGCGGCCTGAACGGCAAGAACATGGACGTCATCGAGCACATGATGAGCAAAGTGCGGGCCGACAAGACCGAGTTCGACCGCAGCATGCAGCGCTTCCACGCCACCCGCACGATCTTCGCGCAGCAGAGCGCGGCCTTGTACGCCAAGATCAGCCTGCGCCAGCTCGACACCCTGATCGCCGAGACCAAGAAGAACATGGAGACCTGCCTTACGACCGCGGGGCTGAAGGCCGCCATGCAGACGTTTTTCGGCTATGCGCGCTCGCGCATGGACGAGGCCGCCGCCGACAGCCAGCAGATCAAGACCCTCATGGACGGCGTCTACCGCAAATTCCAGGAAGAGCATGGGCTCGCCAACATCAAGCCGGCGGCATTCTCGGTGATGCGCTACACGCGCGAGATCAAGCGCCTGCAGGAAAAGCATGAGCAGTTCATGCGCGGCCTGTCGCTCCTCATGACCGAGCAAAAGACCGTGGTGCGCGGCTTCTTCGAATCGGCGGTCAGCAAGATCCGCGCGATCTATGTGAGCGCCAACCGCGATGCGGACGATTGGCTGCGCGACATGATGGCGCCGATGGAATCCCAGGTTCGCGAGCATCAGGCGCAACTGCGGCGCAGGCTCGAGAGCATAAAGCGCATCCACCAGGCGAGCGACACCCTGGAGGCGCGCATGGCGGAGCTAAAGCAGGTGCTGGAGGAGATCGGCGATCAGCACCGGGCGGCGCACGTCTCGTTCCGCCAGATCCGCGCGCAGCTGAACGCAGCCCCTTAAGGCCGCCTCCGTGCGGCGAGCCCCCTGGCGTACGATCCGCCGGTTTCGCGGCCTATTGCAACGCCGGCATTGGCGGCTGCGACTCGTCTTCTGGGGCGGCGCCGTGCTGGTCGGCTTGTCGGCCGTGGCCCTGACCGAACTCGGCAATTACGCGAACGCGCACTTCCTCTTTCTCGACCACCGTTGGCCCTGGGCCCCGTTTTTGGCAAGCCCCGCGGGCCTCGTGTTGTCTATATGGCTCACGCGCCGGTTCTTTCCCGGCGCCCAAGGCAGCGGCATACCCCAGGTCATCGCCGCGCTCTCGGCACGCGATGGGCAAACACCCGCGCGGCTCCTGTCGGTGCGTATCGCGCTCGGCAAGATCCTGCTCACAACCATCGGACTCTTTGCCGGGGCCTCGATCGGGCGCGAGGGACCGACCGTACACGTGGGCGCCTCCTTCACCGCCGCCGCCGGGCGACTGGCCGGCGTCAGGCGCCCCAAGCTCGAGCGCGCGCTCGTGCTCGCAGGCGGCGCGGCCGGCATAGCGGCGGCCTTCAATACGCCGGTCGCGGGTATCATGTTCGCCATCGAGGAGCTCGCGCGCGGCTTCGAGGACCATGCGAGCGCCACCATCATCATCACCATCCTGATAGCCGGCCTGACCGCCGTCGCCATCGAGGGCAACTACACCTATTTCGGGGTGACCGAGGTCGCGCTTGCGCCGCGGGCCTGGCTGCTCGTCCCGGCCTGCGGGGTGGCGGGAGGGGTTGCGGGCGGCCTCTTCAGCCGCCTCGTCCTCGACCTCGGACTGCGGCTGCGCGCCGTGCTCGCACAGCACCCCTACCGCGTGGCGCTCGGCGCGGGCCTTGCGATCGCCGTCCTCGGCGCCATCTCCGGCGGCAGTTCCTTCGGCACGGGCTACCCGCAGGCCCGGGCCCTCGTGCTCGGGCACGCGCGCCTTCCATGGTCCTTTCCGCTCACCAAATGGCTGGCGAGCCTCGTCTCCTACCTGAGCGGCATCCCGGGCGGCCTGTTCGCTCCGGCGCTCGCGACCGGCGCGGGCTTCGGGGCGGACATCGGACGACTCTTCCCCCAGGCGCCCCTGCAGGCGGCGGTCATTCTCGGCATGGTGAGTTACCTGAGCGGAACGGTGCAGACTCCTATCACCGCGTTCGTCATCGTCATGGAGATGACCGCCAACAACAGGATACTGTTTCCGCTCATGGCCGCCGCCTTCATCGCCACGCTGACCTCGCAGCTTATATGTCGGGAGCCGATCTATCAGGGGCTGGCCGCGCGGTTTCTCGCCCCCACACAGACCGCGGATGCCGCGGCCGAGGAATACCATGGCCCGGCCTAAAGGGCCCGCGGTCCGGATCATCGGCGGACGCTTTCGCGGACGGCGGCTCGCCTTCCCCGAGGAGCCTGGCCTGCGACCGACGCCCGATCGCGCCCGCGAGACGCTTTTCAATTGGCTGAACCCCTGGCTCCCCGGGGCCCGGTGCCTCGATCTGTTCGCCGGATCCGGGGCGCTCGGCTTCGAGGCCTTGTCGCGCGGCGCGGCGAACGCGACTTTCGTGGAAACGAATCCCGCAACGATCGCGGCTTTGCGCGAGAACCGCGAGGCGCTCGGCTGCGAGGCGCGGATCGTGGCCTCCGGGGCGCTCGAGTTTCTGGGGACCCAGGGCCCGGCGGCGTTCGATGTCATATTTCTCGATCCGCCCTTCGCGGCCGGACTTCTCGTCGACACCTTGACCGCGATCCGCGCGCGGCGCATCCTCGCGCAAGCGGGGCTCGTCTACATCGAAAGCGCGGCGGAGGGCGATTTCGAGCTGCCGCCCGGCTGGCAATGGCACAGGCACGGTCGGGCGGGCAACGTCGCCTTCGGCTTGGCCACGCCCGTGCCCTGAGGATCGCCCGTGACCACCGTCGTCTATCCGGGGACGTTCGACCCCTTCACCAACGGCCACGCCGACATCGTCAAGCGCGCGGCGGCGCTGTTCCCGCGCGTGATCGTGGGCGTGGCGGCCAACGCCCGCAAGACCCCGCTCTTCGCGCTCGATGAGCGGGTGACGCTCGCCCGGCAGGCCCTGGCGGGGATCCTGGGGGTGACCGTCATCGGCTTCGACACCTTGCTCATGGACTTCATCCATCAGCACAAGGCCCAGGTCATCGTGCGCGGGCTGCGCGCGCTGTCGGACTTCGAGTATGAATTCCAGATGGCGAACATGAACCGCAGGCTCGACCCGTCGATCGAGACCCTGTTTCTGCCGGCCGCGGAACCCGACGGCGCGCTATCGTCGTCTTTCGTCAAGGAAATCGCGGCCTTAGGGGGCGATGTGGGGCCATTCGTCCATCCCGCCGTGAAGGCTGCATTGGCGGCGGCGTTGCGGTAGACTTGCTCCCCTATTGAGGAGGGCTGCCATGGCCTTGATGATCACCGACGACTGCATCAACTGCGACGTCTGCGAGCCGGAGTGCCCAAACGGGGCGATCTCCCCGGGCGAAGAGATTTATCGTATCGATCCGAACTCATGCACCGAGTGCGTGGGCCATTACGACACGCCGCAGTGCGTGGAGGTCTGTCCGGTCGACTGCATCCCGAAGAACCCCGACCGGGTGGAAACCAAAGAGTCCCTGTACGAGAAGTACCTGGCGCTGACCCGCAAGACCGGCTGATCGCCCATGGCGCTCTTTCGTAAGACGTCGGGCGACAAGAGCGAGAAACCGGGCGTCCTCACTCGTCTCGGCGAACGCCTCGCCGCCACGAGCCGGGCCTTGAGCGACAATGTCGGCGACCTGCTGAAGCGCAAGCGGACCCTGGACGCGGCGCTGCTCGAGGACCTGGAGACGGCGCTCATCACAGCCGACCTCGGCGTGGACACGGCCACGGCGGTCATGGCCGACATCACCCGCCGCATATCCCGCAAGGAACTCGGCGATGCGCAGGCCGTCTACGGGGCCCTGCGCTCCATCCTCTACGAGATCGTGCAACCCTGCGAGAAGCCCTGGCCCGTGGCCCACAAACCCGAGATCGTCCTCATGATCGGGGTAAACGGCGCCGGCAAGACCACCACCATCGGCAAGCTCGCCGCGCGGCTGCGGGGCGAGGGCCGCTCGGTCCTGCTCGCGGCCGGCGACACCTTCCGCGCCGCCGCCATCGAGCAGCTCGGCGAATGGGCCAGGCGCTCGGACGTGGCCATGATCAGCCAGCCGCGCGGGGCCGATGCCGCGGCCGTCGCCCACGACGCCCTGCAGGCGGCGCGGGCGCGGGGCGTGGACGTGCTTCTCATCGACAGCGCCGGCCGCCTGCACACCCAGGCCGGCCTCATGGACGAACTCGCTAAGATCAAGCGCACGCTCGCGCGGCTCGACGCCCAGGCCCCCCACCAGGTCATCCTGACCCTGGACGGGGGCATAGGCCAGAATGCCGTGGCGCAGGTCGAGCAGTTCCACAAGGCCGTAGGCGTCACGGGTCTTTGCATCACCAAGCTCGACGGGACCGCCAAGGGGGGCGTCGTGTTCGCGCTCGCCAAACGCTTCGGGCTGCCGATCTATTTCGTGGGGGTCGGCGAGTCCGTGGACGACCTGCGCCCCTTCGACGCCCGGTCCTTCGTCGACGCGGTCCTGCCGGCGGAACTCCTCAGTGATCGAACTTAGACACGTCTTCAAGCGCTACCCGCTGGGGACGGAGGCCTTGAGTGATGTCGGGTTTTCGCTCGACAAGGGCGAGATGGCCTTTTTGACCGGGCCCTCGGGGGCCGGCAAGAGCACCGTACTGAAGCTGATCTGCCTGCTCGAGCGCCCCACGCGCGGCCAGATCACGGTCAACGGCCACGACCTCGGGCGGCTGCCCGCCCGGCGACTGCCCTACTTCCGGCGCGAGATCGGCGTGGTGTTCCAGGACAACCGCCTCTTGAACGAACGCACGGTGTTCGACAACGTGGCCTTGCCGCTCGTGGTGGCAGGCATGACCGGGGACGAGGTCCGAAAGCGCGTGCTCGCGGCCCTCGACAAGGTGGGCTTGAGGGGCCGGGAACGCGGTTTCCCGCTCGCCCTGTCCGGCGGCGAACAGCAACGCGTGGGCATCGCCCGCGCGCTCGTGCATCGCCCGCCGGTGCTCATCGCCGACGAACCGACCGGCAACCTCGACGCCGCCTTGTCCGACGACATCATCGACCTTTTTCGCGAATTCAACGACCACGGCGTCACGGTCCTGGTCGCCACCCACGACCTCCGCCAGATCGAGCGCCTGAAGAAACGGGTCATACGCCTTGGCGCGGGGCATATGCTGGGGGCGGCATGAAGGCCTACATGACCCGTCATGCGCAGGTCTTCATGAGGACGCTCGGCGACTTCGCGCGCAGCCCCGCGCCCACCCTGATGACCATCATCCTGATCGGCCTGACCCTCGCTTTGCCGACCGGTCTCTATGTCGGGCTGGTGAATCTGCAGAGACTGAGCCAGGGGTGGCAGCCGCGCGGTTCGCTCTCGGTCTACCTGAAGAGGGGCGGCGCAGACGACGAGGCCGTGGCCGCCATCCGCCGCGTCCCCGGGGTGGCCGCGGTGCGCTACATCTCGCCCGCCCAGGGCCTGCGCGAATTCAAGAGGGCCTCCGGGCTCGGGCCCATGGGCCTCTTCGGCCGACGCAACCCCTTGCCGGGCGTGGCCATCGTCGCGCCCGCGCGTCCCGGGCCCCGGTCGGTCGCGCGCCTCGCCGCGCAGCTCAAGACTTTGCCCGATGTGGCGCACGTCCAGTCCAACCTGGTATGGGTCGAGCGCCTCGACGCCGCGCTCGCCCTCGGGCGGCGTCTGGTGGCGATCCTCGCGGCGACCTTGGGCCTCGCCCTCGTCCTTATTCTCGCCAACACCACCCGCGCGACCGTGGCGAGCCGTGCCACCGAAATCGCGGTCGTTCGTCTGGTCGGGGGAACCAATGCCTTTATCCGGCGTCCCTTCCTGTATATCGGCGCGCTGACCGGGGGCTTGGGCGCACTGTGCGCGCTTATGGTCCTCGAGGCCGGGCTCGTGGCCCTGGAGGGGCCCGTGGCGGCCCTGGATCGCGCCTACGGGGCCCATTACCGCCTGTCCGGTCTGGGCCTCGAGCAGGCCCTGGCGCTCTTGGCGCTGGGCGCCTCGCTCGGCTGGCTCGGGGCGCGCATCGCGGTCGCGCGGGCCCTGCGCCGGGGCGAGGCCTGAGACGCGACCGCCTGCCGCCGGAACTTTTCACGGGAATTAGCACTCTCAGGCCGAGAATGCTAAAATTGCGTCCAGGTCGATATGGACAGTCGAAAGGGGGTAGGAAATGACTACACAAACCTTGCCAATCGCCGTCAACGTAAGCGCGGAAGGCGGGCTCTCGCATTACATGCGCCTCGCCAATGCCGCGCCCCTGCTGGACGCCGATCAGGAACGGGCGCTCGCGATCGAGTACCGGGAGCACAATAGTCTCGAGGCCGCCCGGCAGCTCGTGCTGTCCCAGCTCCGTTACGTCATCCGCGTCGCCCGGGCCTTCGCGGGCTATGGCCTGCCGCAGGCCGATCTCATCCAAGAGGGCAACATCGGCCTCATGAAGGCCGTGAAGCACTTCGATCCGGCGCACGGCGTCCGCTTGGTGTCATTCGCCATCCACTGGATACGTGCCGAGATCTACGATTACATCCTGCGCAACTGGCGCATCGTCAAGGTCGCCACGACCAAGGCCCAGCGCAAGCTGTTCTTCAACCTCCGCCAATCGCGGGCCCGCATAGGCTGGATGAACGAGAACGAGATCTCGAACCTGGCTGCGGACCTCGACGTGCCGACCGACACCGTCAAGGAGATGGAGTCGCGGATGGCGAGCACGGATGTGCCGTTCGATGCGCAAGACGAGAGCGACGACGAGGATTTCCGCTCGTCGCCGGCCGGCTTTCTCCAGGACATGCGCTATAACCCGGAGAGTCTCCTGACTTCCGCCGATGCCGAGACCTCGCAGCACGATCGCCTGCAAAACGCGCTCGTGTGCCTGGATGGGCGCAGCCAGGACATCATCCGCAGGCGCTGGCTTGCCACCGAGAAGCCGACCTTGCACGAGCTCGCGCAAGAATACGGGGTGTCCGCCGAACGCATCCGGCAGATCGAGAAAAAGGCCCTCGATACCATGAAGGGTGTGCTGCTCTCGCCCGAGCCCGCCTGATCGCTGCGGCCGCCCTCAGGCGGCCGTGGGGATGCGCCGGGCCGGATTGCCCATGACCGTGGACCCGTCCGGAACCGGCTGAATGACGACCGACCCCATGCCGACGATGCAGTTGGCGCCTACGTCGGCGCCGATGACCGCCCCCTCCCCGATCCAGGTGTTGGCGCCTATGGTCACCCGCTCGACCACGTCCCGATCCTCCACGCCGCGGGCGGCGCTGCCGTGATAATGAAGACCCGAAGTGATGGACACGCGGCTTGCGATCCGCACGCGCGGCCCTAAGTCGGCCAGGCCTATGACGCAATAGGCCCCTATCCCGGCGCCCGCATGGACGCGCGCGCCGCGTTTCGAAAAATAACTCCCGAAGCGTACCGCCGCGCCCGGTTCGAAGAGCGCGAGCGTGCGCGCATAGAAGGCGGCGCGCGCGGCATCGCCTATGACCCCCGGCACCAGGGCGAGGGCCTGGCCGCCCAGGATGAAACCCTCGTCCAGGCGGCCCCAGTCGGCGATGACCAAAGCCGGCAGCGCGATCACGGTCCCGAGGCCCGCGAGCAGGACCCGCACGGTCTCCCTAAAACCCGTCGCCATGCTCAGAACACGTCGAGGCAGAACCCATCCACCGTCTCCGGAAGGTCGGTCACGTCCGTGCGCAAGGGGGCGAGCAGAAGCCGAAGCTTCCGTGGGGCGGCCCGAAAGCCCAGGCGCCTGAACACCGCGAGATCAGCGCGGCCCGTGTCCGGCACCATGATCGCCTCGGCCCCTTCCAGGAGCACCGAACGCAGCACCGCGTCGACGAAGGCCATGCGCGCCGCGGGCTCCAGGCGCCCGAGCGCGAGCGCCTCCACATAAGCGTTCAGACCGACCCGCCCCGACAGCACCGGCAGCAAGGAGACGCTCATGAGGGCCTGGACGCCGGCCTCGCTCTCGTAGACGTAGGTCTTGATCCGCGGCCGGCCGCGCAGAGAGAAGTCGACGTCCTCGCGCTCCACCACCTGCGCAAGCGGCGCGCAGGCCGCGGCCTCCGACAGCAGCGCGAACGCGACGTCCTCGTCGCTTGGCGCGTAAGGCCGCACATTTCCTGCGGCGCCGGCGCCCAGACGGGTCGCCACGATCGCCCGGGCCCCCGCGAGGTAACGGAAATTGTACGCGGCGCGCACCGGCAGGCCGCGCGCCCCGAACGCCCGCGCCACGGTCTGGTTGGCCGGCGTCCCGGCGACGGTGACCGCCGCGTACACCTCATAACCGCGATCGCGCGCGCGATCCACCATGAGCCCCTGCTGGCGATCGCTCAGGCGATGACGCCGGTAGTGGCCGGAAACCGTGAAAAAGCTCGCAAACACGGCCTTGTAGATGCGGCCGTGGATGCGCAGGCGCAGGGGCACGAACGCGAGATAGGAGGCCAGTTCGCCGCTCTTCGCGCGCAGGCCCACCGCCATCGACGGGTCCGCGGTGGGCCTCATGATGTGCATGGCCAAAAGGTCCGGCTCGTAGAGCCAGCAAGGCGGCGTCCAGTTCGCCCGCATGAGGGCGCTCACTTCGTCCAGGTCGGGATTCACAACCTCGTCAAACAATTCCATGGGCTGAATATTCATCACCGTCGCTCGGGCCGGCTTGCGTCGGACCCGCTCCTCCAGTCAAAGACGATAACTCGCGAAGACTCCAAGGGGCCGCCTAAAGACGGGCGGCCGCGTTCTCGACCAGCGCCTCGGCGCGCTCGAGACCGTGCTGGCAATAACACGCGTACAACAGGCGCTCGAGGCCGAAGGCCGCGCACCCGGTATGGGCGGCCTCGCCGCGGTCCGCGGTGATCTCGAATCGGGTCCCGAAAAACCGCTCGTGATAATTGAACGACGCGCAGGCGATCGATTCGCCCGGCGCGACGTCGATCTTCAGCTCATACTTCAAGTCGTTGGCGAGCTGGAAGAATCGCAGCGACGGGAAATCGCTCGCGAAGAACGGATCGCAGGCCGTCTCGAGGCGCGCCGACAGGTCGAGGAGCTCGACGAGCCTCCATGCCGCGTCGATGGCCCGCTCCCGCGCACCGAGCACCGCCTCGCTGTCACCGAGCCACACGATCTCGCGCATGGAAAACTCCCAGAGCCGATCGAGGCCTTTGAGGTTCTTCGACTCGTACCGGAAGCATCGCCCGTGGCCGGTGAAGGCCGACGCCGCCCCCGCGGAAAGATGCTGCCCCATGAGCGCGCCGTAGGTGTGGTAGCACACGGCGGGCGACAGGCAATGTTCCGGGGGCGCGAGCTCGCCTGCCTCCTCGAACGTGGGGTTCTCCCCCTGGCGATGGCGCCTGCCGAAGCGTTCGATCGCCTCGAAGTCCTCCCTCAGATGGACCGCGAAGGTGACGGAATGCGAAAACGAACCGAAGTAGCCCGCGCGACGCAACCAGTCGCTCGGGACGAGCGAGTTATAGGACTGCGGGGTGGCCTGGAACTCGCGCACCGCGAGCCGTTCTATGGCGCCATCGAGCCGGCCCAAAAGCCGCATGAACGCGCCGCCGCGGCCAACCACGCCCGGGCCGGCCGCCCACACGTGGCCGCGCGCCGCGAGTTGCTCGTAGGCGGTGGGCACGAAACCGTCCGGGTCGCGCGAGCGGTCGCGCAGGACGCGCGGCGTCACGGCCAGGCGTTCGCCCTGCATCTTTCCGATCAGGTGTTCGAGCTTGGCGGCGACATCACCACCGGCGCCCGTGCCTTGCAGGTCGATCTCGAGACAGTTCGAGTCCTGGCGGTAGCGCGACTTCAGGATAGCGGTGTCGCAATAGCACGCACGCTTCGATATCTCCGCGCACACATCCGGCGGGAGATTGGCGGGGAGCGGGATCGCGAGGGTTTCCATATCGAATTCATCCTTGACTTGAGGGCCACGGCCCGACGTCCTTGTCGGGCATGGCACTGACGCTACCGGAGGCGTCCGTGCCCGTCAATCGGCCCCGGTCACGAGCAGGGCGCGGGATTGGTCTGGCCGTCCAATACCCACGAATAATTCTGCTCGTTGCCGGCGGCATCCACGAAGGTGACCGTCGTGGGCGACGGCAACGGCGTCGGCACCACGCCCTCCCAGGTGCCCGCGGAGAAGAGGGAAAGCGCGACCCCGTCGGCGCTTGCCGCGACCACCCCCGAGAGGTCCTGCCACTTTCCCGCGAGCATGATGCCCTGCATGGTCGGCTGGAAGACGGACAGGCAGGCCTGCGGCGGCGTGTTGTCGACGCCGAGCGACCCGTCGTAGGAGGCGCTCTCCCCGGCCGCATCGTGGGCGCTCACGGACAGGTCATGGGTGCCGTCGGCGAACGCACTCGTGTCGATCAGAAACGCGAAAGCGGGCGCGGCCGTAACCGTCTGGTAGGGCGTGTGATCGATGGCGATCGTCACCGCCACCGGAAGCCCATAGGGATCGCTCGTCGTGCCCGCGATCGTGATCGGCCCGTGCGTCCACGCGGCCCATGGCGACAGAGACAAGGAAAGGCCGCCGCCCGGGAACGCCGGCGCGGGCCCGGTCCCGAACAGGGGCGAGGGGGATTGGGCGAGCGTCTGCGCGTAGGCGAGGAGCGCCGCCGCATTCGGCCCCGGAAGGGCGTCGGGCGAGGCGGGCGCCGCGGCCGCGGCCGCCTGCAGGAAGGCCTGGGCGATCCCCTGCCGATACGCCGCCGTCGACAAGGGCAGGGCGCCGAGCTTCAGAGGCCCGCTTGCGCCCACGCCGTCTAGGATCCCGTCGAAGGCGAGGTCGGATGCCATGAGCCCCGCGATGGTGCCGGTACGGCTCCCGTTTTCGCGCGCAAACCGCGTCAAGGCGGCGACCACAAGCCCGTGGCGCAGGCCGCTCGTGAGCGCAGTCCCGGTCCCGGCGTCCGCCGGCATCACGGGCTGCGTCGTCGTCGGATCGAAGCCGAGCCAATCGACGAAGGCGGCGCGTGCGCGCACCGCGGCGTCGTTCAGGTCGACCCCCTGGCCCTGGAGATAACCGTCATAGGCGGCCATCGCCGTGGTCAACGGGTCCACCGCCACCTGGACTGCGCCGCCGTTTTGATAGGGGAAGACCCCGCGCAACACGCCGGACGTGGCGTTGGTCCCGCCTGCGCCGACATAGGAGCCGCCGCTCGCCGTGACCTCGAGCGTCGCGTCCAGACTCTGGACATCGAGCGCGAAGTGTCCGCTGTCGTCCGTGCGCGTGGCGCCCAAGGTGCCGCCCGCACCGGTGACGGTGACCGACGCCCCGGCCACGGGCCCCCCGCTCACCACGTACCCGTCGATCTGTCCGGGCGGGAGCGCGGGAGGCGAAGCCGGGTTCCCCAGTCGGCATCCGCTCAATGCAAGCCCCGCGACGAAAATCCATAGACCGTGATGTCTCTTGTTCAAAATAGCCTCCATAGAACAGTTACGCCAAACGTCGACAGGTGCGATGGGAAGCCGGTTTGCGCCGTGATCCCGATGGACCATGACCGACCCAAAGGGATGTTCGCGCCGATACCGAGATCCGCATCGTTTTCCGAGTCGTCGGGGCTCGTGCCCACCGCGTAGCCATTGGCGTTCAGGCGCAGTCGGTCATCGAACCGGTAGTGCGTGACGCCGGCGCCCACCCCCACCCAAGGCCGAAACGCGTAGCTGAACGGGACCCTCCGCTCCCACAAGACGAGCCCGCCCAGCTCGCGCCCCCGCTCCAGCAGGCCGCCCGCCCCGGGCCGCGTCGCGAATTGGCCCGCCGTCAGGTCGACCAGCCACCGCTGCCCGACATAGCCCTCGCGCGTCCACTGGCCCGCAAACTGCCACCCGAGGGCGGTCGCCGCGGGCGATGGCGCCGGCACGATGCCCGCCAAAAGGCCGCCGCCCACCGACAGGCGCCACGCGCCGCAGGTGGGCGCAAGGCCCAGGGCCGCGGCAAGCCACACCCTCCTTACCCATGTTTTCATGATCACGATCCCTTTTGTGTCTGGACGTAACCTTGCTGCGCCGGGGCGTAAAGAATCCGGCGCGGGGCGCGCCAAACGGCCGCCGCGTTCAACGTGTTCGTACCCACCTGCCCCAGGGCCGCGGCCTCGGCCGAGCCCTGCGCCGCGGCCGACCCCATGAGCGCATCGACACCCTCCACCACCGATGAGGCGAACGCGGCCAGGACCGTCCTGCGCCGCCCGCCCACGACGTAGGCGGGCAGCCCGGGCCCCCGGTCGGCCCCAAAGACCGCCGCGTCGAAGGGCAGGCGCCGCCCGCGCGGCGTGACCGCCTGACTTACGGCGATGCGGATCCGCCCGAGGGCCTGACCCTCCACCCGCCCCAAAAGCCGCGTGCCGGCCGGCAGGACGCCCCAGAGGCCGCGCACAGGCGCCCCCACATGCAAAACGACCAGGGTCGAATCGACATCGGTGACGCCGCGGCGCAGCGTGACTGCGACCCACGTGCCGGCCCGGATGCCCAGGCCATGCGGCGGGTTGGGCAATATCACGGGCCGCGCGCGCGATGCGGCCACGGCAAACGGCAGGGCCGCGCGCGGCCGGGGCGGAGGGTTCGGCCGCCGCGGGCGACGCGCCGGACCCCCGGCCAGCGCCAGAAGGCGATGGAACAGGGACGGTGGCGCCGGCCGCTCGTCTATGAGGCGGTGCACGATGACGGTGGGGGCTCGCACGGCCGCGGTCACCATGACAGGCGCGCCGCCCCAAGCGCGGTCATGACGACGAGATGCCAGCGCCTTACGGGGTCCTTGGGGGGCGCCAGGGAGAGCGCGCAGGCGACGCCCCCGGCGGCGGCGCTTGCCCTGCAGCTCAGCATCGTCGGCACCTCCCGCCATTTGCCGCGGCCGCGGTAGAGGATCGCGCCATCGACGGGGCCGGGCCCCGCGTCCCCGGCGAGCGCGAAGCCGAGGACCGCGGTACGCGGCATGAGCAACATGCGCCGCACCGAGAGGACCACGGTCCTCGCGCCCCGCTTCAAGGCGACGCGCTTGCGGATCGCGATCCGGGGAACGGGCCCGAAGGCCGCGTAGGCCCACGCCGCGGCCCACGGGGAACGCGGTCTGGGACGCACCGCGACCGGGGGCCTGGGGACGCTCGGGCGCCGAAAGAGGATGTCGCTCGTGTAATGCCGTCCGTGGGCGCTCGTGCAAACGAGCAGCGAGACGAAATATCCTTCCCAATCCATGTACGCGTTCCCGCAGTAACGCCGGGCCATGCCGCGCGCCACGGTGATCAGGATGGCGCGCCGGCCCAATCTCGCGGCGGAGAACAGGGGGTTGGTGAGCGCGAAGCGGGCCGCCGGCGCGCCGCTTGGGAAGACGAGCCGCAGCCCGAGGTCGGGCACGATGGCGGCGGACAATGCGCGGTAGGGCCGCAAGACCACCACGCGGGCGTGGGGCGCAAGCGGCCGCAGCAAAGTCGGCATGGGGGCGGTCATAGCGGGTCGATTCCTTCGATGCGTAGGCCGGCTGTGTCGTGCGGACGACGCGCCACGGCGATCGCCGTCAGCAAATACGCGAAGCGCTCGCGGTACTGCCGCCCGGTCCGCACGACGACATGGAGGGTTCCCTCCAGGCGCACCAGGAATTCCCGCGCGCCCTTGCGGACCACGCGCGGCCGGCGGCGACCCTCGGCGAAGCTCACCCAGGAGCGTATGCCCGCCGCGCGGACGCGCGCGAGATAGGCGGTCTTGCGAAGCGCCGCCACGGTCGTGCTTCTGAGCGCGGGCGCCATCATGTCCAGAGCCTCGATGTAGTCCGGGACCACGGTCGGGGCGTTGGCGCTCAGATAATCGCGCAGAAAACGCATCGAGGCCGCGATCACGTCGCGCCGCGACCTGTGCGCGGCGTCAAGCCATTGCATGCGCCCGAGAACGGTGCCGGAGCGGTCGACGGCGATGATGGGCGGCGTGCGCCACACGGCCACGATCGCAAGCACCACGAAGGCTGCGGCGGCGCAGGCGAACAGCCCCCAACCCAGCAGCGCGTAGCGCGCCAGGCGCTGCATCAGAAGCCCTTGGGGCCCATGGCGGCCCCACACCTTAGCGTCTGGAGAAGTCATCGGATTGATCTTTTTTCGGGGGCCCGTCGTATTGAGGCTTCAGGTAGTTCGTGTGCGGCGCACCGCCGTCCTGTCCACTCGGGATGAAGTCCGGGTCGCGCGGCACGTGCAGTTCGGGCATGGGCCTCGGGGGCACGGAGAGGACGTCATCGTCCGGGCCGTACAAGTAGTAGTCGACCGCCCGCGCGGTCCCGTGACCGACGCCCGCCGCGAACGTCGTCCCGACCGACGAAAGTCCGGCCAGGGCGGGGGCGAGCAGGGGCTGGGCGGCGCCCGCGTTCTCTATGAGGCCTGCCGTTATGTAGGGAGCGGCGAGCAGGACGGCGCACAGGATGAGGTTCAGGATGGTAAACAGCATGTGCGCGTACACGGTCATGTAATCGGCGGGACCGATAAGCTTTTGGAGATCGGCCACCGCGTGGGTGAAGAGGGGCGAGAACACGGCCAGCAACAGCGCCTGCACGATGGGCCAAAGGATGAAGAAGCCCATAAGCTTCGCGAAACCGCGCGCGAGCGACAGCGTCCTGCTAAGGGCGAGCGGTAGGGCGATGAGCCCGTAGAGGAAGGCGAACTCATAGCCTATCGCCTGGGCAATGCGCAGCAGGGCCTGGAGGAAGGTCGTCATGATCAAGGTGGCGTAGTAGATGAGCACCGTCGCGAAGCGTAACGGCAGGGCATTGATCTCCTTTATCGTGCTCCACACACCGCTCGGGCCTTTGGCCGCGACGTCGAGCAAGGCCGCCATCTGCGTGGCCACCGAGCGCAGCGACCCTATGCGACCCATGGCCACGTACAAGGCGTTCAGGTAGTGATTCAGAAGGCCGCCGAGCGCGAAATAGGCCACCAGGACGACGCCCCAGACGACGATGTCGCGGATGACGTGGGCGAGCTGCCCGAAGCCCGACACGGAATCCATCTGCGCCTCGAGGAGCCGCGTGTACAGGGCCACCACGAACAGTGACGGCGTCACGGTACGCATCAGGACGCCCGCCACGGGCGCGGCGGCACGATATACACCGCCGGGCGCCAAGTGGCCCAGGAGATGAACGACGAGCGAGGCGCTATTCATGGCCGCCCCCAAAGGCGCGATACAAGGACGCCGCCTCCCGCGGCAGGCGCCGGGCGTTGCGCCGCTCGGCGGCGTGGCGTATGGCGCGCCGTTCGCGGGACCGGGCCCGCCTTGCGGCCAGGCCCGCGAGCGTCGCGGTCGAGCGGGCGGTGACCTCGCCGCTCGTACGGACCCCGAGGCTCGTGGCCGAGAGCCGCGCGTCGCGCCTCACGCCGCGCCTCAACCAACGCAGGCGCGCAAGCCGCCCGAAGCGCCGCGCCTGCTGGCGCAGATAGCCGCCATACGCGCTGGCGTTGTCCGATGCCGCGCCGGTGCGGGCGAGCAGCGACTTCAGGCCCCGCGGCAGGCCCGCGGGCAGGCCTTGCTCCTCGTAACGCGCGAGATCCCCGTTCGCGATGACGCGCGCGTCCCGATTGGCCTCGCGCAGCGTCGACTCGACCGTCTGGAGCCTGCGGACCTCCCGCAAGGCGGTGCGATAGATCGCGAGCGTCTGATCGAGGAGGCTGACGAGCTCCGCATGCACCGGCGGATCGAACGTGACGTCGCCCACGCCGAGGAACGCCCACGCCGGCGCGATCGCGCCCAGCCACAAAAGCGCCGCTGCGCCAAGCCGCGTCATGGCCGCTCCTCCAGATATCGGGCAAGGCGCGCAAGCGGGTCGGAAGACTCCGCGCCCAGCCGTTCCTTGCGTGCAAGCCCCTCGGGTGTCGTATCGGCAAGGGCCAGGACCATGCGCGGGAAGGTCAGGCGCAAACCGTAGTACTCGGGGCCCACGGACCGAATCGCGGGGCGCCAGGGCAGATTCAAAGGGAACGGCAGGCGCCTCCACAGCTGGAGCGCCCTCTCCGGCATCCCGATGCGGGCGGCGATCTCCTCCCAGCCGTCGTTGCGGTAGAGAAGGGACCGCAGCGGCATCGAGTTCACGATCTCCTTTTCCATGAGATCGATTTCGGCGAGGCCTTGGGTCACGATATCGACCGCCGCGGCCTCCTTGCGCCCCATGCGCGCGATCTCCGACACGAGACGCGACAAGACCCCCGGGGCGTGGGCCACGAATCGGTGGATCTCGTCGAGCAGGACACGGGCCTGGTTTCTGTTGGCGAAGGCGAGATTCAGGAAGCGCAGGCAGAGGAACACGAGATAGAAGGTGAGCAATTTCGGGCTCGCCCTGTCCACGTCCCTGAGATCCACTCCGCTGATGCCGGGGCTTAGATGAACGTTGTCCGGGCCCGCGAATATCCGCCCCTCGGGCGTCTCGAGAAAGCTGTGCAGGTTGGCCGCCATGACGTGCGCGGCCTGCCGCTGTTCCGGGCTTACGTCCGTCAGTTCCTCAAGGGAGACGAGGAAGTCCGCGAGCCCTGGATCGGTGGGCGCGTCGGTTCCGTAGAGCCGCGTAAGGGCCGCCGCGCCCGCGGCCTGCTCGTGGAAATCGAGAAGCGTGCGCCCGTCTGTGAGGATGAAGGCCAGGATGTTCAACGTGCCCGATGCGAGCAGCGGATCGAGGCCCGCGGCTCCCGGGGCCCGCCGCGGCAGGGGGTTCACCGCGCATGTGCCCGGATCGATCCTCGTATAGCGGCCCCCGAGCGCCTCCACGGCCCAGCGGTAAGTCGACCCGATCTCCAGGACATACCAGTCCACCCCGAAGGGATAGGTCTCTATCATGGTCGCCACCTTGTCGACCCCCTTGCCGGCGCCGGTCATGGCCACCGTAAAGCCGTGCGCCACGACCTGATGGCTGTAATCGAAGTGGAGCGGCTGGGAGGCAAGCCCCAATCGCAGGGACTCGGGGTGCGGCGAACCGGCACGGAACACCTGCGTCGGGGCCATGGCCGCTATCAACGCGGCGTGATCCGGCCGCCAGATCGGCGCGCGGTAGCCCTGCCCGGGCTGGGATACCCGGAAGAAGGGAAGCTGCACGAAGTCGTCATCTCGCACGCGCCCGCCCCGGCCCTGCAAACCCTCGATGAGCTGCGTGAGCGCCGCCGCTGGCACGTTTTCTATTTCCGCGCACACCATGTAGGCGTTGCGGTGCACCCGCCAGTCATGGTCGGCCACCTCCTGCCGGAAATGCTGCATCTCCTTCAGCGCCGCCAGTTGCCGCTCCCGGCCCTTGTTTGCAAGGCCCCCCTGCGCGAGCCTGTCGGCGCGCTCCGAGGCCCGAAGCGCCCGCTCCGTCGTGGCCGGCATGACGACCTGGGAGACGTGCAGGCTGATCGAGCCCGAAACGCTCGGGAGAATCCACGCGGAGTCGACCTCGGGATAGAGATGCAGGTAGTGCATGCGGACGACCCGCCCATCCACGTCCAAGGCGCGTCTCTGGGGCCTCGGGGGCACGACCACCAGCTGTTCGGCGAGCGACAGCCATGGATCGAAGGCCGCGAGCGCGGGACCCTTGTCGTAGCTTCTCTGCACGAGGCCGGCGTATTCGTGGACCGTCGCGATCCGGCCGCCCGGCAAGAGCGATGCAAGCTCCGCTGCCAGGGCCTCCAGCTCCTTTGCGCGGCGCGCCTGCCCGTTCAGGGCCCGTCGCACGCCGGCTTCCATTCTTGGCAGACGCCCGACGATGAGCGCCACGACGTTCACGAGGAAATGGGGGGCCAGATGCTCGGCGATCGCCTGGCGCATGGTCGCGGCGAATGGGCTCTTGCGCGTTGCCTGCTCATAATGCGCGAGATAATCCCTCGCCGCGTCGGCGCGGCGCTCGCGCCACAGGTGAAACTCGAGCCAGTACTGCTCCGGAAGGCGATCGAGGACCCTCTCTATGGCGGCCCACTCGCGACTGCGCCCGGCGCGATCCTCGAACTCCCCATCGAGGCCGTTCCAGAGGATGGCGAGCGACGCGGCGCCGTCACCATGAGCGACCACGCTCTCGCTCAGGCCGTGTGACCACGTATACACATCGCAATAGCGTCGCGCCCCTAAGGCCATAGCCCCTCCCGTGCGGCGATACGCCGCTCACGCCTCGAAAGCCAATAGACACGGGCGAACGCGACGTCGTCGCCGACGAGCGCGGCCGCAATCCCGAAAGGGAGCGCGGCTATCGCCGCGATCACCGCGACCGGCCCTCCGGGACTCGGCAAGACCACCGAGGCGAGCGCCCCCGTAAGGGTCACAAGCCCCGCGATCGCCGCGCCAAGGGGCAACCCCATGATTCTCGGGGGTGCCAGACGCTTGTTGAACGCCATCACGCGCCGACCACCAGGGCCGCGATTCCATAGGCGCTCGCCGCAAGGACGAGCCCCAGGACGCTGCCCACGACATAGCTCTTGCCTCGCTCGCCCTGGCCTATCGCGAAATAGCCCGCGCCGATCAGAATCCCTATGATCGCCAGGATGCTTACCACGAGCGCAATGACGTCCGTTATCGCGTGCGCCCGCTCCTCTATCGTTATGCGCAGATCGGACCCCTGCGCGTATCCCGGCAGACGCATGATGGCCATCGCCGCCGGGCTTTCCGCGCAGAGCATGAGTGGTATCCATATTTTCATGGGCGTGCCTCCATTGAGGACGGGCACGATACGTGGGACGGGCGCGGCGCGCCATTCGGGAGATGGAGGGGTGTTCTAGGAGCGGGTCCGGCGTCGGACTGGTCGGCGTTCTGGGATTTCTATCGGCACCGTCGCTTCACGACGCGCCATGCGGACCTGCTGTCCGTGGGGACGGCCCGAAAAGGGGCACGTATCCCTGGTCCGCCACCGGCTTGCGCATCCCAAAACGCGGTGCAGGCGCCCGGACGCCTGCGGGACGGCGCCCCCTGGGAGCCCGGTCTTAGGGGCGCCGGTATCGGAAAGGGAGCGGGTGAGCGGGCCCCAAAGGGGCCCGGCATCGCGGGACACGCGGAGACGGCGCGGCGCACGAGCCCGCGCGCCGCAAGGGCCGCGAACGGGGTGATCGGGGGCCGTGGGGCCTTCGAACCCGGACGACGTGCCGGGTCTTCCGCATACCCCGCCCCCGAACGGCGCGTCGAACGCGCTCGGCTCCGGCCCCGTACGGGCCTCAGGCCGCACCCGGGCGTCGCCGCGTCATGAGCGACGCCCCCACGCCCGCCCGAGCCCCGCGTCCGGCCACCGCCCCGCCCTCGGGAAAGGGCTGTGCGGGGAGCCGCCCGGATTCCGGGCAGGCCTTCGAGCCCCGGCGGGCGCTAGGCGCTCCGGATCGGGATCACGGGCCGCGTGGAGGGCGGCACGAAAGGGGGTGGGGCGTTCTTCGGTACCCAGGCCTGCCCATAGACGACCTCGTAGGTCACGGGCAAACGCCCTTCGTGGCGGAACCGCTCGTAGGCCTCCTCGAAGCGCCGGTAGCGGGTCTTGCCCGTGAGGCCCGGGAAGCGCCCCGTGGCGGCATTGTGCGCGCCGATGCGCTTCAGGTCGCGCAAGGCGTCGCGGACCGAGTCGTACGTGAGGGTATAGCGCTCGACATCGAGCACGGGGTCGGCGAACCCGCTGCCGATCAAGGCATCCCCCAGGTCATGCATGTCCACGAAGGTGTGGATGTGGGGGCGGTCGTCCACCTGTTCCCACGCGGCGCGCATTTCCCGCAAGGTATCGGGCCCGAAGGTGGCGAACGTGAACAGACCGTCGGGCCGCAGGACCCGGCGAAATTCGGCGAACGCCCGTGGCGCATCCATCCATTGGAGGGCGAGGCTCGAATAAATGCAGTCCACAGCGCCGGGGCGCAGGGGCAAATCGTGGGCATCGGCCACCCACACCGGGGTCGGGCGCCAGAGGCTCCGGTGACGCCGCGCGGCACGCGCCATGGAAAGCGCGATGTCACAGGCGAGGATCCGGGCATTGCGAAAGCGGCGGCGGAGATGGGGGATCGCGTAGCCGGTCCCGGTCCCCACGTCGAGCAAGACGTCGGGGTCCAGGCGCAGCCACTGGAATCGGCTCAAGAGCTCGTCTGCAACCCGGCGTTGCAAAACCGCGCCCTCGTCGTAGCTGCGCGCCGCGCGGTCGAAGTTGTGGCGAATGGCCTCCTGGCTCAGATCAGTCACGAAGGAAGTCCCGTATGAGGGTGGCGACAGAGGTCTCGGCGTTCAGAAAGGGGGCGTGCCCGCGGCCTGCCTCGTGCAACCGTCCGTGGGGCACGAGCCGCGAGGCGGCGCGGGCGGCCTCGATCGGGACGATGGTGTCGCTTGCCGCATGCACGAAAAGGACCGGCGCGCCGATCGATGGCAAGAGGGCCCGTCGATCGCTTCCCTGGAGGACCGCAAGCCCTTCGGCGAGCGCCGCGGGCTGCGGCATGCCGCCGGCTTGGAGATCGGCCATGAGGGCGCGCGCCTCCGCGCGCGCCCCGGCCCCGGCCTGCAAGGTGAGGAAGCGGCGAACGGTGGCCGCGGGATCGATGGCCAGCTGGTCGGCGAAGGCCTGAAGGACGCGAGGCTCCGTGCCATGCGGCCAGTCCGGGGCGCACCCGAAACGGGGGGTGGCGCCGACGAGAACGAGCCGGCTCACGGACTGCGGGTGGCGGGCGGCGAGCGTAAGCGCCACAAGCCCGCCGAGCGACCAGCCGAGCCAGGCGTGGGCGCCCGGATGGGCGGCGGCCAGGCGCGCGGCGAGCCTTTCGGGGTCGAGCGCGCCCGGCTCGTAAGGGGCCTCGCCATGGCCCGGCAGATCCAGGGATCGCGCGGGGATGCCGAGGGCGTTCTCCAACCCCGCGAACACGCGCCGATTCAAGCCCCAGCCATGGAGAAGAAACAGCATCAGGCGGACGCCTCGGGCGAGGTCGCGAGGGCCTCGAGCAGTCGGTCGACGTCATCGGCGCCATGCGCCGCCGAGAGCGCCACGCGCAGGCGGGCGCTGCCTTGGGGGACCGTGGGCGGGCGTATGGCCGGGACGTACAAGCCGCGATTGCGGAGGTGGCCGCTTGCCGTGATCGCGCGCGACGCGTCCCCGAAGACGACCGCCTGGATCGGGGTCGGGGACGGGAGCAGTCGGAGCCCGAGAGCCGAGGCGCCCTCGCGAAACCTTCGAATATTATCAAAAAGCGTGGCGCGCCTGTCGTCCCCCGCGATCACGAGATCGAGGGCCGCTTGCGCGGACGCCGCCACGGCCGGAGGCAGGGCGGTGGTGTAGATATAGGGGCGCGCCCGCTGTATCAAGGCCTCTATGACGTCGGCATCGGCGGCGACGAAGGCGCCGAAGACGCCGAAGGCCTTGCCGAGGGTCCCCATGCGGACCAAGGCCGTGTCGTAATCGAGGCCGTGGGCGGCCGGCGTGCCGCGCCCCCCCGGACCCATCACCCCGAAGGCATGGGCGTCGTCCAGTATGAGGCCCGCGCCTTTCGTCTTGGCGAGCGCAAGCAGCGCGGGGACATCGGCCATGTCGCCATCCATGCTGAAAACGCCGTCGCTTACGACGAGGCCTCCGGGGCCGCTTGCCGCGAGCGCGGCACGAAGCCCCGCGATATCCCGATAACGATGCCTTCGCGCCTGCGCGAGGGCGACTGCGTCCAGCAGGGAGGCGTGATTGCGCCGGTCTTCGAAGACCTGGCCGTGGCGCGGGCAAAGCGTGGTGAGAAGCGCGAGATTGGCCATGTACCCCGTGGAAAAGAGGAGCGCCCGCGGTGCGCCCGTGAAGGCGGCCAAGGCCCCTTCGAGTTCATGGTGCGCGCCCGTATGGCCGCCCAGGAGGTGCGAGGCGCCGGCCCCGGCGCCGTAACGCCGAGCCCCCGCGCACAGCGCCTCCACGACCCGCGGATCGTTGGCAAGCCCCAGGTAGTCGTTGCTCGCAAACGACAGCAGCGTCTCGCGCCCGACCTGGATCACGGGAGCCTGGGGGGACGCGCGGATCTCGCGGCGCCGCCACAGATCCCGGGCGCGGGCGCGCGCGAAGAGCGGCTCCAGTAGGCGTGCAAAGGGATTCCCGGCCATCGGCCCCAGCCTCGATTCTCGATGCGCAAGCATACGTGGCGGCGGGCGGCCGATAAAGGTGGGAGCGACTTTAGGACGTTGGGGACGCGGCGACGCCGGGATATGGTGCGTCACGCGCGATGGGGCGCTCAAAGGACCGTGGCGATGATGAGGGCGTTGGCCGTCGGGGGACTGGTGGCGGGGGCGGCCTTGGTGCCGGCCTTCGCCGGGGTGGGAATAAGCGCGGGGGTCGGGACCCTGGGCCTTGGCGTCACGCTCTCGCTTCCCCTCGTGCCGGATTTGCTCGATGCGCGCGTGCTCGGCAATGGCGGCGCCCTCACGCGCCGCGCGACCACAAGCGGCCTCGACTACCGCGCCCGCGGGCACGTCCGCAATGCGGCGCTGCTTGCCGACGTCTACCCCTTCCGCGGGGTGTTCCGCCTGACGGCCGGCGTCTATTACGACGACAATCGCGTCGATCTGACCGCGATTCCCGTCAACGGCTACTACGACATAAACGGCTATACGGCCCCGGCTTCCGCGGTCGGACCGGTTACCGGCACCGTGACCTACCGGCGCTTCGCGCCCTATCTCGGGCTTGGCTTCGGTAATGAGGCGCGACCGGGAGCGGGCTTCGCCTACGGCGTGGACCTGGGCGTGATGTGGGATCGGCCGACGACCACGTTAAACGCCCCCGGCGCCGCGTCCGATCCGGCGCTGGCCGCCGAGATCGCATCCGTTCGCGCCCAGATACAGCGGCAGGCGAACCGCCTGAGGGCCTATCCGGTCATCTCCGTGAGCCTGGGCTACCGCTTCTGAGACGCGCCGTCGCCTTGCAGCTCGTCCTGCACGAAGCGGGCGAGCACCGGGGTCAGGGGGCAATGCAAGGCCCTCCGCCAGGCCTGGCGGGCGCGCGATGCATGCCCGAGTCGCGATTCCGCGAGCCCCGCGCCTACCCACAGGGGACCGTCGTCTGGGAATCGCCCGAGTCCGCTATGGTAGGCGGAAAGGGCCCCGGCCTGATCCCCCGCGCGCAGGCGGGACGCCGCCAGCAAGGCCCAGTAAGACCGACGGGCCGCGCCATAGGCCTCGGCGCGACCGAGAGTCCGGGCGGCATCCCCGGGCCTTCCGCGCCGCAGGTCGATTTGCGCGAGCAGCATGAAAACCGGCAAGGCGCGGGGATGGGCGCGCAAGGCCGTGCGCAGGAGTTCGCGGGCGGCATGCAGGTGCGCGCCCTGGATGTCGAGGGTCGCAAGCAAAAGCGCGGACCGCAGGCTCGCGGGCCGGGCGCGCAAGGCCGCATGCAAGGCCGCGCGGGCCTGACCGGCGTTCCCGGCCTGCAAGGCCTGCACGGCGCGGCGATACGCGGCCGTCGCCTGCTCCGCCGGCGTCAGGGGCTTACGCTGCCGGGATATCGCCGCGGGCGCGCGTCGCGTTCGATGAGCGGCCCGATGCGGCAAGACCGCGGGGCGCGCCGAGGATACGAAGACGGCGGCGTGGGCGGGCTTGGGGAGCGGTCGCGCGCTCGCGGCCGGCCGGGGCGTCTTCGCGCGAGGCGGCGGCGCGACGGCATGAGGCGATGGGCGCGCGGCCACGGAGGGCGCGACGGGGGGCTTGGCAACCGCAGGTGGCGCCGCTTCCCCATGCCCGCCACCCATGTACCACACCACGACCAGGCCCATCATGGCGATCACGCCCGCAAGCAACAGCCATTTCGCAAGCGCGAAGCGCGCGGGCGGTTCCGCCGCTGCGCGCAGATCCGCGAGGACCGGACGCGATGACGCGGCGCGTTCGTCCCGCTCACGGGCCTCGAGATCGCGCAGGACTTTATTGATGAGACTCATCGACGCCCCCAGGGCATGAGACCAAAAAGCCCTCCGTGACGGCGGGCGGCCTCGGTGTCGGCGCAGGCAAGCCGCATGTGTCGGGCGCGGACCTGGGGCGAGCCTTCGCCGTAGGCGGCCATGAGCGATTTATGGGCGAGGATGTTGGCAAGCCGGGGAACGCCCCCTGACGCCCGATACAAGACGCGCAGCGCGCCCTTCCCGAAGAGCGCCGGCCCCTCGTAGCCCGCCACATGCAGCCTGTGCCGCAAATAGTCGTCGGTGTCCGCGAGCGACAAGGGCGCAAGACGGCAGGAGAAGGCGATGCGTTGGCGCAACTGGCGGACCGAGCGCTCCTCGAGACGCGCGTCGAGCTCCGGTTGACCGAACAAGACGATCTGCAAAAGCTTGCGCTTCTCGGTCTCGAGGTTGCTTATGAGCCGCAGGAACTCGAGCGTCTGCAAGGGCATCGCCTGGACCTCATCCAGACACAAGACCACGCGGCGCCCTTGCGCGCAGGTCTCTATCAGGTGCGCGGTGAGCCCGCGCATGAGGGCCTGAGGGTCGGCGCCCGCGACCGATGGGAGCGCCAGCTCGGTCGTGATCGCCTCCAGCAGGGCGACGGGGCCAAGCGCGGGGTTGGGGATGTAGGCGGTGGCGCACTCCGGGTCGGCGGCAAGCAGCGCGAGAAACTTGCGGCACAGGAGCGTCTTGCCCGTACCCACCTCACCTGTGACCTTCAGGAACCCCTCGCCCATGCGCACGGCGGCAAGCAGCATATTCAGGGCCTCCTGATGGCGCGCGTGGGCAAAATAGTACCCGGTATCCGGCGTAAGCCCGAAAGGGAGTTCCCGTAGCCCGAAGTAGCGCTCGTACATTCAATGGCCCGTTATGCGCGCAATCTGCCTCTGGGCGCGCGACAGCTCCCGTCGCCACGGCTCGCCCAAGTTCACGACCGTCGGCTTCAGAAGGATCACGAGCTCCTTCTTGACTCTCACCACCTTCTTGTCCTTGAAGAGATTCCCGATCAGCGGGATGTTGCCAAGCAGCGGCACCGCGGCGTTGTTGTTCGTGGACCCCTCTTTCATCAGGCCGCCGATGACGATCACCTGGCCGCTTTGGGCGCGCACCACCGAATCCGACTCCTGGACGGAACTCGACGCGAGCGGCAGATTGAAGGCCTGGCCCGAGACGCTGAACTGCTGATTCACCTGCGTCACCTCGCTCACCGAGGGATGGATGTAAAGAACCACCGACCCATGACCGTCGATCTCTGGCGTCACGTCGAGCGCGATGCCCGAGAAGAACGGCGAGAGCTCGACCGCCGGCGTGCTGATCGGGGAGACGCCGACCAGGGACTCGGTGTTGGTGACGCCGGTCACGAAGAACTGGTCGCCGCCGACCTTGATGACCGCCTTCTGTTCGTTCATCGTGGACACGCGCGGACTCGACAGCACCTGCACGCGCCCCTCGGTGTTCAGGAGCTGAATGAAGGCCGCGAAATTGCCGGCGTGCAGGGCGAGACTGAAGATGCCGCCAAAGGCCGAGACCGCGGTGT